>NZ_JBIVUT010000027.1:0-138119 GCF_044757365.1 Streptomyces sp. NPDC091289
GTGGGGGCGTTGGGTTTCGACCCCCCCCCGGCCCCGGGGGCGGGGGCCGGGGGGGGGGGGGGGGCGCCCCCCCGGTTTCGGGAAGGGGCGGGTAGGGGAGAGGGCCCGCCGCAGGCGCCCCACCCACCCCCACCCCGTATCGTGTTCCCCACCCGGGAACCCCACTTTCCGCACGTCACAGCCGCTCCACAGCCGCAGCGGCACGCAACGCAGCACCCGCACGAGGAGCCGTACCGCCATGGCCGAGCCCGCAGACCACGCCGACCGCGCGGGTCACACCGATCACGCCGACCACCCCGCGTACCCCGTAGGCCTGCGCCTGCACGGCCGCCGGGTCGTCGTCGTCGGCGGCGGCCAGGTCGCCCAGCGCCGACTGCCGCAGCTCATCGCCACCGGTGCCGTCATCACCCTGGTCTCCCCGTCCGCGACGCCCTCCGTCGAGGCCATGGCGGACGCCGGGGAGATCCGCTGGGAGCGCCGCCGCTACCAGGACGGCGACCTCGCCGACACCTGGTACGCCCTGATCGCCTCCTCCGACACCCCGGCCAACGACGCCGCGTCCGCCGAGGCAGAGCGCACCCGCACCTGGTGCGTCCGGGCCGATGACGCCGAGGCCGCCACCGCCTGGACCCCGGCCACCGGACGCAGCGAGAACGTGACCGTCGCCGTCCTCACCACCACCTCCCAGGGCCGCGACCCCCGGCACTCCGCCGCCATCCGCGACGCCATCGTCGAGGGCCTGCGCGACGGCACCCTCACCGCCCCGCACCACCGCACCCGCGCCCCCGGCGTCGCGCTCGTCGGCGGCGGCCCCGGCGACCCGGACCTGATCACGGTGCGCGGCCGCCGCCTCCTCGCCGAGGCCGACGTGGTCATCGCCGACCGCCTCGGCCCCCGCGACCTGCTCGACGAACTCCCGCCGCACGTCGAGGTGATCGACGCGGCGAAGATCCCGTACGGGCGGTTCATGGCCCAGGAGGCGATCAACCAGGCGCTCATCGAGCACGCCAAGGCGGGCAAGTCCGTGGTCCGGCTCAAGGGCGGCGACCCGTTCGTCTTCGGCCGCGGCATGGAGGAGGCCCAGGCCCTGGCCGCCGAAGGCATCCCCTGCACGGTGGTCCCCGGGATCTCCAGCACCATCTCCGTCCCCGGAGCGGCCGGCATCCCGGTCACCCACCGGGGCGTCGCCCATGAGTTCACCGTGGTCAGCGGCCATGTCGCCCCCGAGGACCCGCGTTCGCTGGTCGACTGGGAGGCCATCGCCCGGCTGCGCGGCACCCTCGTCCTGCTGATGGCCGTCGACAAGATCGGCGCCATCGCCGCCGCCCTGATCGCCCACGGCAAGGACCCGGCCACCCCGGTCGCCCTCGTCCAGGAGGGCACCACCGCCGCCCAGCGCCGGGTCGACGCGACCCTCGCGGACGTCGGCGAGCGTGCGGTCGCCGAGGACGTGCGCCCGCCCGCCGTGATCGTCATCGGCGAGGTCGTCGCGGTCGGCCCGGACTCCGCACCGAGGACGGCCCCGGCCGAACAGCCGACGGAGAAGTAACCCGCGGTTACGTATCTCGTTCCCAGGCGTTGGCACCACACACCGGACAAGGCAGTATCACCCTGTGGCAGAACTCATCACCGTCGACGACCCCGACGACCCCCGGCTGAGCGACTACATCGGCCTGACCGACGTCGAGCTGCGACGACGACGCGAACCCGCCGAGGGCCTCTTCATCGCCGAGGGCGAGAAGGTGATCCGACGCGCCCGGCAGACCGGGTACGAGATGCGGTCCATGCTGCTCTCGGCCAAGTGGGTCGACGTCATGCGCGACGTCATCGACGAGGTTCCGGCCCCGGTGTACGCCGTCGCCCCCGAGCTCGCCGAACGGGTCACCGGCTACCACGTGCACCGCGGGGCGCTCGCCTCCATGCAGCGCAAGCCGCTGCCCGCCTCCGACGAACTGCTCGCCACCGCACGCCGGGTGGTGGTCATGGAGTCGGTGAACGACCACACCAACATCGGCGCCATCTTCCGCAGCGCGGCCGCGCTCGGCATGGACGCCGTCCTGCTCTCACCGGACTGCGCCGACCCGCTCTACCGGCGCTCGGTCAAGGTCTCCATGGGCGCGGTCTTCTCCGTGCCCTACGCCCGGCTGGAAGCCTGGCCCAAGGGGCTGGAGACGGTACGGGAGGCCGGCTTCCGGCTCCTCGCCCTCACCCCGGACGCCAAGGCCACCAGCATCGACGAGGCGGCCCCGCACCGGTTGGAGCGGGTGGCGCTGATGCTCGGCGCGGAGGGCGACGGGCTGTCCACGCAGGCCCTGATGGCCGCCGACGCATGGGTCCGCATCCCGATGGCGCACGGCGTCGACTCGCTGAACGTGGGCGCGGCGGCAGCCGTCGCGTTCTACGCGGTGGCCACGGGCCGCCCGGAGAGCTGAGCACGGACAAGCCGCCGCAGGGGCCCCGACGTACAGGGGCTCCGGCGTCAGGACGACCGTGCCGCCCCTTGCACACCCCGGACCGGATGATCACCGGAGCCACCGGGACTGTCCTGCCACGCCTGCCAGGCCTGCGCCCGAGGCGCACGGTCCGGCTGCTCGCTCCCGCCGAGACCTCGGGCCGGCCCCTGGCAACCCTGCGCCGCCGCGATGCCCAGCGCCACCAGCAGCGTCACCACGACGAACACCACCAGCCGCTGACGCAGCAGCCGCGGATTGGCCGGACGCCGCCCCGCCGAGGTCGAGCGGCCCCCGGAGCGGGTCCCGGGCCGGCCGTTCGTCCCGGCCGGGGACCCCTGCCGCTTCCCCCCGGAACGCGTCGTGTTGCGTGACGCCTGCTGCGGGCGCGAGCCACCGGTGCGCGGCGGACCCGAACGCGCGGGCGCGCCGCGCCTGCCCGGCTGGGGGCGGGAGGCGGACGGGCCATCGGAACGGCGGGTGTGCTGTTCGGCGTACGGATCGGCCATCCGCCCGGTCGGCCGGTCGGCGTCCTGGGCGGAGCGCTGGACGGGCGGCCGGCTCTCGTGCAGCCCCTGCGCCTCGCGCGCCGCGATCTCCTTGAGCCGCATGGACAGTTGGAGCGTGCTGGGCCGCTCCTCCGGGTCCTTCGCCAGACAGGCGCGCACCAGCGGGGCCAACGCGTCGTGGACATCGTGGAGCTGCGGCTCCTCGTGCACGACGCGGTACAGCATCACCTCGGAACTGCCGTGCCCGAAGGGGGAGTCGGCCATCGCCGCGTACGCCAGCGTCGCGCCGAGCGAGAAGACGTCCGTCGCGGGCGTCACCGCCGCGCCCCGCACCTGCTCGGGCGCGAGGAACCCGGGCGACCCCACCGCCGTACCGACATGGGTGAGCGTGCTCGCCCCGGTCGCCCAGGCGATGCCGAAGTCGATGATGCGGGGGCCCTTGGGGGAGAGGAGGATGTTCGACGGCTTCAGGTCGCGGTGGACCACCCCCGCCTCGTGCACCGCCACCAGGCCCTCGGAGAGCGCCGCCCCGATCGAGGCGACCTCGGCGGCGGGCAGGGGGCCCTCCTCGGCGACCTTGTCGTGCAGCGAGGGGCCGGGCACGTACTGCGTCGCGAACCACGGGCGGTCCGCCTCCAGATCGGCGGCGACCAGCCGGGCCGTGCAGCCGCCGCGGATCCGCCGGGCCGCCGACACCTCGCGCGCGAACCGCGAGCGGAACTCCTGATCCTCCGCCAGGTCGGGCCGGATCACCTTGAGCGCGACCCGCTGGCCGCGCCGGTCGGAGCCGAGGTAGACGACGCCCATGCCACCCGCGCCGAGCCGCCGGTGCAGCCGGAACGAGCCGACGAGACGCGGGTCCTCGCGCCGGAGCCGCATCATCGCCATCGTCTGCCCATCCCCGCTGCCTGGTCCGCCTGACGAGGCACAGCTTACGTACCCCGCGCCCGGCGCGCTCAGAGGCCGCGCCCTCACCGGGGATTCGATTGTCCGTGCCGTACGGGAGAGATGAAGAGGGGTCAGGGCGCAGCGGATCCGGGCCTCTCGGCCGGCCGGCCCGCTCAAGGGGCCACCGGGCAAGGGGGATTGGATCACTGCGGGAACGGCGGACCGCGGTCGTCGTGGAGGCGGTGACCACCGTCCCGGCATACCGGGTGGTGGTGTCCCGGGCGGCCTCCGGCACGGGGGCGGCCGCCCGCCGGGGGCGGTGGGCGTGAGTGAAGTCACCCACCGGGCGCACCCGCGCGGCCGACGGGCACGTACCGAAGCGCCTACCGACCACGTACCGCATCAGGTACCGGGCACCTGCCGGACCGGCCCCGTGCCCCCTCCGGGATGACCCCAACCTCCGGTGGTCCGTCTCCACCCAGGGGAGTACGCCGATCGACGACGGCTCATCCTCCGGGAGGCCCGGGATTAGGTACGCGGGCATGACGCCCCGTGCTCGCCGCTTACCTAATGTTGAGATCAAGCGGCGGGCGCAGCACTCGTCCCCCGAGGTCACACGCTCGCCGCCCCCATTCAGGTCAGGAGAGGAACCATGTCGGACACGGCAACGCGGACGATGGTCCGTATGCAGGGACGCAAGGCGTACGCCGCGTTCGGCGCCCGTTCGTCCGGCACCCGTCACCCCTTGGTGGCGACGGCGATGGTCCTTCCCCTGGCGGCCCTGCTCGTGGTCGCCTTCGGCGGCTGGGACGCGGTGGTCACACAGGCGTCGTCCGTGGCGGTGATGCTGGGGCGCTGAGCGGCGCCCGGGGTCCGGAAGAGCGGTCCGGACCCACACATCCGGCCAACAGCCCCGTGGGGACGGGGGTGCGGCGGACGGCAGCGTTTGTCCGGTCAGCTGGGGAGCTGACCGGGCATCGCGCTGTCCGGACCCGCTCGCGCGTTACGCTCACCGCGTGCCCGGTGCCACGGCCGGGCCGACCGCCGCCGGGGGAGCCGTTGACCACCACCGAGACCTCGGTCGTCCATGACCTGGGCACCCTCGCCCACCGCCTCGCGCACCCCACCAGGACGCGGTGCGGGTGCGAGCCGCCGCAGGTCCTCGCGGACCGGCCCGACGGCACGGTGGTCCGCAGCGGCGCGATCGTGGCGAAGGCCCACGCCGCCGACACCGACCGCGAGGCGCTGGCGGCCCGGATCGCCCTGGCCGCCGCCCCGCGGCTCACCGGGATCCTGCTCCCGCCGCTCACCGCCCCGGAGCGGTCGCCCACCGACTCCGGGCACCCGGAGCCCTCCGGCACCCCCCGGCGGCCAGGACCCTCCGAGCACCCCGCGTCCGCGCCCGCTCCCCGCCCGGTCACGCTCTGGCCGTTCGGCGCGCCCGTCGACCCCACCGACCCCGAGGCGGCTCCCTGGGCCGAGGCCGCCGTGCTGCTCGCCCGCCTCCACCGGACGGAGCCCCCGTTCCGGCTCCCGCCGATGCGTGGACCGGCCAAGGCGGCGCGGGCCGTCGCCCGGATGCGCGCCGCCCTTCCCGGCGACCCGGCCGTCCTGCCCGTGCTGGCCGGCTGGCGCGCCCTGCCCGCCTGGGCCAGGGGCGAGGCACCGGTGCCCGCCCGGAGGGCCGGCTTCCTGTGCCACGGGGACCTGCACCTCGGCCAGCTCGTCCGCCATCCCGCGCCGGACGGGCCCTGGCTGCTCATCGACGTGGACGACGCGGGGGTGGGCGATCCGGCGTGGGACCTCGCCCGGCCCGCCGCCTGGTACGCGGCCGGGCTCCTGGCGCCCGAGGACTGGTCCGCCTTCCTGGACGCCTACCGGTCCGCCGGGGGACCCGCGGTTCCCCCGACCGGGGACCCCTGGCCCGAACTGGACGTCCCGGCCCGCGCGCTGACGGTGCAGACGGCGGCCCTCGCCCTGGCCAAGTGCGCTGCGGAGAAGCGCGATCCGGACGAACTCGAACAGTTGATGATCGAATCCTGTGCCCGAATCGCTACGCTGCCGCCCGAGTTGGCCGCCGACCCCGCGTCGTAGGCTGAACGGACCGTGGCCGGGCAGACCTTCCGACATTCCGGCGACGGCACAACGAGGGCGAGGAGCCGAGCCGATGATGCAGTGTCCGAAGTGTCACGCGCCGATGAACACGTACAACCGCAACGGCGTCCAGATCGAGCAGTGCAGTGGCTGCCGGGGGATATTCCTCGACTACGGCGAGCTGGAGTCGCTGACCCGCCTGGAGTCCCAGTGGTCCCAGCAGGCTCCGCCCGCGCCCCCCGCCCCCGGCGGCTACCCGGCCGCTCCCGCCCCGCAGGCGTACCCGGCCGCCCCCGCCGCCCACGCCCCCGCCTGGGGTGCGCCGCAGCACGGCGGGCACTACGGCCACCGCCGCCAGAAGGGCTTCGGCCGGATGCTGTTCTCGTCCTGATCGTTCCTGAGCGTTCCTCCGTGGCCCGAAGGCCGGCCATCGCGCCGCCGGGCCACGGAGGGGGCCGACCGCAAGCAAGAGGAACGAAAGAACCCCCGGTCGTGGAGACGACCAGGGGTTCTCGGTGGTGCGCGATACTGGGATTGAACCAGTGACCTCTTCCGTGTCAGGGAAGCGCTCTCCCGCTGAGCTAATCGCGCAGGGTGAACCTGCGTGTACTGCGTGCGCGATACTGGGATTGAACCAGTGACCTCTTCCGTGTCAGGGAAGCGCTCTCCCGCTGAGCTAATCGCGCGGGGATCCTTGCGGACCGATGATCCTTGCGGACCAGTGGACGATACTGGGATTGAACCAGTGACCTCTTCCGTGTCAGGGAAGCGCTCTCCCGCTGAGCTAATCGTCCTTGGAGGTGGAGACGGGATTTGAACCCGTGTAGACGGCTTTGCAGGCCGTTGCCTCGCCTCTCGGCCACTCCACCAGGGATGGGGGCTCGGGAAAAATCCCCCACCTTCTGCGAGCGGACGACCAGGTTCGAACTGGCGACCTCAACCTTGGCAAGGTTGCGCTCTACCAACTGAGCTACGTCCGCTTGTCTTTCCCGGCCCGCTTCCGCGTCCCGGCGACGTGTTGAACTCTAGCGGATTCCTGGGCCAGCACAAAAACGCGTTTGTGCAGCGTGCTGCGGTGACCTCGCCCCGACGCAGGTCACCGCACACCGTCCTAGACTCATTCGCGTGTCCGATCTCGCCCCCTTGGCCCGCTTCGACGGCCTCATAGCCTCCGGTCTGCAGGATGTGACCCACGATCCCGCGGCTCTTGACTCGTCCGGTTTCTGGGCGGTATCCGCCGATTTCGAGGGCCGTATCGTCTGTGCCCGCTTCTCCGACGTACGCAAGGAGACGGTGCCCGCTCCCGTGCCCGGAGCCTGGCGCGGGCCCGGCGTCGGGGACTGGTCCTCCTCGCTGGACCGTGACGCCTACACGGCGGGCGTACGGCGGATCCGTGAACACATCGCGGCGGGCGACGTCTACCAGGCCAACCTCTGCCGCGTGCTGTCCGCGCCGCTCCCCGGCGGCGGGGCCGGGGCCGACGTCGATGCCCTGACCTCGCTGCTCGCCCGCGGCAACCCCGCCCCGTACGCGGGAACGATCCGGCTGCCCGGCCACGGTGTGGAGGTCGCCACCGCGTCCCCGGAACTCTTCCTGCGTCGCGACGGGCGGACCGTGGAGTCCGGGCCGATCAAGGGCACCGGGCGGACCGAGGACGATCTCCTGGAGAAGGACCACGCGGAGAACGTGATGATCGTGGACCTGGTCCGCAACGACCTGGGCCGGGTCTGCGCCACCGGAAGCGTGAGCGTGCCCGATCTCTGCGTGGTGGAGAAGCATCCGGGCCTCGTCCACCTCGTCTCCACCGTCCGGGGCCGGCTGGCCGACGGGGCGGGCTGGCCCGAGCTGTTCGCGGCGGCCTTCCCGCCCGGCTCGGTCACCGGGGCGCCGAAGTCCAGCGCGCTGCGGATCATCGCCGAGCTGGAGCGGGCCCCGCGCGGGCCGTACTGCGGTGCGATCGGCTGGGTCGACGCCGACCGGGGTACGGCCTCGCTCGCCGTCGGGATACGGACCTTCTGGATCGACCGCACCGGCCCCGCGCCGCTGCTGCGGTTCGGGACCGGCGCCGGGATCACCTGGGGATCCGACCCGGAGCGCGAATGGGACGAGACCGAACTCAAGGCCTCCCGGCTGCTCGCTGTAGCGTCGGGTGCGCATCTGGAGACAGGAAGGACCGCGCTATGAGGATCTGGGTCAACGGCGGACTGCGGAGCGCCGACGACGCCCGGCTGTCGGTGCTCGACCACGGGCTGACCGTGGGCGACGGCATCTTCGAGACGGTGCGTACGAGCGAGGGGCGCCCCTTCGCCCTGACCCGGCACCTCGACCGCCTCACCCGGTCCGCCCGGGGCCTGGGCCTGCCCGACCCGGACCACGACGAGGTCCGGCGCGCCGCCGCCGCGGTCATCGATGCCAACCCCGTCCCCCTGGGACGCCTGCGGATCACCTACACCGGCGGTCTTTCCCCGCTCGGCTCGGACCGGGGCACCGACGGGCCGAGCCTTGTCGTCGCCCTCGACGGGGTGAGTCGCCGCCCGGACAGCACGGCGGTGATCACCGTCCCCTGGACGCGCAACGAACGCGGCGCGCTCGCGGGCCTGAAGACCACCTCGTACGCCGAGAACGTCGTCGCCCTGGCACGGGCGCGGGAACGGGGCGCGTCCGAGGCGCTGTTCCCCAACACCGTCGGCCGCCTCTGCGAAGGCACCGGCTCCAATGTGTTCGTCGTCCTGGACGGCCGCATCCACACCCCGCCGGTGGCCTCCGGCTGTCTCGCCGGGATCACCCGCGCCCTGGCGGTGGAGTGGACCGGGGCCGAGGAGACCGACCTCCCGATGGACGTACTCGCCGAGGCCGACGAGGTGTTCCTGACCTCGACGCTCCGCGACATCCAGGCGGTGCACCGGGTCGACGACCGCGAGCTGTCCCCGGAGACCGGACCGGTGACGGCGAAGGCCATGCGGATCTTCGCCGAGCGGGCCGGCGACGACCTCGACCCGTAACGGGCTCCGACGGCCGACGGGTTCCGGCGGCGTCGACGGGTCCCGCGCGGCGTCAACGGGTCCCGCGCGGCGCCGAAAAGCGCGTGACGGGGTGTCGTGCAGGGGATACAACCCTTTGATGACCACGACACTCCGGCCGTCCGGGCCGCTTCAGCAAGGCGCCGACGGGGCGCGGGCCCGCCAGTACGACGTGTGCGACAACGGGCGGCCCGTCGGCACCGTCGCGATCAGCACCGACGACGCGTTCGGCGCGACCGCCGGGGTGCTGGGCTCCCTCAGCGTGGAGGAGTCCCGGCGCAGACGCGGCCGGGGCACCATCGCCGCGCTCGCCGCCGAGGAGGTGCTGCGGGGATGGGGCTGCACCCGGGTACGGGTGGAGGTCCCCGCCGGCAACGAGCCCGCCCGATGCCTCGCGGCCGCCCTCGGCTACACCGAACGCAGCCGCAACATGGTCAAGGACCTCGGCCCGGACCCGGTCCCGCTGCCCACCGGACTCACCGCGCGGGCGATGAGCGAGGAGGAGTTCGCGGCCTGGCGGCAGGACGCGGTGCGGACCTTCGCACAGGACTGGATCGACCGCGGAGTGGAGCCCGAGCAGGCCCGGCGCAAGTCCGAGACCGACCACGCCGCCCTCCTGCCGGACGGACTGGCGACCGAGGGGGTGCGCTTCGAGGTGCTGGTGCACGCGGGCGAGGTCGTCGGCCATGTGTGGGTGGCCCGGCGGGAGCTGCCGCCGGGCGGCCCGGCCGGATACGTCTTCGATGTCGAGGTGCGCGAGGAACACCGGGGCCGGGGTCACGGCCGGGCCCTGATGCTGCACGCCGAGGACATCACCCGCGGCTCGGGCGCGAACCGCCTCGGCCTGCACGTCTTCGCCTCCAACACCCCGGCCCTGCGGCTGTACGAGTCCCTCGGCTACGCGACGACGCGGTACAACCTGGCCAAGACGTTGTAGGGCTTCCCGGCCGGTCCGCCGACCGGTCCACCGGCCGCTGCCGGTTTCCCGGCCGGTCGGTGCCCGGTCAGCTCTGCGCCCGGTCAGCTCTGCGCGGCCAGGGTCCGGTCGACGATCTCCTCGATCCGCTCGCGCAGCCCGTCCTGGCTCTTGCCGCCGTCCAGCCGCTCGTCGCCGATCACATAGGTGGGCGTGCCGGTGACGCCGATCGCCTTGGCCTCCGCGTGGTCGGCGTCGACGATCAGCAGATGCCGGCCGTCGATCAGCGCGGTGTCGAATTCCTCGACGTCCAGGCCCAGTTCGCGTGCCACGTCCAGGAGTACCGGCTCGCCCGTGCGGCCGAGGTCGGCGGTGCGGGACAGGAGGGCCTCGATGTACGGCCAGGCCTTGCCCTGGTCCGTCGCCTCCTCGGCGGCCTGGGCCGCGGCGTAGGCGTGCTGGTGCTTCTCCAGCGGGAAGTGCCGCAGCCGGATCTCGACGCGGTCGCCGTACCGGGCGCGCAGGGCGTGCACATCGTCGAGGGCTCGGTGGCAGTCGGGGCATTCGAGATCGCACCAGAGGTCGAGGACGACCGGTGCCGCGGGGGTGGAATCGCTCATGCGGCCAGTCTTCCAGGCGGGGCGGGCGCGTCCCAATCGGGACCGGGACACCCCCTGGGGAGGAGTCCGGCCCTGAAATGTCCCTGAAGTGAGCCGCCGCCGTGGCCCCGGCGGCGGTCGTCGGTGCAGGATGGAAGGGACGTACCCCCTGCGCCTGGAGGCCCTGATGCTTGCCGAGACCATCTGTTCCGCGGTGTCGGCGGCCGGCCTGGGCATCGCCGCGGTGACCGCGTACCGCAAACGGTTCCTCACAGCGACGAGGATCGCCGCCTACTCCCTCGTCCCGGTCGGGCTCGTGCTGACCGGGGTCGTCGAGTGGGTCGCCGGGATCGCCTTCAAGCCGAGTATCTGGCTCGGCTTCGGGGTGCTCGGCCTTTCCTGGCTGCTGTTCATGACCACCCGCGCCATCGAGCGCCGCAGCGGCAGCACCCGCGCGGAACGCAAGGCCGCGCGGGCCGCCGGGCGGAACGAGGCGGTCGCCCCGGCCGCCTCCGCCCCCTCGCTCGGCGCCGGCGCCACGGCCGGACCGGCGGCGGCCGCGAAGCCCCAGCCGCAGCCGCAGACGAAGTCGAAGAAGAAGCAGGAGGCCGCCGCGCCCGGCGACGACTTCAGCGACATCGAGGCGATCCTCAAGAAGCACGGCATCTGAGAAGCGCGGCATCCTGGCCCGCCGGTCCGAATGCCTGACGGCGACCCGTACGCCGGAGCGAATATCGATGGCCACGGGACGGTGAACTCCCGGGGGAATGCCCCCGGTTGATCGCCAACCCGGCGGCGAGTGCGTCATGATCACCCCGAGATGGTGGACACTTCCCGGGGCGATGCCCCCGCACCCCCCGCCGAAGAGCCCCGCGGCTGTCTCTTCGCGCTCTCCCAGCCGCCCCTGATGATCTTCCTGACGGTGATCGGGGGTCTGCTGCTGATGGCCGCCCTGCACGATCTCTTCGTGCTGTGACGCGTCGGGCGACCGTGCGGGGCGGGGCGGACGTCAGCCCGCGGCTTCCTTGCGCCGGGCCCGGTAGGCCGCGACGTGGAGCCGGTTCCCGCACGTACGGCTCGAGCAGTAGCGGCGGGAGCGGTTGCGCGACAGGTCGACGAACGCGTGCCCGCAGCCCGGCGCCTCGCAGCGCCGCAGCCGCTCCTGCTCGCCCGCCACGATGATGAAGGCCAGCGCCATGCCGCAGTCGGCCGCGAGATGGTCGGCGATCGAGGCGTCCGGGGCGAAGTAGTGCACATGCCAGTCGTAGCCGTCGTGGTCGGTGAGCTGCGGGGTGGTCCCGGCCGCCGCGACGAGCCGGTTGACCAGGTCGGCGGCGGTACGGGGGTCGGGCGCGGCGAAGACCTCGGCGAACCGGGCCCGTACGTCGCGCACGGCGGTCAGGTCCCTCTCGCCGAGCGCGCCGACCCCGCTGATGAGATGCCGCTCGGCGAAGGCGTACAGCGCGGGGACATCGACGAGACCGTCCTCGGATCCGCCCGTGAGCCCGTCCGCGGGGTCGTCCCGCGGCGGCCGGCTCTCCGGTGCGGTGTTCACCAGATCGACCACCGTGTCGAGGGCGATCCGGGTGTCGTGAGGGATCAGCACGCTTCGCTCCCTGGCCTTCCGGCGGGCGGGCGCCTGCCGATGGCGGCTGACTCTACTGGCTCGCCCCACCGGTGCCGGGTCCGGCGTGGGCCCGGCAGGGAGCGGAATCGGTCCCTCCGGCTCCCGGTGGGAGCAGGGGTCCCGCGAGCGCACCGGCGCCGCCGTCGCGGTGGATTCCGCGACGACGGCGCCGGTGTCTGCCCTATGCGGTTGTCGGCACGACGTCGTCTCCCCGAGTCGACGGCGTCGAGCGGCTCTCTGCCTGGCTCAGCTCTCGGCCAGGATGTGGGAGAGCTCCGTGTCGAGATCGAAGTGACGATGCTCGGTGCCCGGCGGAACCGCGGCGTCGGTCCTTTTCAGGAACGACTCCAGGGCCCGCGCCGGAGCTTCGAGCAGGGCTTCTCCCTCCGGGGAACTCAGGGCGATGCATACGACGCCTTGACCGTGACTACGAGATGGCCAGACGCGGACGTCTCCGGTGCCGGTGGGCCGGTGCAGCCCCTCGGCAAGGAGGTCACGGGCGAAAACCCATTCGACCGTCTCCTCCGCTCCGGTGTGGAAGGTGGCGTGCACGGCATAGGGATCGGCCGTGTCATACCGCAGGCCCGCGGGTACAGGCAGTGAGGACTCGCTCGACACAACGAGGCGCAGGTGCAGCTCGCAGCTGACCGTGGTGTTCATAAGCGCCAGGGCCTTTCGCTCAGTGTGCGCTCGGGGATTCGCACGTCGGCGAAATCGACATGCCACCTACGGTGGCGTTGTAAACCCCTCTGACCCATTTGTGATGCTTCGGGCCCCTCCCCTGGCGGCGTGTAACTTTGAGTTATGCGCCCAATCCAGTGACGAAGACAGGTCGGGTAAGTTGAGCTTCATGAACGCGGAGAGTGACGAGCGGAGCGAGGTCGCCGAGAAGGTGACCCCGGCATCCGCCACGGGGGAATCGGACCGGGTGGAACGTGAGCTGGGCTCGCGGGCACCGGGTTTCATCAAGGCATCAAAAGCGCTCCACCTGAGCTGGCAGGTCGGCGTCTTCGTCGTCGGCCTCGGCGTCGTGATCGCGGGCGTGCTCATGCTCGTGCTGCCCGGCCCCGGCTGGCTGGTGATCTTCGGCGGCATGGCGATCTGGGCGACCGAGTTCGTCTGGGCCCAGCTGGTGCTGCGCTGGACCAAGCGCAAGGTCACCGAGGCGGCGCAGCGGGCCCTCGATCCCAAGGTCCGGCGGCGCAACATCATCCTCACCACGGTGGGGCTCGTGATCATGGCGGTGCTGGTCGGGATCTACGTCTGGAAGTTCGGGCTCACCATGCCGTGGAAGATCAGCGAGTAGCCCGGAGGCGGTCGGGGACGGTCCAGGAGCACCGCTGACATGGGGTAATGTTTGCGGTGCGCCCGGGCGATTAGCTCAGTGGGAGAGCGCTTCGTTCACACCGAAGAGGTCACTGGTTCGAACCCAGTATCGCCCACCCGGACAGAGGGCCCGGGAGACGGATTCCGTCTCCCGGGCCCTCTGCGTTGCCCGGCCCGTTTCCCCGGCCCGGGCGCGGCTCACCGCATCCGCCCCAGCGCGTCCTTCAGCCGGCGGGCGTCGCGCAGCCGCTGCTCGTACGTGGCTCCCACCACCAGCAACAGCAGCCCGGCCAGGGCCGGCGGCAGCCAGCGGGGGAGCGCCCCGGCCACCTGCACCACGTACGGCGCCAGCTCGTGCAGCCCGTCCAGCGCCAGCACCGCCCCGCCGAGCAGCAGCAGCGCCTGGAGGCGGTAGCGCGCGCCCAGCAGCGTGATGACCAGCGCCGCCACCCCCAGCAGCAGCGGCCGGAGCCAGTCCGTGTCGGTCCAGGCGACCGCCAGGCTCGGCAGCAGCGTCGCCGCGAGCCCCGGCCCGTACGCCGTCCACGAGGACGCCTCCGGGTCCCTGCGCCGCCGCAGCACCCCGACCACCAGTGCGGGCACGGTCACCGGCAGCGTGTACGCCTCCGGGAACGACACCTCCGAGGCCGCCAGCCGCACCCAGGTGGCCAGCACGAACAGCGCCGCCGCCAGGTAGCCCGCCACCGGCCGCCGCTCGGGCCGCACGGCCGCGCCCGCTGCCAGCACCCCGCACAACGCCAGCACCAGGGCCAGGAACGGCGCGTCGGACACCGCGAGCCCCACGGCCACCAGCGCCCCCAGCGCGCCCGTCAGCTCCACCGGCAACGCCGTCGGGTTCCGCCGCAGCCGTGCCCCGAGCAGCACGGTCAGCGCGGGCACCACGAGCACCAGCGGCGCGGCCTCGTGCGGGGCGAGCCCCAGGGACCGACCCGCGAACCCCGTCAGCACGGTCGCCCAGACCGTCGAGGCCACCGCGCACACCGCCCGCTCCACCTCGGACCCCGCCCGGACCGCCGCCCCGGCGAACAGCACCGCCAGCGTGCCGAACACCGCGTAGGAGGCCCCCTCCGACGCCAGCGACAGCACCCCGACGCCCACCGCCCCGGACACCGCCGCCACCAGCGCGGTCACCCGCACCGCCGCCGACGCGCCCCGGTCGCTGCCGGTACCCCGGACCGCCAGGGCGAGCAGACCGGCCACCAGGACCGTCTCCCCGGCCACCGCGAGCGCGTAGGGCACGTCCAGCACGGCCCCGGCCAGCAGCAACGCCCCCCAGCCGAGAACCACCGCCCCCGCACCGGCGACCCCGCGCAGCGCCGCACCGGACGGCCTGCGCACACCGGCACCCGCACCGGCACCGGCACCGGACCAGCCGGACCAGCCGGGCCAGGCCGGCCAGGGCGCCGCGGTCCCGGGAGCCGCCACCCCGTGGGCCGCCGTACCGTCCGCGCCCGGCGCCCCCGCGCCCGGCATCCCCGCGCCCGTCCCGCCCGCGCCCGGCGTCCTCGGCACGGCCAGCGGTGCGGTGATCCGCGCCAGCGACGGCCACCACCGGTACGCCGCCCCCAGCAGCCCGGCCACCAGGACGAGCACCACCGGGGCCGCCGACAGCTCCGACCACCGCATCGTCGACCCCAGCGCGGACCGGAGGGCTTCCGGCGACCCCGCCCACACGTCCGACAACTGCGTCACCGGGCCCAGCAGCACCGCCGCGGCCGGCGGCAGCGCCCACACCAGGGCCCCGGCCACCACCGCGGCCGACGCCGCCAGCACCCCGTATACGGCGTTCCTCGGCAGCCGGGTCCGTACGACCGCCGTCAGGGCGAGGCCGCACAGCAGGTACGCGAGCACCAGCCAGCCGTCCGACAGCGCCGCCGCCGGTACGCCGCCCACCGCGGCCACCGCCGCGAGGCCGGCCACCGCGCCGCCGATCCGCGCGAAACCCCGCGGCGCGTGCCACGCCCCGGCCAGGGCCGCCGCCGCTGCCACCAGCAGCAGCGCGCCCGGAGCCACCGCATCGAGCGGACCGGAGGCGGTCACGGACAGCGTCAGGCCCACCATCAGGGCGAAGAAGCCCATCACCGCTCCGCCGACGCACGCCGTGACCCGCACCCCCGTGCCCCTGCCCCGCAGTGCGATCGTCCCGTCCAGCACGGCTGTGGCCAGCAGCGCCCACCCGACCACCAGCGCCGGTGCGCCCACGGCCCAGGCCCAGAACAGCAGCGGCCACTGGGCCAGCACCACGGCGGCCGGCAACGGCAGCCGCAGCTTCCCCAGCGCCAGCCCGTACGCCGTCCACAGCGCCGCGAGCACCGCCGAGGCGACAGCCGTGAAAGCGAGCCCGTCCGTATGGGGCGCGGCCACCGCGTGGAACGCGTACACGTCCAGCAGCGTCAGCACCAGGGCCAGGGCCACCAGCGCCTCGGCCGTGGCGGCCAGCTTCCGCCGCAGCAGCACCGCCGGGGCGATCAGCGCCCCCAGCGTCACCGCGGCCAGCACGGCCGACCGGCCGCCGATCCCCATCGAGCCCCAGCTCACCAGCGTGAACGCGACGGCCGCGACCGTCAGCAGCAGACCGCCCAGCGTCAGCAGGATGTTCTGGGCGCTGCGCGGGGCCGACGGCTGCTTCGGCGGCACGTAACCCCACGGCTGCGCGGGAGCGGCGGGAGGCGCGCCCCAGCCCGACGGGTTCCAGCCGGGCGCGGCCGTCGGCGCGGGCGGCCGCAGCGCGGCGAGCAGCCAGGCGCGCCGGGTCAGCAGCTGGGCCCTGCGGGCGTCCAGCTCGGCCAGTTCTCGGTCGAGGCGGGCCAGTTCCTCGGCGGGCGGGGGCACGTGTTCCATGTACGGGAGTGTGGCCCCGGCCACCCCGCCCGTACATGCGCGCGGATACTCACTTCCCGGCCACGCCGCCCTGAGTAGAGCGCGACGGGAACGAGGGAGGAAGGAGGGCGGGAAGGAGAGGCGGGAAGGAGTTTGAACGAAGGCCGCGGAGCCCTGTATGGTTCAACCCGTTCCCGGGCGATTAGCTCAGTGGGAGAGCGCTTCGTTCACACCGAAGAGGTCACTGGTTCGAACCCAGTATCGCCCACCGGGGAAAGCCGGTCCGCAAGCATCACGCGGACCGGCTTTCGCATGTCCAGGCTCCTCGAACCCCTCACGCCGCCGCGGGCAGTTCCGGGCGCAGCGGCCACGCCGGATCCACTGCCTCCGGCGTCCCGCTCTTCGCGAACCACGCCTCCAGGCCGCGCGCCTGAGCCGCGTGCCAGGTGGCCTGAAGGGTGTGCAGCTCGGACGGCGACAGCCGCTCCATCCGGGCCGAGAAGCGCCGGCACACCGCCCGCACCAGCTCCAGCGACGCGGTCGCGTCGGCCGCCGCGTCATGGGCCCCGTCGAGCACCACCTCGTAGCTCGCGCACAGATCCGTGAGCGTACGGCGGCCCTTGCGGTAGCGGTCCAGGTGTTTGTCCAGCACCCGCGGATC
Organism: Streptomyces sp. NPDC091289; assembly: GCF_044757365.1. Taxonomy (NCBI): domain Bacteria; kingdom Bacillati; phylum Actinomycetota; class Actinomycetes; order Kitasatosporales; family Streptomycetaceae; genus Streptomyces; species Streptomyces sp. NPDC091289. Next base: position 16,932 of record NZ_JBIVUT010000027.1, read on the forward strand.
CACGACGCGCATCGGCACGCCGTCGAGATATCCGGCCAGCGACGATGCCCGGTGCCGCCTCAGCTCCCGGTCCAGCAGCGTCAGATCGAAGGGAGCGTTCATCACGACCAGCGGCCGACCCGTCGCGCAGCTCTCCGCCAGTGAACGGGCTATCTCGTCCATCACCGGGGCGGGCCAACGCCCGTTGCGCTGAAGGTGATCGTCGGTCAGACCGTGGATCTCGGTCGCCCCGGGCGGGACCGGAACCCCCGGATTGACCAGCCAGCGGGTGACGCGGACGCGACCGCCCGCGGTGTCCTGCGCGACGAGAGCGGCCGAAACGATCCGGTCCTGCTCGACGTCCACGCCTGTCGTCTCCGTGTCAAAAGCGGCCAGCGGCCCCTCGAACCAGTGCATCATCCCCGAACTCCTCGCACCTGCACGGCAGATGGAATGATTCCTCTGCCCGATATCGGTGATACCCGGGCTGTTTGCCTGATACGCCGTTTGCGGGCGGTCCGATGCGGTGACAACACAGTTGAGACGTACGGAAGTTACCTCCGGCGTCCGTCGATCCGCCCAGCCCACGACACCCCGCCGGCAGGCCACCTGCCATCGATCGGCACGCCCGGAAGGCACACGGAGCCATGGCGCTCGCGCAGCCCGACCCCGGGGGACCCACCCGCGCCGAGGCCCTCGGGCCCCGGCTGCCGCAGCAGCTCGACGCGCCGCTGCGCGGCTCCCTCGCCACCACCGCCTGCATGGAGACCCTTCAGGTGGGCTATCTGCACGCCGTCGCGGCGGCGGCGGGATGCTCGCTGTCCCAGCCCTTTCCCGACAACGGCATCGACTGGCACGTCAGCCACGGCGCCCCGGCCCACACCGTCGACGACGAAGTGACCATCAAGGTGCAGCTCAAGTGCACCTACCAGATAGCACCGCACCCCGCGGGCGGGGCGTTCTCCTTCACGCTCGACAACGCCCACCTCGTCAAGCTCGCCCGCAGCCCGGTGTCGGTGCACAAGATCCTGGTCGTGATGCTCGTGCCCCGCAGCCAGGACGACTGGCTGCGCGCCGGACCGGGCAGCCTCGACCTGCGCCACTGCTGCTACTGGACCAACCTGGCCGGCCACGCGGTGACGGGCCGGTACCGGACCACTGTGCGCATCCCGACCTCGCGGATCTTCGACGACCGCGCACTCTGCGACATCATGGCCCGGGTCGGGGCCGGAGGGAGACCCTGATGCACCGGTCGATGGACGAGCCCACGGGCGGGGCGGGACTGCCCGCCGCCCGCTCGCACCCCACCGCCCGCCCCGGGCCGCCGCTGGTCGCCGTGGCCGGTGCGGAGCTGCCCGATCCCGCCGTCCTCGCCGCCCTCCTGCGCCGGCACGGCTGGCAGCGGCGCGGGGGAGCACCGGGACGGTACGGCCGCTGGACCCCGCCCGGATCCGCCGCCGGGGCGACGAGCCTGCTGCTGCCCGAGAGCGCGGCCTTTCCCGACAGCGGGGAGCTGATCGAGGAGGCCCTCGACTCCCTCGGCCGCAGCGCCGACCCCTCCGCCCGCGACGTCCTGGTCTCCCTCACCGTGCCCAGCGACGAGATCCGCTGGTGGCGCGAGGTCCCCGAGTCGGTGGCGGCCGCCGCGGGCGCCTCGGGCTGGACCGAGGCGGAGGAGCTGCGCTCGGCCGCCCGGCAGGTCCTCATGGCCGGGGCCCTCGCGGCCCGCGGCCGGGCCGGCTACCACGGCGCCCGCCACCGCAGGAAAGCCCGCGCCGCCCTGGACGACGCCCTGATCGGGCCCGGGGCCGACGGCCGCGCCCTCACCGCGTACGTCCCCGTCGCCTCCGGGCGCGCCGTCGCCGTCCGGCTCTGCCACGCCCTGCACGCCACCCGCGAGGCGGTGGACTACCAGCGGGCCACCGGCGGCATGGAGGCCTTCGACAGCGCGGTCGAGGCGGGCGTCGGCCGGGAGCTGACCGAGGCGCTGATCGCCCTGGTGCGCGGCACCGAGGGGGCCGGGATCGATCTGCGGTGGGCGCCCGCCGCCGGCACCCCGGACGGCTGCCCGGCCCGCCCCGCGCCCGTCGAGTTCTCCCCGGGCGACCTGCCCGCCCTGCGCGCCGCCGGAGCCCGCTACCTCCGCGACGAACCCGCCGTGCAGGTGCGGCTGACCGGTGCGGTGGTCCGGCTGCGCCGCTCGGGGCCGCGCGGCGCCGGGATCGTACGGCTGCGGGTGCTGGCGGGGGCCGAGGTCGCGCACGTGCGGGTGGAGCTGGACGAGGAGGCGTACCGCATCGCGGGCCACGCGCACCTCGTGGGGCTGCCGCTGCGGGTGGAGGGGCGCCTGGAGAACCGGGGCGGCTTCCGGCGGCTCACCGGGGCCTCCCAGGTCGCGCCCGTCCAGGTCGACGAGGCCGAGCGGGACCGGCTGATGAAGGCGCTCCAGGAGAACGTGGACTCCTTCGAGGAGGCGTGCGCGGGGGAGGAGCCGTAGTCCGGCCCGGAAGGCGTTCGCGTCGGGGGCGTACGGCTCGGTACGATTCGCAGTGCTTAGCCATGTGAAGGCAGGCGCCCCCTCAGACAGGAGAGACCGGTGTCAGACGTCCGTGTGATCATCCAACGCGATTCCGAGCGGGAAGAGCACGTGGTGACGACGGGCACGACGGCCGGCGAGCTCTTCCCCGGTCAGCGCACCGTCGTCGCCGCGCGCATCGGCGGCGAGCTGAAGGACCTCTCCTACGAGCTCCAGGACGGCGAGAGCGTCGAGCCGGTGGAGATCTCCTCCGAGGACGGCCTCAACATCCTGCGCCACTCCACCGCGCACGTCATGGCCCAGGCCGTGCAGGAGCTCTTCCCCGACGCCAAGCTCGGCATCGGCCCGCCGGTCAAGGACGGCTTCTACTACGACTTCGACGTCGAGAAGCCGTTCACCCCCGAGGACCTCAAGGCCATCGAGAAGAAGATGCAGGAGATCCAGAAGCGGGGCCAGAAGTTCTCCCGCCGCGTGGTCTCCGACGAGGCCGCCCGCGAGGAGCTGGCCGACGAGCCGTACAAGCTGGAGCTCATCGGCATCAAGGGCTCCGCCTCCTCGGACGACGGCGCGGACGTCGAGGTGGGCGGCGGCGAGCTGACCATCTACGACAACCTCGACCCCAAGACCGGTGACCTGTGCTGGAAGGACCTCTGTCGCGGTCCGCACCTGCCCACCACCCGGTTCATCCCGGCGTTCAAGCTGATGCGCAACGCCGCCGCGTACTGGCGCGGCAGCGAGAAGAACCCGATGCTCCAGCGCATCTACGGCACCGCCTGGCCGACCAAGGACGAGCTGAAGGCGCACCTGGAGTTCCTGGAGGAGGCCGCCAAGCGCGACCACCGCAAGCTCGGCAACGAGCTGGACCTCTTCTCCTTCCCCGACGAGATCGGCCCCGGCCTCGCCGTCTTCCACCCCAAGGGCGGCGTCGTCCGCCGGGCCATGGAGGACTACTCGCGCCGCCGGCACGAGGAGGAGGGCTACGAGTTCGTCTACAGCCCGCACGCCACCAAGGGCAAGCTCTTCGAGAAGTCCGGCCACCTGGACTGGTACGCCGACGGCATGTACCCGCCCATGCAGCTCGACGACGGGGTGGACTACTACCTCAAGCCGATGAACTGCCCGATGCACAACCTGATCTTCGACGCGCGCGGCCGCTCCTACCGCGAACTGCCGCTGCGCCTCTTCGAGTTCGGCACGGTGTATCGCTACGAGAAGTCGGGCGTCGTGCACGGCCTGACCCGCTCGCGCGGCTTCACGCAGGACGACGCGCACATCTACTGCACCAAGGAGCAGATGGCGGAGGAGCTCGACCGCACGCTCACCTTCGTGCTGAACCTGCTCCGCGACTACGGGCTCACCGACTTCTACCTGGAGCTCTCCACCAAGGACCCGGAGAAGTACGTCGGCTCGGACGAGACCTGGGAGGAAGCCACCGCGACGCTGCAGCAGGTCGCGGAGAAGCAGGGTCTGCCCCTGGTCCCGGACCCGGGCGGCGCCGCGTTCTACGGCCCGAAGATCTCGGTGCAGGCGCGGGACGCCATCGGCCGCACCTGGCAGATGTCGACCGTGCAGCTCGACTTCAACCTGCCGGAGCGCTTCGACCTGGAGTACACCGGCCCCGACGGCTCCAAGCAGCGCCCGGTCATGATCCACCGCGCCCTGTTCGGCTCCATCGAGCGCTTCTTCGCCGTGCTCCTGGAGCACTACGCGGGCGCGTTCCCGGTCTGGCTCGCCCCGGTCCAGGCCGTCGGCATCCCGATCGGCGACGCCCACATCCCCTACCTCCAGGAGTTCGCCGCCAAGGCGCGCAAGCAGGGGCTGCGGGTGGACGTGGACGCCTCCTCGGACCGGATGCAGAAGAAGATCAGGAACCAGCAGAGGAACAAGGTCCCGTTCATGATCATCGCTGGTGACGAGGACATGGCCAACGGTGCCGTCTCCTTCCGCTACCGCGACGGTTCGCAGGAGAACGGCATCCCGGTCGACGAGGCCCTCGCCAAGATCGCGAAGGCCGTCGAGGACCGCGTACAGGTCTGATCCGTACGGCAGACAGCGGCCCCCGCAGCGCTACCCGCGCTCCGGGGGCCGTTTCTCGTCCTCCCGGGTGAACACCTGGATCAGCCACGACGAGAACGACCCCGTCACCGCCCCGAGCAGCGCGAGACCGCACGCCATCAGCCCCGCCGCGACCGTCCGGCCCCAGAACGTGACCGGTGCGGCGTCCCCGTAACCGACCGTCGTGAGCGTCGCGCACGCCCACCACACCGCGTCGCCGAACGTCCGGATGGAGGCGTCGGGGGCCGCGTGCTCCAGGTGGTAGACGGCGAGCGAGGCGGCGAAGCCGAGCAGGACGGCGGTCAGGCCTGCGTACGCCATCACGCGTGCGTACAGGTTCAGCCGCGGCCGGTCACGCCGGCGCTGCACCGCCAAGTACACCTGGACCATCCGCAGCGGGCGCAGCAGCGGCAGCAGCAGGACCAGGGTGTCGAGCCAGTGGCCGCGGACGAAGCGCGCGCCCAGGCCGCTGAGCCGCAGCCGCGTCGCGTAGTCCACGAGGAACAGCAGCCAGGTCGACCAGACGAGGATCAGGGCGATGTCGTTCCAGGGCTCGGCCTCGTGCGGGGTCAGCACCCGGACCGCGTACCCCGTCAGGAAGATCAGCCCCGCGGCGAAGAGCGGAACCTCGGTGCGCTGCTCCCAGCGCGTCAGCCGGGCCGGTGGCTCGGATGCGGGTCGGTCGGTCATCGCCTCAGCATCGTGGGCGGCCGAGCGGTGCGGCCCCGGCGACACGCTCCGCCGGGGTGACGCAATATGCTGATCGGCATGACGAGTGAGCCGGAGCAGCAGATCGGCGTGGGGACGCCCGACGCGTTTCAGCGTCTGTGGACGCCCCATCGGATGGCGTACATCCAGGGTGAGAACAAGCCGAGCGGCCCGGGCGCCGAGGACGGCTGTCCGTTCTGTTCGATTCCCGCGAAATCCGACGAGGACGGGCTCGTCGTGGCACGCGGGGAGCACGTCTACGCGGTGCTGAACCTGTATCCGTACAACGGCGGCCACCTCATGGTCGTTCCCTACCGTCATGTGGCCGACTACACCGAACTGGACGGTCCGGAGACGGTGGAGCTGGCGGACTTCACCAAGCGGGCGATGGTCGCGCTGCGGGCGGCCTCCGGGGCGCACGGCTTCAACATCGGTATGAACCAGGGCTCGGTGGCGGGTGCCGGGATCGCCGCGCATCTGCATCAGCACCTGGTGCCGCGCTGGGGCGGGGACACCAACTTCATGCCGGTCATCGGCCACACCAAGGTGCTGCCCCAGTTGCTGGGCGACACCCGGGCGATGCTGGCCGACGCCTGGCCGACGGGCGAGCTGCCGGTTCACTGAGCGAACGCCGTACAGCGAACGCCGTACAGCGTGCGCCGTACTCGGAAGGGGCTTGCCCGGCCGGATCGCTCCGGCCGGGCAAGCCCCTTCCGTCCCGCTACGCGTCGTAGACGTCGGCCTTGCGCGGGGCCGGGTCCTGGACGAGGCCGCTCAGTATCATCGAGCGGTTGTCGAAGCGCTCCGTGTCGACGCCGTTCTCCGCGAGGACCCGCATCGCCGCCGTGTGGACGGCCCGCAGCACCGGGGTGGCGGCGCGCATCGCGTCGTCCGCCATGAAGCGGTGGTTCCACGGCTTGGCCGCCCACGCGTGCCGCAGCCCGAACGGCTCGGGCAGCACTATCTTCCCGCCCAGGTAGTCCAGCAGCGGCGGATACCAGGTGAGCGGGGCCCGCAGGGCGAGCCGCACGACCTCCTTGGCGTCCACGAGGGCCAGTTGGATGTCCCGGGTCTCCCAGAAGCGGACGGTCTTGTTGACCGTCTTCGTCTTCGCCGCCGGCTTGGAGAGGAACAGGCCGTGCACCGGCCCCAGCGCATGGCCCGTGACCTCGATGCGCAGGGTCTCGTGGAGCACGGTGACGGTGATCATCATGGTGATCACCAGCTGACCGTCCCACAGGGTGAACTGCACGCCCAGGTAGTGGCGGTCGCCGCTGCCGAACTGCTGGTGGTTGCAGATCCGCTGTATCTCGTGGGGCTTCACCTGGAAGGTGGCGACGTCCTCCCCGTCGGGGCGCGTGACGGAGTCGGCGTTCTCCCCGATGGGCGAGACGATCCAGTGCTTCACGGACGGCTTCGGGAAGCCGCCGGTGTTCAGCGGCCCGCGTTCCAGCATCTTCAGCTGGTCGTGGATGATCCGGATCAGGTCCCAGCTGCGGAACTGGTGGATCTCCTTCGTCGGGTCCTTGGGCAGCAGCTCCTCGGCCAGCTGCCAGCTGCCCCAGCGGGTGCCCATCCCGAGGACGCCCTTGGGGCCGGCGTAGAAGACGGCGTTCGACTGCTGCTCGGCCGACAGCTTCTCCAGCCCCTGGCGCAGCGCCTCGCGCGCGGTCTCGTTGGGGTTCTTCGGCACCGCCTCGGGGATCTTCGCGATCACCCCGGTGCCGGAGAGCAGGCCCTCCCAGCGGGCCCGCATGTCCTTGGCCGAGGTCTCCGCGATCCGTTTGGCGATCAGCCAGCCGATCACCGGGGCGACGAGCGCGCCCCGGATGTAGAGGGCGAGCAGCCCGTCCAGGGGGAGCGTGACCATCAGGACCGCCGCGCCGACCCCGAAGGCGGCCAGGAGCACCGTGCCGACCGCGCGGAACGCCGTGTCCTTGGACTTGTTGAGCGCGTCCCGGATCCGGAAGGCGATCACCCAGGCCAGCATGCCGGGCAGGAACAGGACGCCGAACACCACGGTCACCAGGGTGAGCCGGGTGTCCCGGGCCTTGCGCAGGTTGTTCGCCGACAGGCAGTGCTCCACCACGGTCTGCGGGTCCGTGCCGAAGGACTGGATGAGCGCCCCGCGCGCGCCGCCGAGCATGCGCTCCTGGACGGCACGGGCGAACGCCTCACCCAGATTCGGCTTGAAGTAGTCGGACTTGAAGAGCTTGGAGGAGCCCGGCTTCACCGTCGATTTGTGCCACTCGCTGTTGGCGTCGAGGATCGTCTCCACCGGACTGTCCCGGTACGCTGCGGAGGCCAGGGCGTTGGTCGCCACGGTCTGGCCGCCCGAGCCCTGGATCGGGATCTGGGCCCCGGGTGAGAAGTCGAATCCGTCGTTGGCCACCTGTCGCCCCCACTCGCCGCACGTCTGCTCCTGCGGTGTGCCCAACTACCGTACGCGGCATACCTTCTGAGCTGCGACCACAGCGTATCGTCCGGATCACCGCACCACCCGTCACCGGCGTGGACACGGGCGGCGCGTGCGACCGTGCGCCGGTCACGCGCCGGGTGACGCGTCCGCCCCCTCCGCGCGGACCCGCTCGGCGACCTGCGGCGGCATCGCCTCGTGCCGGGCGTAGGCGCGGTCGAAACGGCCGGTGCCGTGCGACAGGGAGCGCAGGTCCACCGCGTATCGGCCGACCTCGATCTCCGGCACCTCGGCCCGTACGAGGGTACGTCCGCCCGGGCTCTGTTCGGTGCCCACGACCCGGCCCCGCCGCCCCGACAGATCGCTCATCACCGGGCCCACGTAGTCGTCCGGGACCAGGACGCTCACCTCGCAGACCGGCTCCAGGAGCTGGATACGGGTGTCGGAGGCGGCCTCCCGCAGCGCGAGCGCCCCGGCGGTCTGGAAGGCGGCGTCGGAGGAGTCCACCGAGTGGGCCTTGCCGTCAAGCAGCGTGACGCGGACGTCGACCAGGGGGTGTCCGGCGGCCAGCCCCCGGGCGGCCTGCGCCCGCACGCCCTTCTCCACCGAGGGGATGAACTGGCGCGGCACCGAACCGCCGACGACCTTGTCGACGAACTCGATGCCGGAGCCCGGCGGCAGCGGCTCCACCTCGATCTCGCAGATCGCGAACTGGCCGTGCCCGCCCGACTGCTTGACGTGCCGTCCGCGTCCGGCGGCCGGCCCGGCGAACGTCTCGCGCAGCGGCACCCGGTGCGGCTCCGCGTCGACCTGGACGCCGTAACGGTTGCGCAGCCGCTCCAGGGCGACCTCCTGATGGGCCTCGCCCAGGCACCACAGGACGACCTGACCGGTGTCCGGGTTCTGTTCGAGGCGCAGCGTGGGGTCCTCGGCGACCAGCCGGGCCAGGCCCTGCGACAGCTTGTCCTCGTCCGCCTTGCCGTGCGCCCGTACGGCCAGCGGGAGCAGCGGGTCCGGCGTCGACCAGGGCTCGATGAGGACGGGGTCGTCGGCCGGGGAGAGCGTGTCGCCGGTCTCCGCCTCGCCGAGCCGGGCCACGCACGCCAGATCGCCCGCGACGCACCGGTCCAGGGCGTGCTGCCGTCGGCCGAACGGCGAGGTGAGCGCCCCGACGCGGATCTCCGCCTCATGACAGGGGCGCGGCGCGTGCCCGGTCGCGTTCAGGCCGTGGCCGCACAGGTGTACGGAGTCGTCGGGGCGCAGGGTGCCGGAGAAGACGCGGACCAGCGAGACCCGGCCCACGTACGGGTCGGAGGCCGTCTTGACGACCTCGGCCACCAACGGGCCCCCGGGATCGCAGACCGGGGCGGGCCGCGGCTTGCCCGACGGGGTGGTGACGGCGGGCGGGGTGCGCTCCAGCGGGGTCGGGAAGCCGCGGGTGATCAGCTCCAGCAGCTCGACGGTGCCGATGCCCTGGCGGGCGCCCTCGGCCGCCGGGGCCGCGGTGAGGACGGGGTGGAAGGAGCCCCGGGCGACGGCCCGTTCCAGATCGGCGATCAGCGTCGCGACGTCGATGTCCTCGCCGTCGAGATAGCGGTCCATCAGGGACTCGTCCTCGCTCTCGGCGATGATCCCCTCGATCAGCCGCTCCCGGGCCTCCCGCAGCGGCTCCTCCTGGTCGGGCGCGGGCGGCAGCTCGGCGCGCTCCCCCGAGGAGTAGTCGAGGATCCGCCGGCTCAGCAGCCCGGTGAGCCCGGTCAGCGGGGCGTGCCCGTCGGCTCCCTCGGGCCCGAGCACGGGCAGGTACAGCGGCAGTACGGCGTCGGGGTCATCGCCGCCGAAGGCCTCGGCGCAGATCCGGTTCATCTCCCGGTAGGAGGTGCGGGCGGTGTCCAGATGCGTCACGACGATCGCGCGCGGCATGCCGACGAGCGCGCACTCCTCCCAGGCGGCCCGGGTGGTCGCGGCCACGGACGCCGCGTCCTGGGCCGCCGAGACGACGAAGAGGGCCGCGTCCGCCGCGCGCAGACCGGCCCTCAGCTCCCCGACGAAGTCCGCGTAGCCGGGGGTGTCCAGCAGATTGATCTTGCAGCCGTCCCAGGCCACCGGGACCAGCGAGAGCTGTACGGAACGCCGTCGGCGCTGCTCGATCTCGTCGTAGTCGGAGACGGTCGCCCCGTCCTCGACCCGTCCGGCCCGGTTCAGGGCCCCCGCCGTCAGGGCCAGCGCCTCGACCAGCGTGGTCTTGCCCGATCCGCTGGGGCCGACCAGCACCACGTTCCGTACGGCGGAGGGGTGGCCGGCCGTCGGTACTCCTCCGGCGGCCCCGGGGTGTGCGTGTGCCTTGTCGCCCATGATGCGTGCCTCCCGGTCGATGGCGCGGTGCGGGGGAGGGCGACCGCGCGCGGAGCAGCGGTGGTCACGGGCACGGGGAGGCCGCCGCGGCGGCTTCGGCGACGCCCGCGGTCCTTCGAGCTTGGCACCGGAGCGGGGCCCCGTCCATACGTCGCGCACCGGCCGCGCGGGGCCGGGCCACGGGCCGGTGTGACACCCGGCGGCGGGTGCCCGTCCGGAGGAAGGCACCGGCGGTGACTACGATGGGCCAGCCGGTGGCCGTAGGGGCCGCTCGGCGAACCGAACCCTCGGGAAGGCCATGCTGAACAAGTACGCGCGTGCATTCTTCACGCGTGTCCTCACGCCGTTCGCCGCTCTGCTGCTCCGCCTCGGGGTCAGTCCCGACGCGGTCACTCTCATCGGCACGGCCGGAGTGATGGCAGGTGCGCTGGTCTTTTTCCCGATGGGGGAGTTCTTCTGGGGCACGATCGTCATCACGATCTTCGTCTTCTCCGACCTCGTCGACGGCAACATGGCGCGGCAGGCCGGGATCTCCAGCCGGTGGGGCGCGTTCCTCGACTCGACGCTGGACCGGGTCGCCGACGGGGCGATCTTCGCCGGCTTCGCCCTCTGGTACGCGGGCAGCGGTGACGACAACATCCTGTGCGCCGTCGCGATCTTCTGCCTGGCCAGCGGCCAGGTGGTCTCGTACACCAAGGCGCGCGGCGAGTCGATCGGCCTGCCGGTCGCGGTCAACGGCCTGGTGGAGCGCGCCGAGCGGCTGGTCATCTCGCTGGTCGCCGCCGGTCTCGCCGGGCTCCACACGTTCGGTGTCCCCGGTATCGACATCCTGCTGCCGATCGCGCTGTGGATCGTCGCCGCGGGCAGCCTTGTGACGCTGGTCCAGCGCGTGGTGACCGTACGCCGTGAATCCGCCGAGGCGGACGCGGCGGAGGCCACCGCCGGTCCGGCGGACGCGTCCGCCACCGGTTCCGCCGGCCAGGGGAGCGAGGCCGACCGGTGAGCGCCGGCGCGTCCGGCCTGAAGGGCAGGATCACCGACGGGCTGTACGGACTGGGCTGGGGCGCCGTCAAGAAGCTGCCCGAGCCCGCCGCCGCCCGGCTCTTCCGCACCATCGCCGACCAGACCTGGAAGCGGCGCGGCAAGAGCGTCCTGCGCCTGGAGTCCAACCTCGCCCGGGTTGTCCCCGACGCCGGCCCGGAGCGGCTGGCCGAGCTGTCCCGCGCCGGGATGCGCTCCTACATGCGCTACTGGATGGAGTCGTTCCGGCTGCCGACCTGGACCCCGGAGCGCATCAAGGCGAGCATCGACGTCAAGGACACCCACCACCTGACCGAGGGCCTGGACGCCGGGAAAGGCGTAATCATCGCCCTGCCGCACCTGGGCAACTGGGACCTCGCGGGCGCCTGGGTCACCACCGACCTGAAGGTCCCCTTCACCACCGTCGCCGAACGGCTGGAGCCGGCGACGCTCTACGACCGGTTCGTCGCCTACCGCGAGGGCCTGGGCATGGAGGTCCTGCCGCACAGCGGCGGGGCCGCCTTCGGCACCCTGGCCAGGCGGCTGCGCGCGGGCGGCCTGATCTGCCTGGTGGCCGACCGGGACCTGTCCGCGTCCGGCGTCGAGGTGTCGTTCTTCGGCGCCACCGCACGGATGCCCGCGGGCCCGGCGCTGCTCGCCCAGCAGACGGGCGCGCTGCTGATGCCGGTGACCCTCTGGTACGACGGCACACCGGTGATGAAGGCGCGCATCCACCCGGCGGTCGAGGTGCCGCAGGAGGGCACCCGTGCCGAGAAGACCTCCGCCATGACCCAGGCCCTGGCCGACGCCTTCGCCGGCGGTATCGCCGAGCACCCGGAGGACTGGCACATGCTCCAGCGCCTCTGGCTGGACGACCTGGACCCCCGGGGGGAACCCACGTGAAGATCGGCATCGTCTGCCCGTACTCCTGGGACGTACCGGGTGGTGTGCAGTTCCACATCCGGGACCTCGCCGAACACCTGATCCGGCTCGGCCACGAGGTCTCCGTCCTGGCCCCCGCCGACGACGAGACACCGCTGCCGCCGTACGTCGTCTCGGCGGGCCGGGCCGTCCCCGTCCCGTACAACGGCTCCGTCGCCCGGCTGAACTTCGGCTTCCTGTCGGCGGCCCGGGTGCGGCGCTGGCTGCACGACGGCACGTTCGACGTCATCCACATCCACGAGCCGACCTCCCCGTCGCTGGGCCTGCTGGCCTGCTGGGCGGCGCAGGGCCCGATCGTGGCCACCTTCCACACCTCCAACCCGCGCTCCCGGGCGATGATCGCCGCGTATCCGATCCTCCAGCCCGCGCTGGAGAAGATCAGCGCCCGGATCGCGGTCAGCGAGTACGCCCGGCGCACCCTGGTCGAGCACCTCGGCGGGGACGCCGTCGTCATCCCCAACGGCGTCGACGTCGGCTTCTTCGCCAAGGCCGGGCCGAAGGCCGAATGGCAGGGCCAGACCCTCGGCTTCATCGGCCGCATCGACGAACCCCGCAAGGGCCTGCCCGTCCTGATGAAGGCGCTGCCCGCGATCCTCGCCGCCCGCCCCGAGGCCCGGCTGCTGGTCGCCGGGCGCGGCGACGAGGAGGAGGCGGTGGCCTCGCTGCCGAAGGAGCTGCGCGAGCGCGTCGAGTTCCTCGGCATGGTCAGCGACGAGGACAAGGCCCGGCTGCTGCGCAGCGTCGATGTGTACGTCGCCCCCAACACCGGCGGCGAGAGCTTCGGCATCATCCTGGTCGAGGCGCTGTCGGCCGGAGCGCCGGTGCTGGCGAGCGACCTGGACGCCTTCGCGCAGGTGCTGGACCAGGGCGCGGCGGGCGACCTGTTCGCCAACGAGGACGCCGACGCGCTGGCCGCCGCCGCGATCCGGCTGCTGGGCGACCCGGAACGCCGGGCCGGACTGCGCGAGCGCGGCGAGGCCCACGTACGCCGCTTCGACTGGGCGACGGTGGGCGCCGACATCCTCGCGGTGTACGAGACGGTGGCCGACGGGGCCGCCTCGGTCGCGGCGGACGAACGCCCGGGGCTGCGGGCCCGGTTCGGACTCGCACGGGACTGAGCCCCTGGGGCCTCCTGTTGAAGCGGGGGCCTCCGGCGACGGTAGCGTGTGGGCCCGTGACCGTAACCCTCATCGTCTGGATCGTTCTCGCCGTCGTCGCGATCGGCGTGTACCTCAGCTGGACCGCCGGCCGGCTCGACCGCCTGCACTCCCGGATCGACGCCGCCCGTGCCGCCCTCGACGCCCAACTGCTGCGCCGCGCCTCGGTCACCCAGGAGCTGGCCACCTCCGGCGTCCTGGACCCGGCCGCCTCGATCGTCCTGTACGAGGCCGCGCACGCCGCCCGGCAGGCCGAGGAGGACCACCGCGAGGTCGCCGAGAGCGAACTGAGCACCGCCCTGCGCGCCGTCTTCGGCGAACCGGCCCAGGTCGACGCGGTGAAGGAGATCCCCGGCGGCGAGGAGGCCGCCACCGAACTGGCCGCCGCCGTACGCCGCGTCCCCATGGCCCGGCGCTTCCACAACGACGCCGTGCGCGCAGCCCGCGCCCTGCGCCGGCACCGTACGGTCCGGCTCTTCCGGCTGGCCGGGCACGCGCCGTTCCCGCTCGCCTTCGAGATGGACGACGCCCCGCCGGTGGCCCTCGCGGACCGCCCAGGCACCTGAGAAGCGGGCCACAGCACCTGGGAAAGGGGCCCCGGCGCCTGGGCCGGGGAACGATTCAGGGCCAAAACGATCCACGCCCTGTCCATTGGCCCTTGCTGTGGACCGGTCCCACAGCGTTTGCTCGGCGATGCAGTATCCAGCGTCTTTCACCGAGTGAGGTCCCGTGTCCACGCTTCCCAGCACCCCGCAGTCCGCCGAGTACCCCGCCACCGGCACCGCCCGCGTCAAGCGCGGCATGGCCGAGCAGCTCAAGGGCGGCGTGATCATGGACGTCGTCGACGCCGAGCAGGCGAAGATCGCCGAGGACGCGGGCGCCGTGGCCGTCATGGCCCTGGAGCGGGTCCCCGCCGACATCCGCAAGGACGGCGGCGTGGCCCGGATGTCCGACCCCAACATGATCGAGGAGATCATCGGGGCCGTCTCCATCCCCGTCATGGCCAAGTCCCGCATCGGCCACTTCGTCGAGGCCCAGGTGCTCCAGTCCCTCGGCGTCGACTACATCGACGAGTCCGAGGTCCTGACCCCGGCCGACGAGGTCAACCACAGCGACAAGTTCGCCTTCACCACCCCCTTCGTCTGCGGCGCCACCAACCTGGGCGAGGCCCTGCGCCGGATCGCCGAGGGCGCGGCCATGATCCGCTCGAAGGGCGAGGCCGGCACCGGCAACGTCGTCGAGGCCGTCCGCCACCTGCGCCAGATCAAGAACGAGATCGCCCGGCTGCGCGGCTTCGACAACAACGAGCTGTACGCCGCCGCCAAGGACCTGCGCGCCCCGTACGAGCTGGTCAAGGAGGTCGCCGAGCTCGGCAAGCTGCCGGTCGTGCTGTTCTCCGCCGGTGGTGTCGCCACCCCCGCCGACGCCGCGCTGATGCGCCAGCTCGGCGCCGAGGGCGTCTTCGTCGGCTCCGGCATCTTCAAGTCCGGCGACCCGGCCAAGCGCGCCGCCGCCATCGTGAAGGCCACCACCTTCTACGACGACCCGAAGGTCATCGCGGACGCCTCCCGCAACCTGGGCGAGGCCATGGTCGGCATCAACTGCGACACGCTGCCCGAGTCCGAGCGCTACGCCAACCGCGGCTGGTAACCACTGATGAGCGACACCCCCCTGATCGGCGTCCTCGCACTCCAGGGCGACGTACGGGAGCACCTGATCGCCCTGGCCTCGGCGGACGCCGTGGCCAGGCCGGTGAGGCGTCCCGAGGAGCTCGCCGAGGTCGACGGCCTGGTCATCCCGGGCGGCGAGTCCACCACCATGTCCAAACTGGCCGTGCTCTTCGGCATGATGGAGCCGCTGCGCGAGCGGGTCCGGGCCGGGATGCCGGTCTACGGCACCTGCGCCGGAATGATCCTGCTGGCCGAGAAGATCCTCGACCCTTCCCCAAGCTCTCAACTCCGTTCGAGCAGGGGATACCCCATTTCGGGCCAGGAGACCGTCGGCGGCATCGACATGATCGTGCGGCGCAACGCCTTCGGCCGGCAGAACGAGTCGTTCGAGGCGGCGGTCGAGGTCGACGGGATCGACGGCGGCCCCGTCGAGGGCGTGTTCATCCGGGCGCCCTGGGTCGAGTCCGTCGGAGCCGAGGCCGAGGTCATCGCGGAGCACGGCGGCCACATCGTCGCCGTACGGCAGCGAAATGTCCTCGCTACGTCGTTCCATCCCGAACTGACCGGCGATCATCGCGTGCACGCTCTGTTCGTGGACATGGTGCGCGCAGTGAACTGAGCGGACCCCGGTAGGATCTCTCGGGTTCGACTCGATTTTGGTGACGCGAAGGAGAAGGCAGATGTCCGGCCACTCTAAATGGGCTACGACGAAGCACAAGAAGGCCGTGATTGACGCCAAGCGCGGCAAGCTCTTCGCGAAGCTGATCAAGAACATCGAGGTCGCGGCGCGTTCCGGCGGCGTGGACCCCGACGGCAACCCCACGCTCGTCGACGCCATCCAGAAGGCGAAGAAGAGCTCCGTCCCGAACAAGAACATCGACTCCGCGGTCAAGCGCGGCGGCGGTCTCGAAGCGGGCGGCGCCGACTACGAGACGATCATGTACGAGGGTTACGGCCCCAACGGTGTCGCGGTGCTCATCGAGTGCCTCACCGACAACCGCAACCGTGCCGCTTCCGACGTACGTGTCGCGATGACCCGGAACGGCGGCTCGATGGCCGACCCGGGCTCCGTCTCGTACCTGTTCAACCGCAAGGGCGTCGTGATCGTGCCCAAGGGCGAGCTCGGCGAGGACGACGTCCTCGGCGCGGTCCTCGACGCGGGCGCCGAGGAGGTCAACGACCTCGGCGAGACCTTCGAGGTGGTCAGCGAGGCCACCGACATGGTCGCGGTGCGCACCGCGCTCCAGGAGGCGGGCATCGACTACGACTCCGCCGAGGCCAACTTCCTGCCGACCATGCAGGTCGAGCTCGACGAAGAGGGCGCCCGCAAGATCTTCAAGCTCATCGACGCGCTGGAGGACAGCGACGACGTGCAGAACGTCTTCGCCAACTTCGACGTCTCCGACGAGGTCATGGAGAAGGTCGACGCCTGACGGCACGGCCGGCAGGGCGGACAGCACCGTGCGACGGGCCGACGGGGACACACCCCGTCGGCCCGTCGTCTTGTCGGTTGCGACGGATTGTCAGTGCGAGCCGATAGCCTGCGGGAACAGATGAACGAGTGGGTGTCGCGAGCGTCAAGGACAGGGGGGCTCCATGCGGGTTCTGGGTGTTGACCCGGGGCTGACCCGGTGCGGTGTCGGCGTGGTCGAAGGGGTCGCGGGCCGCCCGCTGACCATGATCGGCGTCGGCGTCGTGCGCACCCCGTCCGACGCGGAGCTCGGCGACCGGCTCGTCGCCATCGAGCAGGGCATCGAGCAGTGGCTCGACGAGCACTCCCCGGGTTACGTGGCGGTGGAGCGGGTCTTCGCCCAGCACAACGTCCGTACGGTGATGGGCACCGCCCAGGCCAGCGCGGTCGCCATGCTCTGCGCCGCCCGCCGCGGCATCCCCGTCGCCCTGCACACCCCCAGCGAGGTCAAGGCGGCCGTCACCGGATCCGGCCGTGCGGACAAGGCCCAGATCGGTGCGATGGTGACCCGGCTGCTGCGGCTGGACGCACCGCCCAAACCCGCCGACGCCGCCGACGCCCTGGCCCTGGCCATCTGCCACATCTGGCGCGCCCCCGCACAGAACCGCCTCCAGCAGGCGGTCGCCGCGCACCGCACGTCCGGCGCATCCCGTACGCCCGGGGTTCCCGGCGCATCCCGTACGTCAGGCGCGGCCGGCGCCCCTCGCACGACCGGCACCCCCGGCACGCCCCGCACGCTGAAAGGCCGCACCGCATGATCGCCTTCGTCTCCGGCCCGGTGGCCGCCCTCGCCCCGACCACGGCCGTCATCGAGGTCGGCGGCATCGGCATGGCCGTCCAGTGCACCCCGCACACCCTCGCCGACCTGCGCGTCGGCAAGGAGGCCAAGCTCGCCACCTCGCTGGTCGTCCGCGAGGACTCGCTCACGCTGTACGGCTTCGCGGACGACGACGAGCGGCAGGTGTTCGAGCTGCTCCAGACCGCCAGCGGCGTCGGCCCCCGCCTCGCCCAGGCGATGCTCGCCACCCACAGCCCCGACGCCCTGCGCCTCGCGGTCTCCACCGGCGACGAGAAGGCCCTGACCGCCGTCTCCGGCATCGGGAAGAAGGGTGCCCAGAAGCTGCTCCTGGAGCTCAAGGACCGGCTCGGCGAACCGGTCGGCGCGCACATCGGCCAGCAGGGCATCGGCGCCCCCGTCACCTCCGGCTGGCGCGACCAGCTCCAGGCCGCCCTGATCGGCCTCGGTTACGCGAGCCGCGAGGCCGACGAAGCCGTCAACGCCGTCGCCCCGCAGGCCGAGGCCGCCGTCGCCGCGGGGACGGCACCCCCCGTGCCGCAGCTGCTGAGGGCCGCCCTGCAGACTCTGAACCGCGCACGCTGACCGGCACCGAACCACCGAAGAGGCCCTTGATGAACTGGGACGAGACCGGACCCGAGACCGACGAGCCGACCGGCCCGGTCCTCGACGACCGGCTGGTCGACGCCGGCCATCTCGACGGCGAGGACACCGCGGTCGAGGCGGCCCTGCGCCCCAAGGACCTGGAGGAGTTCGTCGGCCAGGAGAAGGTCCGCGAACAGCTCGACCTGGTCCTCAAGGCCGCCCTCGCCCGCGGTGCCACCGCCGACCATGTGCTGCTCTCCGGCGCCCCCGGCCTCGGCAAGACCACCCTGTCGATGATCATCGCCGCCGAGATGAACGCCCCGATCCGCATCACCTCGGGCCCCGCCATCCAGCACGCCGGCGACCTCGCGGCGATCCTCTCCTCCCTCCAGGAGGGCGAGGTCCTCTTCCTCGACGAGATCCACCGCATGTCCCGGCCCGCCGAGGAGATGCTCTACATGGCGATGGAGGACTTCCGGGTCGACGTCATCGTCGGCAAGGGCCCCGGCGCCACCGCGATCCCCCTCGAACTGCCCCCCTTCACCCTCGTCGGGGCCACCACCCGGGCCGGACTGCTGCCGCCCCCGCTGCGCGACCGCTTCGGCTTCACCGGGCACATGGAGTTCTACGCCCCCGCCGAGCTGGAGCGCGTCATCCACCGATCCGCCCGCCTCCTCGACGTCGGCATCGACGTGGAGGGCGCCGCCGAGATCGCCGGACGCTCCCGCGGCACCCCCCGTATCGCCAACCGCCTGCTGCGCCGCGTCCGCGACTACGCCCAGGTCAAGGCGGACGGCGTGGTCGACCGGAAGATCGCGATGGCGGCCCTCAAGGTGTACGAGGTTGACGCCCGCGGACTCGATCGGCTGGACCGTGCCGTCCTCGGCGCCCTGCTGAAGCTCTTCGGCGGCGGCCCCGTCGGCCTGTCCACGCTGGCGGTCGCCGTGGGGGAGGAGCGGGAGACCGTCGAGGAGGTCGCCGAGCCCTTCCTCGTACGGGAAGGACTGCTGGCCAGGACCCCGCGCGGCCGCGTCGCCACCCCGGCGGCCTGGGCGCATCTGGGACTGGTTCCGCCGCAGCACGGAGCAAAGGGACAACAGGGCCTGTTCGGGGCGTGATGCGTCACAGGTTCGCGTGTACAGGAACCCCGGTGCCATGCTGGGCGTTGTTCCATCGATGCGGACTCGCTTAGACTCCGCCGATGCCGCCCTTACCGGTCGGTGTACCCACCCCCGTATATACAGGCCGCATTCCAGCGCGGTCGTGCGAAGGAATTCCCGTCCCGTGGATATCTTGACTCTCCTCCCCTTCATCGTGCTCATCGGGGCCATGTTCCTGATGACCCGCTCCGCCAAGAAGAAGCAGGCGGCGGCCGCGCAGATGCGCAGCGACATGCAGCCCGGTACCGGCGTCCGGACGATCGGGGGGATGTACGCCACCGTCAAGGAAGTCCACGACGACACCGTTCTCCTCGAGGTCGCCCCCGGCGTGCACGCCATCTACGCGAAGAACTCGATCGGCGCCGTCCTGGACGACGCGGAGTACAACCGCATCGTGCACGGCGACGACCAGGAGCTGGACGCGGACGGCACCGTCGTTCCCGACGACGCCTCCTCGCTGACCGGTGAGCCCGACGACGCCAAGATCGACCTGGTCAAGGGCGACGCCGACGCCGACGACACCGAGGACGCCGCCGTCAAGGACGTCAAGGACGCCAAGGGCGAGGGCAAGACCGACGGCGAGGCCGACTCCAAGTAGTTCTCACGATCCCGGGGACGTCGCACGCCCACCGGCGGGCGGCGTCCCCGGGACCGTGCGGTCGTCTGCGGGGGCAGGGTCCCCACTACACTTCGTGGCCGCTCGGGCGCGTACCCGGCGCGGGGCGGTTGGACAGGGAGAAACGAGAAGGTGGCAGCACCCAAGAAGGGCCGAGGGCCGTCCGGCGGTCAGGGCAGGCCGGGGCGTTCCCTGGCTCTGATCCTCATCGCCATGGTCGCGCTCACCGGCGGGTTGTTCCTGTCCGGGCACACCACGCCCCGGCTGGGCATCGACCTGGCCGGCGGGACGTCGATCACGCTGGAAGCGCAGAACCAGCCCGGCAAGCCGAACGCGATCAACCAGACCAACATGGACACCGCGGTCGGGATCATCGAGCGGCGTGTCAACGGTCTGGGTGTCTCCGAGGCCGAGGTCCAGACCCAGGGCTCGAAGAACATCATCGTCAACATCCCCAAGGGGACGAACTCCAAGCAGGCCCAGGAGCAGGTCGGCACCACCGCCCAGCTCTACTTCCGGCCCGTTCTGGCGGTTCAGGCGAGCGGCCCCGAGGCGCCCGAGCCCTCCGGCTCGGCGACTCCCTCCGGCAGTGCCACCCCGAAGCCCGGCGAGTCCGCCGAGGGTGAGGACAAGGCCAAGGACGAGGACAAGCCCGAGGAGGCCACCGGTTCGGAGGCCACCCCCTCGGCGAGCGCCACCACCCAGGGCCGCGCGGTCACCGGCGCCCTGACGAAGGACGACCCGACCCCCGGCGCCTCCGACAAGCCGAAGCCGTCCGATTCCCCCGAGGCCTCGCCCTCCGCGGACCCGGCCACGGCCAAGCTCCAGGAGGAGTTCGCCAAGCTCGACTGCACCGACCCCAAGCAGCGGACCGAGGCCGGCAAGAACGCCAAGCCCACCGACTCGATCGTCGCCTGCGGTTCGAACGTCCCGGGCAGCTACGAAAAGTATGTGCTCGGCCCGGCCGAGGTCTCCGGCAGCGACGTCGACGACGCCAAGGGCGCCATCGAGCAGCAGACCGGCGAGTGGATCGTGTCGATGGAGTTCACCTCCAAGGGCGCGAAGAAGTTCCAGACGATCACCAGCCGGCTCTCGCAGCAGCAGCCGCCGATGAACCAGTTCGCGATCGTCCTCGACGGCGAGGTCGTCTCCGCCCCCTCGGTGCGCACGGCGCTCAGCAAGAACGCCCAGATCTCCGGCAGCTTCGACCAGCAGTCGGCCGAGGACCTCGGCAACATCCTGTCCTACGGTGCACTCCCGCTGACCTTCAAGGAGGTCAGCGTCACCACGGTGACCGCGGCGCTCGGCAGCGAGCAGCTCCAGGCGGGCCTGATCGCCGGTGCGATCGGTCTGGCGCTGGTCATCATCTACCTGGTCGTCTACTACCGGGGTCTCGCGTTCATCGCGCTGCTCAGCCTGCTGGTCTCCGGCCTCCTGACGTACGCGATCATGGCCTTGCTGGGCCCGGCCATCGGCTTCGCGCTGAACCTCCCGGCGGTCTGCGGCGCCATCGTCGCCATCGGCATCACAGCGGACTCCTTCATCGTCTACTTCGAACGCGTCAGAGACGAGATCCGCGAGGGACGCACGCTCCGTCCGGCCATCGAGCGCGCCTGGCCGCGTGCCCGGCGCACCATCCTGGTCTCCGACTTCGTGTCGTTCCTGGCCGCCGCGGTGCTCTTCATCGTCACCGTCGGCAAGGTGCAGGGCTTCGCCTTCACGCTCGGCCTCACCACGCTCCTCGACGTCGTCGTGGTGTTCCTCTTCACCAAGCCCCTGATGACGCTCATGGGCCGGACGAAGTTCTTCTCCAAGGGCGGTCCGTGGTCCGGTCTGGACCCGAAGCGGCTCGGTGCCCAGCCGCCGTTGCGCCGCACGCGCCGTGTCAACGCCCCCACCGAACCGAAGGAGGCGTGAGATGTCGCGACTCGGCAATCTCGGCGCCCGGCTCTACCGCGGCGAGGTCGGCTACGACTTCATCCGCAACCGCAAGATCTGGTACGGCATCTCGATACTGATCACCATCACGGCGATCATCGGCGTGGCGGTCGGCGGCCTCCGCATGGGCATCGAGTTCAAGGGCGGCGCGGTCTTCACGACCGACACCAAGGCCCAGATCTCGACCTCCCAGGCCACGGACGTGGCGACCGAGGCCTCCGGGCACCAGGCCATCGTCCAGGAGCTCGGCAACGGCGGTCTGCGTATCCAGATCACCGAGGTCGACACCGCCAAGGCCAACGAGATCAAGGAGACCCTCTCCGACGAGCTCGGCATCCCGGCCAACGACATCAACGCGGACCTGGTCGGCCCCAGCTGGGGTGAGCAGATCGCCAACAAGGCGTGGACCGGTCTCGGGGTCTTCATGATCCTGGTGGTGATCTATCTGGCCATCGCCTTCGAGTGGCGGATGGCCGTCGCCGCCCTCATCGCGCTGATCCACGACATCACCATCACGGTCGGTGTCTACGCCCTGGTCGGCTTCGAGGTCACCCCGGGCACGGTGATCGGTCTGCTGACCATTCTCGGTTACTCCCTGTACGACACGGTGGTGGTCTTCGACAGCCTCAAGGAGGGCCAGAAGGACATCACCAAGCAGACCCGCTTCACGTACAGCGAGATCGCCAACCGGTCGATCAACAGCACGCTCGTCCGCTCCATCAACACCACGGTGGTGGCGCTCCTGCCGGTGGCCGGTCTGCTGTTCATCGGCGGCGGCGTCCTCGGCGCGGGCATGCTGAACGACATCTCGCTGTCGCTGTTCGTCGGTCTCGCCGCCGGCGCCTACTCCTCGATCTTCATCGCCACGCCGCTCGTCGCCGACCTCAAGGAACGCGACCCGCAGATGAAGGCCCTGAAGAAGCGGGTCCTGGCCAAGCGGGCCGCCGCGGCCGCCAAGGGCGAGTCGCCCGACGACGACGGCCCCCAGGACGCACTGGACAGCGCCGAGACCGCGGGCACGGCGATCGGCCGCCCCCGGTCGCACCGCACCCCCGGGAAGCGCTGAGCGATGACGAGCACCACCGAATCCACCAGGGAGCTGCTGCTCAGCCGGATCCGCGATGTCGCGGACTACCCGAAGCCGGGCGTGATGTTCAAGGACATCACCCCGCTGCTCGCGGACCCGGTGGCCTTCACGGCGCTCACCGACGCCCTCGCGGAGCTGTGCGTACGGCACGGCGCCACGAAGATCGTCGGGCTGGAGGCCCGCGGCTTCATCCTGGCCGCGCCCGTCGCGGTCCGGGCGGGCATCGGCTTCATCCCGGTCCGCAAGGCAGGGAAGCTCCCCGGAGCCACGCTGAGCCAGTCCTACGAGCTGGAGTACGGCAGCGCGGAGATCGAGATCCACGCCGAGGACCTCGACGCCGACGACCGGGTCATGGTCATCGACGACGTCCTCGCCACCGGTGGCACCGCCGAGGCCTCACTGGAGCTCATCCGGCGGGCCGGCGCCCGGGTCGCGGGCGTCGCGGTCCTCATGGAGCTCGGCTTCCTCGCGGGCCGGGCCCGCCTGGAGCCGGGTCTCGCCGGAGCGCCGCTGGAGGCGCTGATCACGGTCTGAGCCGCCGATCGGCGTCCGGCGACGGACACCACGCACGAGGGACGGACACCACGCACGAGGGACGGGCACCCGGGAACAACCGGGTGCCCGTCCCTCGTTGTGCGGGCTCCCACCGTCCCCGGGAGAGGTCCCGCCGGGGGATCGATACCATGGGCTCTCCGGGTACCCCGGATCCGCACGAGGAGCGCTCTTGCCAGACGAGGCCCAGTCAGCCGCCGCCCCGCAGCCCGACAAGCCCGTGGCGGCCCCCGCCACGCCGCAGAAGGCCGCGCCCTCGAACGCGCCGAAGCCCGCGCCCCCCGAGCCCGCAGCCGACGCCGTGCGCCCCCCTGAGGCCGTGAAGCCCGCCGAGCCGGCCGCTCCGGCCAAGCCCGCCGAGCCCACCGCTCCGGCCAAGCCCGCGGCCCCCGAGGCCCCGAAACCGGCCGTGACCGACAGCCCGGCGCAGCCTCCGGCCAGGAAACCGGCCGCCGCCGCGCCCAAACCCCCGCCGCCCGGACCCCCCGCGAAGGCCGGAGCCTCCACCGGGTCCGCCTCCCGCAGCGGCGGCTCGTCCAACCGGGTACGGGCCCGCCTCGCCCGACTGGGCGTACAGCGCTCCAGCCCGTACAACCCGGTCCTGGAACCCCTCCTGCGTACGGTCCGGGGCAACGACCCCAAGATCGAGACGGCCACGCTCCGCCAGATCGAGAAGGCCTACCAGGTCGCCGAACGCTGGCACCGGGGCCAGAAGCGCAAGAGCGGCGACCCCTACATCACCCACCCGCTGGCCGTCACCACGATCCTCGCCGAGCTCGGCATGGATCCGGCGACCTTGATGGCGGGCCTGCTGCACGACACCGTCGAGGACACCGAGTACGGCCTGGACACCCTCAAGCGCGACTTCGGCGACCAGGTCGCCCTGCTCGTGGACGGCGTCACCAAGCTGGACAAGGTCAAGTTCGGCGAGGCCGCGCAGGCCGAGACCGTACGCAAGATGGTCGTCGCCATGGCCAAGGACCCCCGGGTCCTGGTCATCAAGCTCGCCGACCGCCTGCACAACATGCGCACCATGCGCTATCTCAAGCGGGAGAAGCAGGAGAAGAAGGCCCGCGAGACGCTGGAGATCTACGCCCCGCTGGCGCACCGGCTGGGCATGAACACCATCAAGTGGGAGCTGGAGGACCTCGCCTTCGCGATCCTCTACCCCAAGATGTACGACGAGATCGTCCGCCTCGTCGCCGAGCGGGCCCCCAAGCGCGACGAATACCTCGCCATAGTGACCGACGAGGTGCAGTCCGACCTGCGCGCCGCCCGCATCAAGGCCACCGTCACCGGCCGCCCCAAGCACTACTACAGCGTCTACCAGAAGATGATCGTGCGAGGCCGCGACTTCGCCGAGATCTACGACCTGGTCGGCATCCGCGTCCTCGTCGACACGGTCCGCGACTGCTACGCGGCGCTCGGCACCGTCCACGCCCGGTGGAACCCGGTGCCCGGGCGGTTCAAGGACTACATCGCGATGCCGAAGTTCAACATGTACCAGTCGCTGCACACCACGGTGATCGGTCCCAGCGGCAAGCCCGTCGAGCTCCAGATCCGTACGTTCGACATGCACCGCCGCGCCGAGTACGGCATCGCCGCGCACTGGAAGTACAAGCAGGAGGCCGTCGCGGGCGCCTCCAAGGTGCGCACCGACATCCCCAAGAACACCGGCCGCGGCCAGGACACCGTCAACGACATGGCGTGGCTGCGCCAGCTCCTGGACTGGCAGAAGGAGACCGAGGACCCCAGCGAGTTCCTGGAGTCCCTGCGCTTCGACCTCTCGCGCAACGAGGTCTTCGTCTTCACGCCGAAGGGCGACGTGATAGCGCTGCCGGCCGGCGCGACCCCCGTCGACTTCGCGTACGCCGTCCACACCGAGGTCGGCCACCGGACCATAGGAGCACGCGTCAACGGGCGGCTCGTCCCGCTCGAATCGACGCTCGACAACGGCGACCTGGTCGAGGTCTTCACCTCCAAGGCGGCCGGCGCCGGACCCTCCCGGGACTGGCTCGGCTTCGTCAAGTCGCCGCGCGCCCGCAACAAGATCCGCGCCTGGTTCTCCAAGGAGCGCCGCGACGAGGCCATCGAGCAGGGCAAGGACGCCATCGCGCGCGCCATGCGCAAGCAGAACCTGCCGATCCAGCGCATCCTCACCGGCGACTCGCTGGTCACCCTCGCCCACGAGATGCGCTACCCGGACATCTCCTCGCTGTACGCGGCGATCGGCGAGGGCCATGTCGCGGCGGCGGGTGTCGTACAGAAGCTGGTGCAGGCGCTCGGCGGCCATGACGAGGCCAACGAGGACCTCGCCGAGTCCACCCCGCCCTCGCACGGCGGCCGCAGCAAGCGCCGCGCCAACGCGGACCCCGGCGTCGTCGTCAAGGGCGTCGAGGACGTCTGGGTCAAGCTGGCCCGCTGCTGTACGCCCGTCCCCGGCGACCCGATCATCGGCTTCGTCACCCGGGGCAGCGGCGTCTCCGTGCACCGCGCCGACTGCGTCAACGTGGAGTCGCTCTCGCAGCAGCCCGAGCGGATCCTCGAAGTGGAATGGGCGCCCACCCAGTCCTCGGTCTTCCTGGTCGCCATCCAGGTCGAGGCGCTGGACCGCTCCCGGCTGCTCTCCGACGTCACCCGGATCCTCTCCGACCAGCACGTCAACATCCTGTCGGCGGCCGTCCAGACCTCCCGCGACCGGGTGGCCACCTCGCGCTTCACCTTCGAGATGGGCGACCCCAAGCACCTGGGGCACGTCCTGAAGGCCGTACGCGGCGTGGAGGGCGTCTACGACGTCTACCGGGTCACCTCGGCCCGCAGGCCGTAGCGGCGGACAACGGAGGAGGGCCCCGGTACGCGATGCGTACCGGGGCCCTCTGACAGCCGTATCAGCCGCCGAACTCCTCCAGGCCCTTGAGCGCCTGGTCCAGCAGCGCCTGCCGGCCCTCCAGCTCCTTGGCCAGCTTGTCCGCGCGGGCGTTGTTGCCCTGGGCGCGAGCCGTGTCGATCTGGCCGCGCAGCTTGTCCACGGCGGCCTGGAGCTGACCGGTCAGACCCGCGGCGCGGGCCCGCGCCTCCGGGTTCGTCCGGCGCCACTCCGACTCCTCGGACTCCTGGAGCGCCCGCTCCACCGCCTGCATCCGGCCCTCGACCTTCGGGCGGGCGTCACGCGGTACGTGCCCGATGGCCTCCCAGCGCTCGTTGATGCCCCTGAAGGTGGCCCGGGCCGCCTTCAGGTCCTTCACCGGCACCAGCTTCTCGGCCTCGGCGGCGAGCTCCTCCTTGAGCTTGAGGTTCTCGCCCTGCTCGGCGTCCCGCTCCGCGAAGACCTCGCTGCGGGCGGCGAAGAAGACGTCCTGGGCGCCGCGGAAGCGGTTCCACAGGTCGTCCTCGGACTCGCGCTGGGCGCGGCCCGCCGCCTTCCACTCGGTCATCAGGTCGCGGTAGCGCGCGGCCGTGGTCACCCAGTCCGTGGAGCCGGACAGCGCCTCGGCCTCGGTGACCAGCTTCTCCTTGGCCTTGCGGGCGTCCTCGCGCTGGGCGTCCAGCGCGGCGAAGTGCGCCTTGCGCCGCTTGGAGAACGCCGAGCGGGCGTGCGAGAAGCGGTGCCACAGCTCGTCGTCCGACTTGCGGTCGAGGCGGGGGAGACCCTTCCAGGTGTCCACCAGCGCCCGCAGCCGCTCACCGGCCGACCGCCACTGCTCGCTCTGCGCCAGCTCCTCCGCCTCGGCGACCAGCGCCTCCTTGGCGTGCTTGGCCTCGTCGGTCTGCTTGGCCTTGAGGATCTTGCGCTCCTCGCGCCGCGCCTCGACCGTCGCGACGAGCGCGTCCAGCCGCTTGCGCAGCGCGTCGAGGTCGCCCACCGCGTGGTGCTCGTCGACCTGCTGCCGCAGATGGCCGATCGCCGTCGTCGCGTCCTTCGCCGACAGATCGGTGGTCTTCACCCGCCGTTCGAGGAGGCCGATCTCGACCACAATGCCGTCGTACTTGCGCTCGAAATAAGCCAGAGCCTCCTCGGGGGAACCGGCCTGCCACGATCCGACGACCTGCTCGCCCTCGGCTGTACGCACGTACACGGTGCCCGTCTCGTCGACGCGGCCCCACGGGTCGCTGCTCACAGCGCCTCCTCCACCTGATGCCTGCGAGGGGGTTCGCCCCCCGGGCATCGTCCACAGTTTCCTGGGGCGGGCCTCGCCCGCCCTGCACAACGCCAATCTAGGCGACCGGCCACCCGGCTGTCCGCACTCCGCGCGGCCGAAATTCTCCGCTCCGGCCCGGGCAGCTCCCCGCCCCGCCGGTGGCCGCCCGGCCGGTCGCCGTCCCCGCCGGTTCAGTCCTTCTCGACCGAAGCCTTCTCGACCGTCACGGCCTTCTTCGGGGCGCCGTCGCCCGCGCCGCCCTCGACACCGGCCTCGCCGACCTTCTGGACGGCCTTCAGCGAGGCGTCGTCCATCGTGCCGAACGGGGTGTAGGTGGGCGGGAGCTTCGTCTCCTTGTAGACCAGGAAGAACTGGCTGCCGCCGGAGTCGGGCTGGCCGGTATTGGCCATCGCCACCGTGCCCGGGGGGAAGGACACCGTGCCGTCGGCGCCCGCCTTGCCGAGCGCGTCCAGGTTCTCGTCCGGGATGTTGTAGCCCGGGCCGCCCGTGCCGTCGCCCTTCGGGTCGCCGCACTGGAGCACGAAGATGCCCTGGGTGGTCAGCCGGTGGCACTTGGTGTCGTCGAAGTAGCCCTTGTCGGCGAGCGCCTTGAAGGAGTTCGCCGTCTCCGGGGTCTTCGCCGCGTCCATCGAGAACGCGATGTCGCCCTGGCTCGTCTTGAGCGACATCGTGTACTTCGCCTTTTTGTCGATCTTCATCGGCGGCGTGGGAGCCTTGCTCTCACTCTCCGAAGGCTCCGGAGCGGGGCTCTGGCTGGAGGCGGCGTCGCTCTTCTTGTCCTTGTCGTCGTCCTTGCCCGACACGACGAACGCGCTCACGCCCACGACGGCGACCACGGCCACCGAGGCCGCGACGATCGCGGTGATGCGCCTGGTCCTGCGGCGGGCCTCCTCCCGGCGCTTCTGCTGGCGCTCGAACTTTTCCCGGGCGAGCTGCCGCCGCCGCTGTTCGCTGCTGGACACCGGTTGGGCTCCTTGTTACGTCGTGAAATGAGGGCCTGAGTTGCCCGTACCGTATATGGGTTACCTGTGTCATGAGGAGCGCCGGTAGGCTCTGATCTGCTGCATCCTTTTCTGCGGCCGCATCCTCCGGACGAACATTAAGGACGATCGTGCTCATTGCCGGGTTCCCCGCCGGGGCCTGGGGGACCAATTGCTACCTGGTCGCCCCCGCCGCCGGTGAGGAGTGCGTGATCATCGACCCGGGCCACCAGGCCGCCCAGGGCGTCGAGGAAACGCTGAAGAAGCATCGGCTCAAGCCCGTCGCCGTCGTGCTCACCCACGGCCATATCGACCATGTCGCCTCGGTCGTCCCCGTCTGCGGCGCCCACGACGTCCCCGCCTGGATCCACCCCGAGGACCGCTACATGATGAGCGACCCGGAGAAGGCGCTCGGCCGCTCGATCGGGATGCCGCTCATGGGCGAGCTGACCGTGGGGGAGCCGGACGACGTCAAGGAGCTGACCGACGGCTCGCGGCTGACCCTGGCGGGTCTGGAGTTCGGCATCTCGCATGCGCCCGGCCATACCAAGGGGTCGGTGACGTTCGGGATGCCCGAGGCCGCGGATATTCCGCCGGTCCTCTTCTCGGGCGACCTGCTCTTCGCCGGCTCCGTCGGACGCACCGACCTGCCCGGCGGCGACCACGCCGAGCTGCTCGAGTCGCTGGCCCGCGTGTGCCTGCCGCTCGACGACTCGACCGTGGTGCTGTCCGGCCACGGCCCCCAGACGACCATCGGCCGCGAGCGCGCCTCCAACCCGTTCCTGAACGGTCTGGACGCGGCGCCGCGCCGAGGAATGTAGACGAGAGACGTAATCGTGAGCACCTTTCAGGCCCCCAAGGGCACGTACGACCTGACCCCGCCCCGTTCCGCGACGTTCCTCGCGGTGCGCGAGGCCATCGCGGCCCCGCTGCGCGACTCGGGCTACGGCTACATCGAGACGCCCGGCTTCGAGAACGTCGAGCTCTTCGCGCGCGGTGTCGGCGAGTCCACCGACATCGTCACCAAGGAGATGTACACCCTCACCACCAAGGGCGGCGACCAGCTGGCCCTGCGCCCCGAGGGCACCGCGTCCGTGCTGCGCGCCGCCCTGGAGGCCAACCTCCACAAGGCGGGCAACCTCCCCGTCAAGCTCTGGTACTCCGGCTCGTACTACCGCTACGAGCGCCCGCAGGCGGGCCGCTACCGCCACTTCTCGCAGGTCGGCGCCGAGGCCATCGGCACCGAGGACCCGGTCCTGGACGCCGAGCTGATCATCCTCGCCGACCAGGCGTACCGCTCGCTGGGCCTGCGCCAGTTCCGCATCCTGCTGAACTCGCTGGGCGACAAGGAGTGCCGCCCGGTCTACCGCGAGGCGCTCCAGACCTTCCTGCGCGACCTCGACCTCGACGAGGAGACCCGCCGCCGCATCGAGATCAACCCGCTGCGCGTCCTGGACGACAAGCGGGCCGATGTACAGAAGCAGCTCACCGACGCCCCGAAGCTCCGCGACTATCTGTGCGACGCGTGCAAGGCGTACCACGAGGAGGTCCGGGCGCTCCTCACGGCCGCCGGTGTGGTCTTCGAGGACGACGAGAAGCTGGTGCGCGGCCTCGACTACTACACCCGCACGACCTTCGAGTTCGTCCACGACGGTCTCGGCTCGCAGTCTGCGGTGGGCGGCGGCGGCCGCTACGACGGCCTCTCCGAGATGATCGGCGGCCCCGAGCTGCCGTCCGTCGGCTGGGCGCTCGGCGTGGACCGCACGGTCCTCGCGCTGGAGGCCGAGGGCATCGAGCTCGACCTGCCCTTCACCACCAGCGTGTACGCGGTCCCGCTCGGCGAGGAGGCCCGCCGGGTGCTGTTCGGCGTCGTCACCGGGCTGCGCCGCGCGGGGATCGCCGCCGACTTCGCGTTCGGCGGCCGCGGCCTGAAGGGCGCGATGAAGAGCGCCAACCGCTCGGGCGCGCGCTACACCCTGGTGGCGGGCGAGCGCGATCTCGCCGAGGGCGTCGTCCAGCTCAAGGACATGGAGTCCGGCGAGCAGAACGCGGTGCCGCTGACCGAGGTCGCGGCGGAGCTGGCCAAGCGCCTCGGCTGACAGCGAGCCGTGAACGGGCGCGGGCGGCAGGACTCCAGGTCCTGCCGCCCGCGCCTTTTCCGTCCGCTCACAGCAGCCCATGACGCATCGCCCCGGTCACCGCGGCGGTCCGGTCGCTGACGCCCAGCTTGCCGAAGACCCGCAGCAGATGGGTCTTCACCGTCGACTCGCCGATGAACAGCCGCCGCCCGATCTCCGCGTTGGTGCACCCCTCCGCCACCAGCCGCAGCACCTGCGTCTCACGCTCCGAGAGCCGGGGCAGCTCCGGCACTTCGCGCAACTGGTCCACCAGCCGGGTCGCCACCGTCGGCGCGAGCACGGTCTCGCCCCGGGCCGCGGCCCGGATCGCGTCCGCCAGCTCCGCCCGGCCCAGGTCCTTGAGCAGATAGCCGGACGCGCCCGCCTCCACCGCGCGCAGGATGTCGCTGTCGCTCTCGTACGTGGTCAGCACGACGACCCGGCCCGGCAGCCCGGCCGCCCGGATCCGGCGGATCGACTCGACGCCCCCGCCGCCCGGCATCCGCAGGTCCATCAGCACGATGTCCGGCAGCAGTTCGGCGCAGAGCGCCTCGGCGCGCGGACCGCTGGACGCCTCACCCACGACCTCCAGGTCCGGCTCGGCATCCAGCATCCCGCGCAGCCCCTCCCGTACGACGGGGTGGTCGTCGGCCAGCAGGACTCGGATCATCACAAACTCCTTCTAGGGGCGCTGCGGGGCGCCCGCGGACGGGACGGCCGGGGGCAGTGGCAGGGTCACGGTCACCGAGGTCCCGGCACCCGGCGAACTGCGGACCGCCGCGCCGCCGCCCGCCTCCTCGGCCCTGGCCCGTACGCCGTCGAGACCGTAGCCCTCGCGCGGCGCCCGGGGATCAAAGCCGCACCCCTCGTCCCGTACGGACAGGGCCAGGGCATCGGCGGCGTACGTCAGTACGACGGTCACCGGAACGGACGGGCCCGCGTGTTTACGGGTGTTGGCGAGGGCCTCCTGGCAGGCGCGCAGGACGACGACCTCGTACGCGGTCGGCAGCGGGCGGACGTCGCCGACCACCGTCAGCGGGGCCGGGGCGCCGGTCTGCGCGGTGTGCCGGTCGGTCAGCCGGTTCAGGGAGTCCGCCAGCGAGTTGCCGGCCAGATCGGCCGGAGAGCCACCGGCCACCAGCGCCCGTGCCTCGGCGAGGTTCTCCCGCGCGGTCCGGGTCATCAGCGCCACATGGCGCCGGGCCTGCGGCAGATCGTGGTCGAGCTCGGACTCGACGGCCTGGGAGAGCATCAGCAGGCTGGTGAAGCCCTGGGCCAGCGTGTCGTGGATCTCCCGCGACATCCGCTCCCGCTCCGCCAGCGCCCCGTGTGCCGTGGACAGCCGGGCGATCTCCTCGCGGCCCGCCTCCAACTCGGCGATCAGCGCGGCCCGGTCGCGGCTCTGGGCGATGATCCGCGTCGTCCACCGGCCCAGGAACGCGCTGAACGCGAAGGTCGCCACCGCCAGCAGGAGCCGGAACGCACTCTCGCCCGCCGTCGGATGCCACAGCAGCGTCCAGCCGACGAACGGCACCGCGCCCATGCCGCCCAGCACCCACAGCGCGTCCCGCAGCCGCAGCAGCATGAAGCACTGCGGGGCCAGCGCGAACGTGACGAGTTGCGTCTCGCCGACCAGCATCGCGGTGGGCAGGAAGAGCAGTAGCGCTCCCACCACATAGCGGCGGGCGGGCCCCTCGGCCCCGGTGTCGTCCAGCATGGCGGGCCGGCCGACCAGGACGTACCACGGCAGATTCAGCGCGACGATCGCGGCCGCCGTCGCGCGGACCGGCCACGACGGTTCGGCGGCCCCCAGCACCACGGCGAGGGTGACCGCCCAGACGACGGCGAAATACCCGTCCCAGGGAGGCAGCGACCGGACCCAGACGTCGGAGTCACGAGCCCCGCCCGCTCCGGTCAGCCGTCGCGCCGGCTCTTCCAGCGAAACGTCAGCAGACACAGCAGCAATCCTCCGATGCACCACGCGCCCAGCACGAGGGCGATCCGTCCGAACTCCCAGCCGCCCGCCTGCTCCAGCACGGCGGCCGACTCGGGCAGAAAGACTCCTCGAAAGCCCTGGCACATCCACTTCAGCGGGAACAGGGCGCCGATGTTCAGCATCCAGTCCGGGAGTTCGCTCGCCGGGATGTAGACGCCGGAGATGAACTGGAGCACCAGGAACGGCAGGATGACCACCGAGCCCGCGCTCCGGCCCGACCCGGGCAGACTGCTGATCGCGATGCCGAGCAGCGCGCAGGCAGCCGTCCCGAGCAGGAAGATCCAGCCGAACGTCAGCCAGGTCGACACGTCCCCGGGCAGGTCAAGATCGTACAGTCCCACCCCGACCGCCAGCAGGACGGCCGCCTCCAGGGCCCCGGTGACCAGGACCAGCCACACCTTCCCCAGGAAGTAGGCGGCGGGCGGCATCGGTGTGGAGATCAGCCGGCGCAGCAGCCGCTCGTCGCGCTCGATCGCGATGGAGATGCCGAGCGACTGGAAGCTGGTCGCCATGATGCCCGCCCCGAGCATCGCGGCCACATAGATCTGCGAGACGGGCACCTCGCCGTCCGCCACCTCACCGCCGAAGATCGAGGCGAGCAGCACCAGCAGGACGACGGGGAAAGCGAGCGAGAAAACGACCTGGTCGCGCAGGCGGAAGAACTGCTTCAGTTCCAGACCGCCGCGCAGCAGACCCAGGCGCCACGCACCGGGCAGGCCGGTGGTGTCCGGCGCGGTCATCGGACGACCTCCGACTGCCCGGTGAGCCGCAGATAGACGTCTTCGAGCGTGGGCCGGGTGACCAGCAGCCCCGGGACCTCTCCGCCGAAACGGTCGGCGAGCGCGGTGACCGTACGCGTCGGCGTCCCGGTCTCCTCGGAGCGCGGCGATCCGTCGGGCTCCGTCCACCGGACCGTGGCGCGGGTGCCGTACCGGGCCCGCAGCTCCTCAGGAGTCCCCTCGGCGACCGCGGCGCCCGCGGCGACGACCACGAGCCGGTCGGCGAGCGCCTCGGCCTCCTCCAGATAGTGCGTGGTGAGGAGGATGGTGGTGCCGCCGTCCGCGAGCAGCCGGATCAGCTCCCAGAACTGCCGCCGGGCCGCCGGATCGAAACCGGTGGTCGGCTCGTCGAGCAGGAGGAGTTCGGGGGAGCCGATCACCCCGAGCGCCACATCGAGACGTCGGCGCTGACCACCCGAGAGGGCCTTGGTCCGGGATCCCGCCTTGGCCTCCAGACCGACCAGGGCGATGGTCTCGTCGGGGTCGCGCGGGTGCGGGTAGTAGCGGGCGAAGTGCCGGACCGTCTCCCGTACCGTCAACTCGGCGGGCGCGGATTCATCCTGCCAGACGATCCCGACCCGGGACCGTTGACGGCGGTCGGCCGTCGCGGGGTCGACGCCGAGGACCTCCACGCTGCCGCCGTCCCGGTCCCGCTGCCCCTGGAGCACGCCCACGCAGGTGCTCTTCCCGGCGCCGTTCGGGCCGAGCAGTCCGCACACCTCGCCGCGCCGGATGCCCAGGTCCAGGCCGTCCAGCGCGGTCACACCGCCGTATCGCTTGCGCAGTCCGCGCACGTTCACCACGAGTTCCGTCATGGGTCCGAGCATCCCGTGGGAGCGACGTTCCGCTGCCCACCGGACGTACACCTTTATGTCCATCGAACGGTTGACCCGTACGGGGGTGCGGCACAATGACCTTGCCCGGCTGACCACTCGGTGACGGAACGGCGATATGACGACTGCTGCGGTAGACCACGACCTCTCCTCGGACCAGGACGAGGGCGGCGGCAAGCGCACCTTCGGGGCCGGACGCGGTCTCGCCCTGCTCCTGGTGATCACCGGTGCGGCCGGGGTGCTGGCCTCCTGGGTCATCACGATCGACAAGTTCAAGCTGCTGGAGGACCCCTCCTTCACCCCCGGCTGCAGTCTCAACCCCGTCGTCGCGTGCGGCAACATCATGAAGAGCGAGCAGGCCTCGGCGTTCGGGTTCCCCAACCCGATGCTGGGCCTGGTCACGTACGGCATGGTCATCGCGATCGGCATGGGCCTGCTCGCCGGCGCCCGCTACCGCAGCTGGTTTTGGCTGGGGCTGAACGCCGGGACCCTGTTCGGGGTCGGCTTCTGCACCTGGCTCCAGTACCAGTCGCTCTACAACATCAACTCGCTCTGCCTGTGGTGCTGCCTGGCCTGGGTCGCCACCATCGTCATGTTCTGTTACGTCACCACGCACAACGTCAAGCACCGCATTCTCCCCGCGCCCGCCTGGCTGCGGAACGGGCTGACCGAGTTCCCCTGGGTGCCGCCCGTGCTGTGGATCGGGATCATCGGCATGCTGATCCTGACCCGCTGGTGGGACTTCTGGACCAGCTGAGCGTCCACCGCCCCCGACAGGTGCCGGCGGGGCGCTGTCAGTGGGGTCGCATAGGCTTCATGACGTGGAGCCCGACCTCTTTACCGCAGCCGCCGAAGACCGCCAGGAGAAGGACCCGTCCAGCAGCCCCCTCGCTGTCCGGATGCGTCCGCGCGTCCTCGACGAGGTCGTCGGCCAGCAGCATCTGCTGAAGCCGGGCTCGCCGCTGCGCCGGCTCGTCGAGGGGAGCGGCGGTCCGGCCGGGGCGTCGTCGGTGATCCTCTGGGGCCCGCCCGGCACCGGCAAGACGACCCTGGCGTACGTGGTCAGCAAGGCCACCAACAAGCGCTTCGTGGAGCTCTCCGCGATCACCGCGGGCGTCAAGGAGGTCCGGGCCGTCATCGAGAGCGCGCGCCGCGCCACCGGTGGCTTCGGCAAGGAGACCGTTCTCTTCCTGGACGAGATCCACCGCTTCTCCAAGGCCCAGCAGGACTCCCTGCTCCCCGCCGTGGAGAACCGCTGGGTGACCCTCATCGCCGCCACCACGGAGAATCCGTATTTCTCGATCATCTCCCCGCTGCTGTCGCGTTCCCTGCTGCTCACCCTGGAATCGCTGACCGACGACGACCTGCGTGATCTGCTGCGCCGGGCGCTGGCCGACGAGCGCGGGTTCGGCGGAGCCCTCACCCTGCCCGAGGACGCGGAGGCGCATCTGCTGCGCATCGCGGGCGGCGACGCGCGCCGGGCGCTCACGGCCCTGGAGGCGGCGGCCGGTGCGGCGCTCGCCACGCACGAGGCGGAGATCACCCTGGAGACGGTCGAGGCGACCGTCGACCGCGCCGCCGTGAAGTACGACCGCGACGGCGACCAGCACTACGACGTGGCCAGCGCGCTCATCAAGTCGATCCGTGGCTCCGACGTGGACGCCGCTCTGCACTACCTGGCCCGGATGATCGAGGCCGGCGAGGACCCGCGGTTCATCGCCCGGCGGCTGATGATCTCGGCCAGCGAGGACATCGGCCTGGCCGATCCCACCGCGCTGCCGACGGCGGTGGCGGCAGCCCAGGCCGTCGCCATGATCGGCTTCCCGGAGGCGGCGCTCACCCTCAGCCACGCCACCATCGCACTGGCGCTCGCGCCCAAGTCCAACGCGGCGACGCTGGCGATCTCCGCAGCGCAGGAGGATGTCCGCAAGGGGCTCGCGGGACCTGTCCCGGCCCATCTGCGCGACGGCCACTACAAGGGCGCCGCCAAGCTCGGCCATGCCCAGGGCTATGTCTATCCGCACGACGTGCAGGGCGGCATCGCCGCCCAGCAGTACGCCCCGGACGCGGTCCGCGACCGGCAGTACTACACCCCCACCCGCTACGGCGCCGAGGCGCGGTACGCGGACGTCGTCGAGCGCGTCCGCGAGCGCCTGGGCCGTTCCGGCGGGAGCGCGGAGCCGTCCTGAGGCCCGCTCGTCCCGTCAGGACGCGGCCGCCTCGAAGAGGGTGTGCATGGCGCGGCGCAGCTCGGTGACATCGCGCACCGGCTCCGGGAACTCGAAGCGGGCGTCGAAGCAGGACCCCTGGTCCTCGACGAAGCGGACCCGCAGCCCGAAGCGGTCGAGCGCGACCGGCACGGCCCTGGGCTGGTGCGAGGAGCAGGCGCGGGCGGTGCGCTCGCCCAGCAGACCGCACAGGGTGCGCATCTGCTCGTCGTGGGCGGAGTGCAGATGCTGGAGCAGCTCCGCCTCATGGAGGACCAGCGGGTCGGGGGCCGCGTCGCGGAAGTCCTCCGGCTCGATGTCCTCGGCGCCCCAGAGGTCGTCCACGTACGCCTCGCCGAACTCCAGGCGCAGCATCATCCGGCCGGGCTCGGCGATGCCGGGTACGGAGGTGAGCCAGCCGGAGACCCACGCGCGGCCGCGGATCCGGTGCGGTACGGAGACCGGAGCGACGTCCGTGATCTCCAGCACGGCGGTCAGCTCGTCGCCCTGCGCGTGCGTCGCGGCCCGAACCGCCGGGGAATCCGCGGGGAATTCGAGGAACAGATCGCCCTCGGGTCCCACGCTCCTGCTGTCCGGGACCAGGGGCTCCGCACGGGCCAGATCGAGCCCCGGTACGACGAGCAGCGCGGAGCAGGTACTCTGTACGAGAGTTCGTGTGCGTTCGGCTGCTGACGGCATCCGAGTGTTTTCAAGCCCGCTGGGACGCGGCTGACCACGATCAGATCGGCCTTCCGTCGTAGCAGCACCTTCTGGTGTGCTGCCGCTGTCTGTGCTGTCCGTGACGTGAGTGGTGTTCCCAGGGCGAGACATGCGATCTCCTTGAGTAAGGTAAACCTAACCTAACCTACAACGGAGGTCTGGAGAACGTGCCTAACCAGTCGCGTCCCAAGGTCAAGAAGTCGCGTGCCCTCGGCATCGCTCTGACGCCCAAGGCTGTCAAGTACTTCGAAGCTCGTCCGTACCCGCCGGGCGAGCACGGCCGTGGCCGCAAGCAGAACTCGGACTACAAGGTCCGTCTGCTGGAGAAGCAGCGCCTGCGTGCGCAGTACGACATCAGCGAGCGCCAGATGGCGCGCGCCTACGACCGTGCCAAGAAGGCCGAAGGCAAGACGGGCGAGGCGCTGGTCGTCGAGCTCGAGCGCCGCCTCGACGCCCTGGTCCTGCGTTCGGGCATCGCCCGCACCATCTACCAGGCCCGTCAGATGGTCGTCCACGGCCACATCGAGGTCAACGGTGGCAAGGTCGACAAGCCGTCCTTCCGCGTGCGCCCCGACGACGTCGTCCAGGTCCGCGAGCGCAGCCGCACCAAGGTCCCCTTCCAGGTGGCCCGCGAGGGTGGCTACGACACCGACGGTGAGACCCCGCGCTACCTCCAGGTGAACCTGAAGGCCCTGGCCTTCCGCCTGGACCGGGACCCGAACCGCAAGGAGATCCCGGTGATCTGCGACGAGCAGCTCGTCGTCGAGTACTACGCCCGCTGATCCAGGCGTAGCCGCTCTCACCAGCGCTCCGGCCCGCCCCTCCCTGTCATCCGGGAGGCGGCGGGCCTTCGCGTTCCCCCGGGCCCGCCCGGTGCCGCCGCCCCGCCCGCACCCGGCACGTCCTTCGCCGCGGCCGGTCCGCCGCCGGCCAGCGCACGGTCGACCGCGGTGTCCGGATCCAGCCGCCGGCCCGCCCGCAGCCCCTCCTCGTACGCCGCGTTCCCCAGCTCCCGGCGCGCCTGCTCCTCGCACTCCGCCCGCGGCCGCCCGTAGAACGCCGAGCCGAACAGCTGCAGACCCACCGACGGCCAGATGCCCTCCGCCGCACCCTGGAGCACGGCGGCCTCCCCGGCGTCCCCCTCCACCGCCGTCACCAGGGCCAGCAGTTCCAGCGACAGCACCGTGCCCAGCAGATCGTTGAACGTCCGGCCGATCGTCAGGCACTCCCCGAGCATCTGCCGCGCCCGCGCCGGCCTTCCCCGCCGCAGCGCCGCGTACGCCAGGACGTACAGCGCGTACGCCAGCGCCCACCGCTCCCCGTGGTCCTCGCAGATCTCCCGGACCTCGTCGCAGATCACCGCCGCCGCGTCCAGATCGCCGAGGAACGCCACCGCCATGGCCAGCTCCACCTGCGCCATCAGCACATTGCTGTTCAGCTCGCCGACCTCGCGGTACCGGCCGAGCGCGTCGCGGAGCAGCTCCTCGGCCCGCTCCATGTCGTCCGTCACGATCGCCAGACACCCCGTGCGGTGCACCGCGTACGCCAGCGCTGTCGCGTCCCCGGTGCGCTCGGCCTCGTCCCGGCACTCCTGGAGCGCCGAGATCGCGCCGATCGCGTCGCCCTGCAGCACCGCCACATAACCCAGCACCCACAGCACCTTCAGCCGTGCGGCATCGTGCGGGGTCGGTTCCTCCAGGACGTGGTCCAGCCAGTGCCGCCCCTCGGACAGCCGCCCGCAGCCGGCCCAGTAGAACCACAGGGTGCCCGCCAGATACTGCGCCAGATGCACCTCGTCGGGGGTCTCCATCGAACATTCCATCGCCCGGCGGAGGTTGGGCAGCTCGCTGTCGATCCGGGCCGCCACCTCCGCCTGGCGCGGACTGAACCAGTCCAGCTCGCACCAGGTCGCGAGCCCCAGGAACCAGTCCCGGTGCCGCCGCCGCAGCCGCTGGGCGTCCCCGGCGGCCGCCAGCCACTGCGCCCCGTACTCGCTGACCGTGTCCAGCAGCCGGTAGCGGGCGCCGGCCGGGCCGTCCTCGCGCTCCACCACCGACTGGGCGAGCAGCTCGTCCAGCACATCGAGCACCGAGTCGGCCGGCAGGTCGGGACCGCCGCAGATGTACTCGGCGGCCTCCAGGTCGAACTGGCCGGCGAACACCGAGAGCCGCGCCCACAGCAGCCGCTGCTCGGGCGTGCACAGCTCATGGCTCCAGCCGATCGCCGTACGCAGCGTCTGATGGCGGGGCGGCGCGCCGCGCCGGCCGCCGGTCAGCAGCCGGAACCGGTCGTCCAGGCGCAGGAGCACCTGTTCCACCGAGAGGGCGCGCAGCCGCCCCGCCGCCAGCTCCAGGGCCAGCGGAATGCCGTCGAGGCGGCGGCAGAGCTCCAGCACGGCCGTCCGCTCGCCCGCCGTCGGCGCCCAGCCCGGCCGCACCCCGCGCGCCCGTTCGGTGAAGAGCTCCACCGCGTCCCCGTCGGACATCGGGGCGAGCGGGAACGTCCGTTCCCCGTCCACCCGCAGGGGGCAGCGTCCGGCCGCGAGCACCCGGAGGCGCGGGGCCCGGCGCAGCAGCTCGGTGACGAGGTCGGCGCAGGCGTCCACGAGGTGCTCGAAGCCGTCGATCACCAGCAGCGTCCGGCGCTCGGAGAGATGTTCGACGAGGGCGGCGCGCGGTGGCCTGTTGGTGTGATCGGTCAGGCCCAGCGCGTCGACCAGCGCGTGTTCCAGCAGGTCGGGGTGGCGTACGGCGGACAGCTCGGCCAGCAGGACCCCATCGCAGTACCGTTTCTCCCGCAGCGCGGCGAGGCGGGTGACGCACCGGGTCTTGCCCACGCCCGCCACCCCGGCGACGGTGACGAGCCGGGACTCCTCCAGCAGCCCGTCCAGCTCGGCCAGTTCGTCCTCACGTCCCACGAATCTGTTCAGTTCGGCCGGGAGATTGCCGGGCGCCGCCGCGGGGCGGGCGTCCGGGTCATCGGGATTCGGGGAGGGGTCGTGCAGGCGTCGCATGAAACACGGAGCGTACTGGCTTGAAAGCTCTCCGTACAATCTCGTAAAGCAACTCCCGCCCGGCCCGCGGGGAATGCGGTAGGGGAGGAGATGTGCGGCGCGATAGGCTCGTGGGACAAGGCCCGGCAGGGCCGAGCGACGAGCAGAGAGCGGTGCACAGTGTCCGGTGGAGAGGTGGCCGGGATCCTCGTGGCCGTCTTCTGGGCGATCCTGGTCTCGTTCCTCGCCGTGGTGCTGGTGAGGCTCGCCCAGACGCTCAGGGCGACCACCAAACTCGTGGCGGACGTGACCGATCAGGCCGTCCCGCTGCTGGCCGACGCCTCGGCGACGGTGCGCTCCGCGCAGACCCAGCTGGACAAGGTCGACGCCATCGCGAGCGACGTCCAGGAAGTCACCTCCAACGCCTCCGCGCTCTCCACCACCGTCGCCTCCACCTTCGGCGGCCCCCTCGTCAAGGTCGCGGCGTTCGGCTACGGCGTACGGCAGGCCCTCGGCCGCCGCACCGCACCCGAGCCCGAACCGGAACCGGCGCGGGGCCGTGGCTCCGCCCGCCGCACGGTGATCGTCGGCCGGACCGTACCCTCGGCGCGCGGACGCAGGCGCGAACGCCGAAACGCCCGCGGACAGAAGGACTGATCCAGCGATGTTCCGCCGCACGTTCTGGTTCACCGCCGGCGCAGCCGCCGGTGTGTGGGCCACCACCAAGGTCAACCGCAAGCTCAAGCAGCTGACCCCCGAAAGCCTCGCGGCGCAGGCCGCGGACAAGGCGATCGAGACCGGTCACAAGCTCAAGGACTTCGCCCTCGACGTCCGTGAGGGCATGGTCCGTCGCGAAGCCGAACTGGGCGGCGCCCTGGGCCTGGAAGCGCCGGTCGACCCCGACCTTCCCGTCCAGCGGCACTTCGCCGTCGACGCGGCCGAGCCCGCGAACACGTACCGCACACTTCCCTACAAAACGAACAACCGGAATGAGGACCACTGATGGAGTCGGCTGAAATTCGCCGCCGCTGGCTGAGCTTCTTCGAGGAGCGCGGTCACACCGCCGTGCCTTCGGCGTCGCTCATCGCGGACGACCCGACTCTGCTGCTGGTCCCCGCGGGCATGGTCCCCTTCAAGCCGTACTTCCTCGGCGAGGTCAAGCCGCCCGCCCCGCGCGTCACCAGCGTGCAGAAGTGCGTGCGTACGCCGGACATCGAAGAGGTCGGCAAGACCACCCGCCACGGCACCTTCTTCCAGATGTGCGGGAACTTCTCCTTCGGGGACTACTTCAAGGAAGGCGCCATCCAGCTCGCCTGGGACGCGCTGACCAACTCCGTCGAGGACGGCGGCTACGGCCTCGACCCCGAGAAGCTCTGGATCACGGTCTACCTCGACGACGACGAGGCCGAGCAGATCTGGCGCGACAAGATCGGCGTTCCCGCCGAGCGCATCCAGCGCCTGGGCAAGAAGGACAACTTCTGGTCCATGGGCGTCCCCGGACCCTGCGGCCCCTGCTCGGAGATCAACTACGACCGCGGCCCCGAGTTCGGCGTCGAGGGCGGCCCGGCCGTCAACGACGAGCGCTACGTGGAGATCTGGAACCTGGTCTTCATGCAGTACGAGCGCGGCGCCGGCGACGGCAAGGAGGACTTCCCGATCCTCGGGGACCTGCCGTCGAAGAACATCGACACCGGTCTCGGCCTCGAACGCCTCGCCATGATCCTGCAGGGCGTACAGAACATGTACGAGACCGACACCCTGCGCGTCGTCATGGACAAGGCCACCGAGCTCACCGGCGTCCGCTACGGCGCCGAAAAGGGCACCGACGTCTCGCTCCGCGTCGTCGCCGACCACATCCGTACGTCGGTGATGCTCATCGGCGACGGCGTCACCCCCGGCAACGAGGGCCGCGGCTATGTGCTGCGCCGCATCATGCGCCGCGCCATCCGCAACATGCGCCTCATGGGCGCCACCGGCTCGGTCGTCAAGGACCTGGTCGACGTCGTGGTCGACACGATGGGCCTGCAGTACCCGGAGCTGATCACCGACCGCAAGCGCATCGAGACCGTCGCGCTCGCCGAGGAAGCCGCCTTCCTCAAGGCCCTCAAGGGCGGCACCAACATCCTGGAGACCGCCGTCACCGAGACCAAGGCCGCCGGCGGCCAGGTCCTCGCCGGCGACAAGGCGTTCCTGCTCCACGACACCTGGGGCTTTCCGATCGACCTGACCCTGGAGATGGCCGCCGAGCAGGGGCTGTCCGTGGACGAGGACGGCTTCCGCCGCCTCATGCAGGAACAGCGCGACAAGGCCAAGGCCGACGCCCGCGCCAAGAAGACCGGTCACGCCGACCTGTCCGCCTACCGCGAGGTCGCCGACACCTCCGGCGCCACCGAGTTCACCGGCTACACCTCCACCGCCGGTGAGTCCACCATCGTCGGGCTCCTGGTCGACGGCGTGCCCTCGCCCGCCGCCACCGAGGGCGACGAGGTCGAGGTCGTCCTCGACCGCACCCCCTTCTACGCCGAGGGCGGCGGCCAGCTCGCCGACACCGGCCGGATCCGGCTCGACACCGGCGCCGTGATCGAGGTCCGCGACGTGCAGAAGCCGGTCCCCGGCGTCCACGTCCACAAGGGCGTCGTCCAGGTCGGCGAGGTGACGGTCGGAGCCTCCGTCTTCGCCTCCATCGACAACACCCGCCGACGCGCCATCGCCCGCGCCCACAGCGCCACCCACCTCACCCACCAGGCGTTGCGCGACGCGCTCGGCCCGACGGCCGCCCAGGCCGGCTCGGAGAACTCCCCGGGCCGCTTCCGCTTCGACTTCGGTTCGCCCGCCGCCGTTCCCGGCACGGTCCTCACCGACGTCGAGCAGCGGATCAACGAGGTCCTCTCGCGGGAACTCGACGTCCAGGCCGAGGTCATGTCCATCGACGAGGCCAAGAAGCAGGGCGCCATCGCCGAGTTCGGCGAGAAGTACGGCGAGCGGGTCCGCGTCGTCACCATCGGCGACTTCTCCAAGGAGCTGTGCGGCGGCACGCACGTCCACAACACCGCCCAGCTGGGTCTGGTGAAGCTGCTCGGCGAGTCCTCCATCGGCTCCGGCGTGCGCCGCATCGAGGCCCTCGTCGGTGTCGACGCGTACAACTTCCTCGCCAAGGAGCACACGGTCGTCGCCCAGCTCCAGGAGCTGGTCAAGGGCCGCCCCGAGGAGCTCCCGGAGAAGATCGCGGGCATGCTCGGCAAGCTGAAGGACGCCGAGAAGGAGATCGAGAAGTTCCGCGCGGAGAAGGTCCTCGCGGCCGCCGCCGGGCTCGTCGAGTCCGCCAAGGACGTCCGCGGCACCGCCCTGGTCACCGGCCAGGTCCCCGACGGCACCTCCGCCGACGACCTGCGCAAGCTGGTCCTGGACGTGCGCGGCCGCATCCAGGGCGGCCGCCCGGCCGTCGTGGCCCTGTTCACCACGGCCAACGGCCGCCCGCTCACCGTCATCGCCACCAACGAGGCGGCCCGCGAGCGCGGTCTCAAGGCCGGTGACCTCGTCCGCACCGCGGCCAAGACGCTCGGTGGCGGTGGCGGCGGCAAGCCGGACGTCGCCCAGGGCGGCGGCACGAACCCGGCCGCCATCGGCGACGCCGTGGCCGCTGTCGAACGCCTCGTCACCGAGACGGCGTGACGAGCGGGATGACAGCGATGCGCCGGGGCCGACGGCTCGCCGTCGACGTCGGGGACGCCCGGATCGGGGTCGCCTCGTGCGACCCCGACGGGATCCTGGCCACGCCGGTGGAGACCGTGCCGGGACGCGACGTCCCGGCCGCCCACCGGCGGCTCCGCGGACTCGTCGAGGAGTACGAACCGATCGAGGTCATCCTCGGTCTGCCGCGGTCCCTCGGCGGCGGCGAGGGACCCGCGGCCGCCAAGGTCCGGGCGTTCGCTCAGGAGTTCGCCCGTTCGATCGCACCCGTTCCGGTGCGACTGGTGGACGAGAGGATGACCACAGTGACGGCCGCT
The DNA here is from genome assembly GCF_044757365.1 of Streptomyces sp. NPDC091289. Taxonomy (NCBI): domain Bacteria; kingdom Bacillati; phylum Actinomycetota; class Actinomycetes; order Kitasatosporales; family Streptomycetaceae; genus Streptomyces; species Streptomyces sp. NPDC091289. The sequence continues at coordinate 60,766 of NZ_JBIVUT010000027.1, forward strand.
CAGGGGATGCGCGCCTCGGGCGTGAAGTCCAAGAAGGGCCGGTCTGTCATCGACCAGGCTGCCGCTGTGGTGATCCTTCAGAACGCTCTGGAGTCCGAACGGGCGTCAGGCAATCCCCCGGGTGAGGGCGTCGAAGTGGTTGTCTGATCGCGATACGGTAACGTTCCGCGCGATGCGGCGGTGATTCGAACAAACACCGCACAGCGAAGCGAAGAGACGGAACGTCGTCTCGCGGCTCTAGGGGATCGATGACTGAGTATGGCCGGGGCCCCGGCTCCGAACCGTGGCATCCCGAGGACCCCTTGTACGGGGACCAGGGATGGGGAGGCCAGCAGGCCGCCCACGGCCAGGGCCAGTACGGCGACCAGCAGCAGTCCTATCCGCAGGACCCGTACGCCCAGCAGCACCAGAACCACCAGCAGTACCCGCAGCAGCCGTACGACCAGCAGCAGCACCAGCAGTACCCGCAGCAGCATCAGCAGTACGGGCAGCAGCCGCAGAACCAGCAGCAGCCGCAGCAGCAGTACGGCGCGCCGCAGCAGGACCCGTACGCCCAGCAGCCAGGTGCCCAGCCGCAGTACGACGGCGGCTGGGACACCGGGCAGCAGGCCGCCATGCCGTACGGGGCCGAGCCCCAGGATCCGTACGCGCAGCACCCCGGCGCGTACGACACGGGCCAGGACTACTACGGCACCCCGGAGGCCTACCCCCCGCCGCAGCCCCCGGGCCGCCGCGAGGCCGCTCCCGAACAGCATCAGCAACAGCAACAGCAACAGCCGTCGACGGACTGGGATCCGGACGAGCCGCAGGAAGAGACGCATCCTTTCTTCACCGGTGCGGACGAACCGGGCCGTGAGCCGCGCGACGACGACGATGACCCGGACGACGACGGATCGCGCTCCTCGCGCCGGGGCGGCAAGGGCAAGAAGAAAAAGAGCCGCAGCGGCTGTGCCTGCCTGGTGGTCTCCGTCGTCCTGCTCGGCGGCCTCGGCGGAGTCTCCTACGTCGGCTACACCTTCTGGAAGAAGCAGTTCGGCGCTCCGGCCGACTTCGCGGGATCCGGCACCGGCGAGCAGGTCGAGGTCGAGATCCCCGAAGGATCGCTCGGCTACGACATCGCCAACATCCTGCGCAAGAAGGGCGTCATCAAGTCCTCCGACGCCTTCGTCGCGGCGCAGAACGACAACCCCAAGGGCAAGTTGCTCCAGGCGGGCGTCTACCTCCTGAACAAGGAGATGTCGGCGGCCAGCGCGATCACGCTCATGCTCGACCCGAAGAGCCAGAACGCGTTCGTGATCCCGGAGGGGACCCGTAACGTCCAGGTCTATGCCGAGATCGACAAGCGGCTGGAGCTCAAGAAGGGCACCACGGCGAAGATCGCCAAGACCAAGGCGGAGTCGCTGGGCCTGCCCGACTGGGCCGATGACAACCCGGATGTGAAGGACCCGCTGGAGGGCTTCCTCTACCCGGCGGCCTATCCGGTCGCCAAGGGATCGAAGCCCGAGGACGCGCTGAAGCGGATGGTCGCGCGGGCCAACAAGGAGTACGAGAACATCGACTTCAAGGCCACGGCCAAGAAGTTCAACCTCGACGGTCCGTGGCAGGTGCTCACGGTGGCGAGCCTGGTGCAGGCGGAGGGCCTCACGCACGACGACTTCCGCAAGATGGCCGAAGTCGTCTACAACCGGCTCGAACCCGACAACACGATCACCAACCGCAAGCTCGAATTCGACTCGGCGTTCAACTACCTCAAGAACCAGAGCAAGATCACGATCGGCTCCAAGGAGATCCGGACCAACCCGGACCCCTACAACACCTACTACCACACGGGTCTCCCGCCGGGGCCGATCAGCAACCCGGGCATGGACGCCATCAAGGCGTCGCTCAACCCGACCGGGAAGGGCTGGATGTTCTTCATCTCGCTCGACGGCAAGAAGACCGACTTCACGAAGACCGTCGAGGAGCACGAGAAGCTGAACGAGAAGTGGAAGGAACAGCAGGGACTTGGCTGATATCCGCCGCCGGGCCGCCGTCCTCGGCTCGCCCATCGCGCATTCCCTCTCCCCGGTCCTGCACCGCGCCGCATACGCCGAGCTCGGCCTCGACGCCTGGTCCTACGACCGGTTCGAGGTCGACGAGGCGGGGCTGCCCGGGTTCATCGAGGGACTGGACGCCTCCTGGGCCGGGCTGTCGCTGACCATGCCGCTGAAGCGGGCGATCATCCCGCTGCTCGACGAGATCAGCGCGACGGCCGCCTCCGTGGAGGCCGTCAACACCGTCGTGTTCACCGAGGACGGCCGCCGGATCGGCGACAACACCGACATCCCCGGCATGATCGCCGCTCTGCGCGAACGTGGCGTCGACAAGGTCGAGTCCGCCGCGGTGCTCGGAGCCGGTGCCACCGCCTCCTCCGCGCTGGCCGCGCTCGCGGCGATCTGCGCCGGACCGGTCACCGCCTACGTGCGCAGCCCCGAGCGCGCGGCCGAGATGCGGGCCTGGGGGGAGCGGCTCGGCGTCGACGTCGTGATCGCCGACTGGGCGGACGCGGCAGCGGCGCTGACCGCGCCGCTCGTCATCGCCACCACCCCGGCGGGCACCACCGACGCCCTGGCCGGATCCGTACCGGGAACCCCGGGCATCCTCTTCGACGTGCTGTACGAGCCGTGGCCCACCGCACTCGCCGCCGCCTGGTCGGCGAACGGAGGGGCGGTGGTCGGCGGACTCGACCTGCTGGTGCACCAGGCACTGCTCCAGGTCGAGCAGATGACCGGCCGGATCCCGGCGCCACTGGCCGCCATGCGGCAGGCCGGGGAAGCCGCGCTCGCGGACCGCTGACGGGTCCGTCGGCCGGCCCGGGACGTCCGTCTGCTGGACCGGCGGCCGGACCCTGCCTCCGGTCGTGAAAGGATCGGGGGTGGCGGGCCAGGGCCGCGCACCCGGTGGCGCCGTTGGATTTCAGGCGCGAGCATGAGGAGCACCGTTGAGCAGGTTGCGCTGGCTGACCGCGGGGGAGTCGCACGGACCCGCACTGGTGGCGACGCTGGAGGGTCTTCCCGCCGGTGTCCCGATCACGACGGAGATGGTGGCGGAGGCGCTGGCCCGGCGACGGCTCGGTTACGGGCGCGGCGCGCGGATGAAGTTCGAGAAGGACGAGGTCACCTTCCTCGGCGGCGTACGCCACGGCCTCACCATGGGCTCCCCGGTCGCCGTGATGGTCGGCAACACCGAGTGGCCCAAGTGGGAGCAGGTCATGTCGGCCGACCCGGTCGACCCCGACGAGCTGGCGAAGCTCGCCCGCAACGCTCCGCTGACCCGCCCCCGGCCCGGCCACGCCGACCTCGCGGGGATGCAGAAGTACGGCTTCGACGAGGCCCGGCCGGTCCTGGAGCGCGCCAGCGCCCGGGAGACCGCCGCGCGCGTCGCCCTCGGCGCCGTCGCCCGCTCCTACCTGAAGGAGACCGCGGGCATCGAGATCGTCAGCCATGTCGTCGAGCTGGCCGCCGCGAAGGCGCCGTACGGTGTCCTCCCGGTCCCCGCCGACGTGGAGAGGCTGGACGCCGACCCGGTCCGCTGCCTGGACGCCGACGCCTCCAAGGCGATGGTCGCCGAGATCGACCAGGCCCACAAGGACGGCGACACCCTCGGCGGGGTCGTCGAGGTGCTGGCGTACGGCGTGCCCGTCGGGCTCGGCTCGCACGTGCACTGGGACCGCCGCCTGGACGCCCGGCTCGCAGCCGCGCTCATGGGCATCCAGGCGATCAAGGGCGTCGAGGTCGGCGACGGCTTCGACCTGGCCCGGGTCCCCGGCTCGAAGGCGCACGACGAGATCGTCGCCACCGAGGACGGCATCAAGCGCACCTCCGGGCGTTCCGGCGGCACCGAGGGCGGGCTCACCACCGGCGAGCTGCTGCGCGTGCGCGCCGCGATGAAGCCCATCGCGACCGTGCCGCGCGCCCTGGCCACCGTGGACGTCGTCACCGGCGAGGCCACCAAGGCCCACCACCAGCGCTCCGACGTCTGCGCCGTCCCCGCCGCGGGCATCGTCGCGGAGGCGATGGTCGCCCTCGTCCTGGCCGACGCGGTCGCGGAGAAGTTCGGCGGCGACAGCGTCCCCGAGACCCACCGCAACGTCCAGTCGTACCTCGACCACCTCCAGATCCGATGAGCGGCCCCCTGGTCGTCCTCGTCGGCCCGATGGGCGTCGGCAAGTCCACCGTCGGCGAACTGCTCGCCGCCCGGCTCGGCACCGCCTACCGGGACACCGACGCCGACGTCGTCGCCGAGGCCGGCAAGCCGATCGCGGAGATCTTCTACGACGAGGGCGAGGACCACTTCCGCGCCCTGGAGCGCCGGGCCGTCGAGGCGGCCGTCGCCGGGCACACGGGCGTCCTCTCCCTCGGCGGCGGGGCCGTCCTGGACGCGGAGACCAGGAAGCTGCTGACCGGCCGGCCGGTCGTCTACCTCTCCATGGACGTGGACGAGGCCGTCCGCCGCGTCGGCCTCGGCGCCGCCCGCCCGCTGCTCGCGGTCAACCCGCGCCGGCAGTGGCGCGATCTGATGGACGCCCGCCGCCCCCTCTACGAAGAGGTCGCCCGCACCGTCGTCGCCACCGACGAGCACACCCCCGAAGAGGTCGCCCAGGCGATCATCGACGCACTGGAACTGCCGGAGGGCCCAGCCGCCCCCGGCGTGGAGAACACCGGCATGACGCAGCAGGGCCCCACCCGCATCCAGGTCGCAGGCTCCGCGGGCTCCGACCCGTACGAGGTCCTCGTCGGCCACCGGCTCCTCGGCGAGCTGCCCCAGCTGATCGGCGACCGCGCCAAGCGGGTCGCCGTGCTGCACCCCGAGGCCCTCGACGAGACCGGTGAGGCGGTCCGCCAGGACCTCGCCGACCAGGGGTACGAGGCCATCGCCATCCAGCTGCCGAACGCGGAGGAGTCCAAGACCGTCGAGGTCGCCGCCTACTGCTGGAAGGCGCTCGGCCAGACCGGCTTCACCCGCACCGACGTCATCGTCGGCATCGGCGGCGGCGCCACCACGGACGTCGCCGGGTTCGTCGCGGCCACCTGGCTGCGCGGGGTCCGCTGGATCGCGATCCCGACCACCGTCCTCGGCATGGTGGACGCGGCCGTCGGCGGCAAGACCGGCATCAACACCGCCGAGGGCAAGAACCTGGTGGGCGCCTTCCACCCGCCCGCCGGGGTCCTCTGCGACCTCGCCGCGCTCGACTCGCTGCCGGTCAACGACTACGTATCCGGCATGGCCGAGATCATCAAGGCCGGCTTCATCGCCGACCCGGTCATCCTCGACCTGGTCGAGGCCGATCCCGAGGGCGCGCGCACCCCGGCAGGTCCGCACACCGCCGAGCTGATCGAGCGGTCCATCCGGGTCAAGGCCGAGGTCGTCTCCAGCGACCTCAAGGAGTCCGGACTCCGCGAGATCCTCAACTACGGCCACACCCTGGCCCACGCCATCGAGAAGAACGAGCGCTACAAGTGGCGCCACGGCGCCGCCGTCTCCATCGGCATGGTCTTCGCCGCCGAGCTGGGCCGGCTCGCCGGACGCCTCGACGACGCCACCGCCGACCGGCACCGCAGCGTCCTGGAGTCGGTGGGCCTGCCGCTCGCCTACCGCGGCGACCAGTGGCCCAAGCTGCTGGAGAACATGAAGGTCGACAAGAAGTCGCGCGGCGACCTGCTGCGCTTCATCGTCCTGGACGGCATCGGCAGGCCCACCGTCCTGGAGGGCCCCGACCCGGCCGTGCTGCTCGCCGCCTACGGGGAGGTCTCCGCGTGACCCGAAGGGTCCTCGTCCTGAACGGCCCCAACCTCGGCCGGCTCGGCTCGCGCGAGCCCGACGTCTACGGGGCCACCTCCTACGCCGGACTCGTGGAGACCTGCACGGCCCTCGGCAAGGAGCTCGGCTTCGACGTCGAGGTGCGGGAGACCAACGACGAGGGCGAGCTGATCCGCTGGCTCCACGAGGCGGCGGACGGATCGATTCCGGTCGTTCTCAACCCGGGCGCCTTCACGCACTACTCGTACGGCATGCGGGACGCGGCCGCCCAGCGCACCGCCCCGCTGATCGAGGTGCACATCTCCAACCCGTACACCCGCGAGGAGTTCCGGCACACCTCCGTGGTCGCCGCGGTGGCCACGGGCACGGTGGCCGGGTTCGGCATCGGCTCCTACCGGCTCGCCCTGCGCGCCCTGGCCGACGAGCTGACGGACTGACGGACCGGCCACCTTCGCGATTCCCGTCCGGCCTCCGCACGGCCGGCGGGCACTTCGCACCCTCCCGGGCCGTTCACCTCGAGACGGCCCGGGAGGGTACGGTGGCCGTCCCATCAGCGTCAGTTGCAGTTACGAGACGGAGTGGCACCGGATGCAGCACGCAGTGGGGGCCCCGCTGCCGCCGCCCCACGGCCCCGGCATCGGGCACGTCGGCCGGCCGTACCAGGCCCAGCACCCCGGTCACCCCGGCCCGCCCCCGATACCCCCGCCGCCCCCGGCCGCCGGGCAGGCTCCGCCACCCCCGGCCCCCGGCCAGGCACCTCCGCCGGCCCAGGGCCAGACCCGGCAGCCCGCCCCTGCCGCCCCCGGCCAGGCCCCGCAGCCCGGCTGGAGCGGCACAGGACCCACGCCGCCGCCCGCCGGCCAGGCCTCCGGGCACACCGGGCACATCCAGCTGCCCCCGGGCGGCCCCGTTCCGCTGCCCGCGCCCCCCGCCGAGCCCGGCACCGGCGGCGCGACGCTCGCCGTGCTGCTCATCGGCCCGGCCGGGGCGGGCAAGACCACCGTCGCCAAGCTCTGGGCGGCCCGCCGCCGGGTGCCCACCGCCCACGTCTCCCTCGACGACGTCCGGGAGTGGGTCTGCTCCGGCTTCGCCGACCCGCAGGCCGGCTGGAACGACCACTCCGAGGCCCAGTACCGACTGGCCCGCCGCACCTGCGGCTTCGCCGCCCGTAACTTCCTCGCCAACGGCATCTCCTGCATCCTCGACGACGCCGTCTTCCCCGACCGCCCGGTCGTCGGCCTCGGCGGCTGGAAACGCCACGTGGGCCCCGGCCTGCTGCCCGTGGTCCTGCTGCCCGGCCTGGAGATCGTCCTGGAGCGCAACGCCGCCCGCAGCGGCAACCGCAGGCTCTCCGACGAGGAGGTCGCCCGCATCCACGGCCGGATGGCCGGCTGGTACGGCTCCGGCCTCCCGATCATCGACAACTCCACGTACGACGTCGAGACCACCGCCCGCGTCCTGGACGACGTACTGGCCCGCTCCATCGCGAGCCCGCCCACCTGGTAGCCGCCGGGGCGCCCGCCCGACCGCGACCGCCCTCCGGCGCCCTGCCCCCCGGTCGGGTGCGCTGGCCGGGCGGGCCGCCGCCCCCGCTCGTACGCTCGAACCATGTCAGAGGTGCACGCCGTCCGACGCGGGCTGCTCCGCGACCGGTGCGCCGCCGCGGGCTCCGCGGCCGCCCTGGTCTCCCGCCCCGCCAACGTCCGCTATCTCGCGGGCGGAGCGCCTCCCGGCGCCGTGCTGCTGCTCGGCCCCGGCGAGGACGTTCTGCTCTGCCCCCGCGCCCCGACCGGCGAACCCGCCCACGGGCGGCCCGACGAGGCGCTCCGGATCGACCTCCTGCCCGTCCCGGACGCCGACCCGGTGGTCGCCGCCGCGGGGCTCGCCGCCGAGTCCGGCGCGGGCTCGCTCGCCGTGGAGGAGCACGACCTGACCGTGGCCCGGCACCGTGCCATGGCGAAGGCCGCCCCGCGCCTGGAACTGGCCGATCTCGGCTTCACCGTGGAGCAGCAGCGGATCGTCAAGGACGAGGAGGAGATCGGCTGCCTCCGGATCGCCGCCGAGATCACCGACCAGGCACTCGGTGAACTCCTCGAATCGATCCTGGTCGGCCGCACCGAGCGGCACCTCGCCCTCGAACTGGAGCGCCGCCTCGTCGACCACGGGGCGGACGGCCCCGCCTTCGCCACCTCCGTGGCCACCGGCCCCCACTCCGGCCAGGGACGCCACCGGCCCTCGGACCGCAGGGTGGAGGAGGGTGATTTCCTCTCCGTCCGCCTCGGCGCGAGCTACCACGGCTACCGCTGCGAGATCGGCCGGACCTTCGTCATCGGGACCGCCCCCGCCGAGTGGCAGATCGAGCTCTACGACCTCGTTTTCGCCGCTCAGCGGGCCGGCCGGGAAGCCCTGGCACCGGGGGCGGCCTACCGGGACGTGGACCATGCCGCCCGGCACCTGCTGGAATCCGCGGGGCATGGAGAGGGCCTTCAGCCGAGGACCGGGCACGGTGTGGGGCTCGAAATCGAGGAGGACCCGCAACTGGCACCGACAGCCATGGGTAAACTGGACGCTTGTGTGCCGGTCACCGTCGAACCGGGGGTCCACCTCCCGGGCCGGGGCGGTGTCCGGATCGATGACACGCTCGTCGTGCGCCCCGAGGCGGACGGCGGACCCGAGCTACTCACCATGACGACCAAGGAGCTGCTCGCGCTCTAGCGCGCATCCTCGGTCGTTCCACCAGCTTCAGTCCAGGAGATTCCGCAACCGTGGCTTCCACGAACGACCTCAAGAACGGCCTGGTGCTCAAGCTCGACGGAGGCCAGCTCTGGTCCGTCGTCGAGTTCCAGCACGTCAAGCCCGGCAAGGGCCCCGCCTTCGTGCGCACCAAGCTCAAGAACGTGCTCTCCGGCAAGGTCGTCGACAAGACGTTCAACGCCGGCGTGAAGGTCGAGACGGCCACCATTGACCGCCGCGACATGCAGTTCTCGTACATGGACGGCGAGTACTTCGTCTTCATGGACATGGACACGTACGACCAGCTCATGGTCGACCGCAAGGCCGTCGGCGACGCCGCCAACTTCCTGATCGAGGGCTTCACCGCCTCCGTCGCCCAGCACGAGGGCGAGGTGCTCTACGTCGAGCTGCCCGCCGCGGTCGAGCTGACGATCCAGCACACCGACCCGGGCGTGCAGGGCGACCGCTCCACCGGTGGCACCAAGCCCGCCACCCTGGAGACCGGTTACGAGATCGGCGTGCCGCTCTTCATCAGCACCGGCGAGAAGATCAAGGTCGACACCCGCTCGGGCGACTACCTCGGCCGGGTGAACAGCTAACCGTGGCTGCCCGGAACAAGGCCCGCAAGCGCGCCTTCCAGATCCTCTTCGAGGCCGACCAGCGCGGTGAGTCCGTGCAGAGCGTCCTCGCGGACTGGGTGCGGCTCTCGCGGACCGACGACCGTCAGCCCCCGGTCGGCGAGTTCACGATGGAGCTCGTCGAGGGGTACGCGCAGTACGCGGACCGGATCGACGACCTCATCGTCACCTACGCCGTGGACTGGGAGATCGACCGCATGCCGGTCGTCGACCGGAGCATCCTGCGGCTCGGTGCGTACGAGCTGATCTGGATGGACGCGACCCCGGACGCCGTGGTGATCGACGAGGCCGTCCAGCTCGCCAAGGAGTTCTCCACCGATGACTCCCCGTCCTTCGTGAACGGCCTGCTGGCCCGTTTCAAGGACCTCAAGCCGAACCTCCGCCGGGAGCAGTAGCCCCCGGCCGCGGCGGTTCGGTCGCGCTCACGCCACGAAGGGCCCACGGTCAGCCGACCGTGGGCCCTTCGGCGTACCGGCCGGCTGGAGCAGCGGACTCATCATCCGTCGGCCGTGGGTTCGAGTCCTTCCGCCGCATCGCCGGAACCCGGGGCACACAAACGCCGGGCGGGGGGGGGGGGGGGGGGGGCCCCCCCCCCCCCCCCCCCCCGGGGGGGGGGGGGGGGGCGCCCCCCCCCCCCCCCCCCCCCCCGGGGGGGCCCCCCGGCCCGGGCCCCGCCCCCCCCCCCCCCCCCCCCCCCCCGGCGGCAACGTTTCTGCTGTGGGGCCCGGCCCCGCTCGCTCAGCCCTCGTCGTGGGAGACCGCGCGGCGCGCGTCCGCGTCCAGCACGCCCCAGCTGATGAGCTGCTCCGTGAGCACGGAAGGCGACTGGTCGTAGATCACGGCGAGCGTGCGCAGGTCGTCCTGGCGGATCGAGAGCACCTTGCCGTTGTAGTCACCGCGCTGGCTCTGGATGGTCGCCGCGTAGCGCTGCAGCGGGCCGGCCTTCTCCGGCGGGACGTGGGCGAGGCGCTCCAGGTCCAGGACGAGCTTCGGCGGCGGCTCGGCGGCCCCGCCCGGCGTCGTGCCGGGCAGCAGCTCCTGCACCGGGACCCCGTAGAAATCCGCCAGCTCGGCGAGGCGCTGCACGGTCACGGCACGGTCGCCGCGCTCGTACGAACCGACCACGACGGCCTTCCAGCGACCCTGGGACTTCTCCTCCACGCCGTGGAGGGAAAGGCCCTGCTGGGTGCGGATGGCACGGAGTTTGGCCCCGAGCTGTTTTGCGTATTCGCTGGACATATGGCTCCCCGGACGCTGGAACAGTGTGCGGCTCCGCCGCGTGGCTGGTAACTCACTGTGAGGTTACGCAGCGTTACTTGGATGCGTCAAGCCGAATGGTCCGGACCGGCACCTCCCGGGGGTGGGGTCAGGGCCGAGCGCAAGCCCTGGTAGCGTGGATGACGCAATTTCGACGTCCTTTAACGATCCGTCCCGTGAGGCGGAGAAGGAGGTCCGTTTCTTATGGACGCACAGCACGACGACACCGGCAACGCGGCGCGCCCCGTTCTCGAGGCCCCCGACATCGCCCGTGTTCTGACCCGTATCGCCCACGAGATCGTCGAACGCGCCAAGGGCGCCGACGACGTGGTGCTGCTCGGCATCCCGACGCGGGGCGTCTTCCTCGCCCGCCGGCTCGCCGACAAACTCGAACAGATCACCGGCCGGAAGACGCCGGTCGGATCGCTCGACATCACGATGTACCGCGACGACCTGCGGATGCGCCCGGCGCGCGCCCTGGCCCGCACCGACATCCCCGGCGAGGGGATCGAGGACCGCCTGGTCGTCCTGGTCGACGACGTGCTCTTCTCCGGCCGCACGATCCGCGCCGCCCTCGACGCGCTCGGCGACATCGGCCGCCCGCGCGCGGTGCAGCTCGCGGTCCTCGTCGACCGCGGCCACCGGGAACTCCCGATCCGCGCGGACTACGTCGGCAAGAACCTCCCCACGTCGCTGCGGGAGACGGTCAAGGTCCAGCTCGCCGAGGAGGACGGCCGCGACGCCGTGCTGCTCGGCGTCAAGCAGACCGCCCCCGCGGACCCGCAGTAGCCCGAGCCCTCCCGTACGTCCTTCCGGGGCCGTACGGCGGCTTCCGCGCGTCCGCATGCCTGAAACTCCCTCCAGCCACCCGGAGAACCCCCAGATGAAGCGTCACCTCATCTCGGCCGCCGACCTCACCCGCGACGACGCCGTCCTGATCCTCGACACCGCCGAGGAGATGGCCCGGGTCGCGGACCGGCCGATCAAGAAGCTCCCCACCCTGCGCGGCCGTACCGTCGTCAACCTCTTCTTCGAGGACTCGACCCGTACCCGCATCTCCTTCGAGGCGGCCGCCAAGCGGCTGTCCGCCGACGTCATCAACTTCTCCGCCAAGGGCTCCTCCGTCTCCAAGGGCGAGTCCCTGAAGGACACCGCCCTGACCCTGGAGGCGATGGGCGCCGACGCCGTCGTCATCCGGCACGGCGCCTCCGGCGCCCCCTACCGGCTCGCCACCTCCGGCTGGATCGACGGGGCCGTGGTCAACGCCGGGGACGGCACCCACGAGCACCCCACCCAGGCCCTGCTGGACGCCTTCACGATGCGCCGCCGGCTCGTCGGCGCCGACGCCGGGCTCGGCCGCGACCTGGACGGCCGCCGCATCACGATCGTCGGCGACATCCTGCACAGCCGCGTCGCCCGCTCCAACGTCCACCTGCTGACCACGCTCGGCGCGCACGTCACCCTGGTGGCCCCGCCCACCCTCGTCCCCGTGGGCGTCGAACAGTGGCCCTGCGACGTCAGCTACAGCCTCGACAACGTGCTGGCGAAGTCCGATGCGGTGATGATGCTGCGTGTGCAGCGCGAACGGATGAACGCCGCCTACTTCCCGACCGAGCGCGAATACTCCCGCCGCTACGGCCTGGACGGCGAGCGGATGGCGAAGATGCCCGAACACGCCATCGTCATGCACCCCGGCCCGATGGTCCGCGGCATGGAGATCACCGCCGAGGTCGCCGACTCCGACCGCTGCACGGTCGTCGAGCAGGTCGCCAACGGCGTCTCCATCCGCATGGCCGTGCTCTACCTGCTGCTCGGCGGCTCCGACACCGCGCTGTCCGCCGCCCCCGCCCGTACCGAGGAGAACAAGTAACCATGAGCAAGATCCTTATCCGCGGTGCGCGGATCCTCGGCGGCGAGCCGCAGGACGTTCTCATCGACGGCGAGATCGTCGCCGAGGTCGGCACCGGCATCGACGCCGCCGGCGCCACCGTGATCGAGGCCGAGGGCCAGATCCTGCTGCCCGGCCTGGTCGACCTGCACACCCATCTGCGCGAGCCCGGCCGCGAGGACTCCGAGACCGTCCTCACCGGCACCAGGGCCGCGGCCGTCGGCGGCTTCACCGCCGTGCACGCCATGGCCAACACCTTCCCCGTCGCCGACACCGCCGGCGTCGTCGAGCAGGTCTGGCGGCTCGGCAAGGAGTCCGGCTACTGCGACGTGCAGCCCATCGGCGCCGTCACCGTCGGCCTGGAGGGCAAGCAGCTCGCCGAGCTCGGCGCGATGCACGACTCCGCCGCCGGGGTGCGGGTCTTCTCCGACGACGGCAAGTGCGTCGACGACGCGGTGATCATGCGCCGCGCCCTGGAGTACGTGAAGGCCTTCGACGGCGTCGTCGCCCAGCACGCCCAGGAGCCCCGCCTCACCGAGGGCGCCCAGATGAACGAGGGCATCGTCTCCGCCGAACTCGGGCTCGGCGGCTGGCCCGCCGTCGCCGAGGAGTCGATCATCGCCCGCGACGTCCTCCTCGCCGCCCACGTCGGCTCCCGCGTCCACATCTGCCACCTCTCCACCGCCGGCTCCGTGGAGATCGTCCGCTGGGCCAAGTCCAAGGGCTGGAACGTCACCGCCGAGGTCACCCCGCACCACCTCCTCCTCACCGACGAGCTGGTCCGCAGCTACAACCCGGTCTACAAGGTGAACCCGCCGCTGCGCACCGAGGCCGACGTCCTGGCCCTGCGCGAGGCGCTCGCCGACGGCACGATCGACTGCGTCGCCACCGACCACGCCCCGCACCCGCACGAGGACAAGGACTGCGAGTGGGCCGCGGCCGCCATGGGCATGGTGGGCCTGGAGACCGCGCTCTCGGTCGTCCAGCAGACGATGGTGGACACCGGCCTGATCGACTGGGCGGGCGTCGCCGACCGCATGTCCTTCCGCCCCGCGGCCATCGGCCGGCTCGAAGGACACGGCCGCCCCGTCTCGGCGGGTGAGCCCGCCAACCTCACCCTGGTCGATCCGGCATACCGTGGAGCCGTGGACCCCGCGGGCTTCGCGTCCCGCAGCCGCAACACCCCCTACGAGGGTCGTGAGCTGCCGGGCCGCGTCACCCATACCTTCCTGCGGGGCCGTGCCACGGTCGTCGACGGGAAGCTCGCGTGACAACTCTGACCCCCCTGTACCACCTGGCCGCCGAGCAGAAGTCGGCGGAAGTGACGGACTGGGCCGCCCGCATCGCCTGGGTGGCCGGCCTGTTCGTCTTCATCGCCCTCGTCTACTGGCTGATGCGCCAGGGCTGGAAGTGGCGCGCCAGCCTCCAGTCCGGCATCCCGGAGCTCCCGGCCACCCCCGAGGACTTCGCCGACGACGAGACGCTGCTGACCCTCCAGGGGCGCTACCACGCCTCCACCACCGCAGGTCAGTGGCTCGACCGGATCGTCGCGCACGGCCTCGGCACCCGCAGCCGTACCGAGCTCACGCTCACCGCCCGCGGCCTGGACGTCGTACGACCCGGAGCGGCCGACTTCTTCATCCCGGCCGACGCCCTGCGCGAGGCCCGTCTCGACAAGGCGCTCGCGGGCAAGGTCCTCCCCGAGGGCGGCCTGCTGATCATCACCTGGGCGCACGGCGAGACGCTGATCGACTCCGGCTTCCGCTCCGACCACGCCGCCGAGCACCAGGCCTGGGTCGACGCCGTCAGCCTGCTCACCGGCGGCCGGGCCGCCACGGAACTCACCAGCACCACTACGGAAGGCACCGCACGATGACGATCTCCACCCGGGGGGACCAGACCCCCGCCGTACTCGTCCTGGAGGACGGCCGCGCCTTCCGCGGCCGTGCCTACGGGGCCGTGGGGGAGACCTTCGGCGAAGCGGTGTTCTCCACCGGCATGACCGGCTACCAGGAAACGCTGACCGACCCCTCGTACCACCGCCAGGTCGTCGTCATGACGGCCCCGCACGTCGGCAACACCGGCGTCAACGACGAGGACCCCGAGTCCGGCCGCATCTGGGTCTCCGGCTACGTCGTCCGCGACCCCGCCCGCAAGCCCTCCAACTGGCGCTCGCAGCGCTCGCTGGACGAGGAGCTGGTGGCGCAGGGCGTCGTCGGCATCAGCGGCGTCGACACCCGCGCCCTCACCCGCCATCTGCGCGAGCGCGGCGCGATGCGCGTCGGGATCTTCTCCGGCAACGCCATCCCCGACGAGGGCACGCTGCTCGCCAAGGTCCGCCAGGCCCCCGAGATGACCGGCGCCGACCTCTCCGCCGAAGTGGCGACGAAGGAGGCGTACGTCGTCCCCGCGATCGGCACGAAGAAGTTCACCGTCGCCGCGATCGACCTCGGCATCAAGGGCATGACCCCGCACCGGATGGCCGAGCGCGGCATCGAGGTGCACGTGCTGCCCGCCACCGCCACCCTGGAGGAGGTGTACGCCGTGAACCCCGACGGCGTCTTCTTCTCCAACGGCCCCGGCGACCCGTCCACCGCCGACCACCCGGTCGCCCTGATGCGCGGCGTCCTGGAGCGCTCGACCCCGCTCTTCGGTATCTGCTTCGGCAACCAGATCCTCGGCCGCGCGCTCGGCTTCGGCACGTACAAGCTGAAGTACGGCCACCGCGGCATCAACCAGCCGGTGCAGGACCGCACCACCGGCAAGGTCGAGGTCACCGCGCACAACCACGGCTTCGCCGTCGACGCCCCGCTGGAGAAGGTCTCCGACACGGAGTTCGGCCGCGCCGAGGTCTCCCACGTCTGCCTGAACGACCAGGTGGTCGAGGGCCTCCAGCTCCTGGACCGGCCCGCCTTCAGCGTCCAGTACCACCCCGAGGCGGCCGCGGGCCCGCACGACGCCGCGTACCTCTTCGACCGTTTCACCACCCTGATGGAGGGCCAGCGTGCCTAAGCGCTCCGATATCCAGTCCGTCCTGGTCATCGGCTCCGGTCCGATCGTCATCGGCCAGGCCGCCGAGTTCGACTACTCCGGCACCCAGGCCTGCCGCGTCCTCAAGGCCGAGGGCCTGCGCGTCATCCTGGTGAACTCCAACCCGGCGACGATCATGACCGACCCGGAGATCGCCGACGCCACCTACGTCGAGCCGATCACCCCCGAGTTCGTCGAGAAGATCATCGCCAAGGAGCGCCCCGACGCGCTCCTGCCCACCCTCGGCGGCCAGACCGCGCTCAACACCGCGATCTCCATGCACGAGAACGGCGTCCTGGAGAAGTACGGCGTCGAGCTCATCGGCGCCAACGTCGAGGCGATCAACAAGGGCGAGGACCGCGACCTCTTCAAGGGCGTCGTCGAGGCCGTCAAGGCGAAGATCGGATACGGCGAGTCCGCCCGCTCCGTCATCTGCCACACCATGGACGACGTCATCGCCGGCGTCGACACCCTCGGCGGCTACCCCGTGGTCGTCCGCCCCTCCTTCACCATGGGCGGCGCCGGCTCCGGCTTCGCCCACGACGAGGAGGAGCTGCGCCGCATCGCGGGACAGGGCCTCACGCTCTCCCCGACCACCGAGGTGCTCCTGGAGGAGTCCATCCTCGGCTGGAAGGAGTACGAGCTGGAGCTCATGCGCGACAGACACGACAACGTCGTGGTCGTCTGCTCCATCGAGAACTTCGACCCGATGGGCGTCCACACCGGCGACTCCATCACCGTCGCCCCGGCGATGACGCTCACCGACCGCGAGTACCAGCGGCTGCGCGACGTCGGCATCGCGATCATCCGCGAGGTCGGCGTCGACACCGGCGGCTGCAACATCCAGTTCGCCATCGACCCCACCGACGGCCGGGTCATCGTCATCGAGATGAACCCGCGTGTCTCCCGCTCCTCGGCGCTCGCCTCCAAGGCCACCGGCTTCCCGATCGCCAAGATCGCCGCCAAGCTGGCCGTCGGCTACACCCTGGACGAGATCCCCAACGACATCACAGAGAAGACGCCGGCCTCCTTCGAGCCGACCCTCGACTACGTCGTCGTCAAGGCCCCGCGCTTCGCCTTCGAGAAGTTCCCCTCCGCCGACTCCACCCTCACCACCACCATGAAGTCGGTGGGCGAGGCCATGGCGATCGGCCGGAACTTCACCGAGGCCCTCCAGAAGGCCCTGCGCTCGCTGGAGAAGAAGGGCTCGCAGTTCGCCTTCACCGGCCCGGTCGGCGACAAGGCCGAGCTGCTCGCGGAAGCGGTCCGCCCGACCGACGGCCGCATCAACACCGTCATGCAGGCGATCCGCGCCGGCGCCACCCAGGAAGAGGTCTTCGACGCCACGAAGATCGACCCCTGGTTCGTCGACCAGCTCTTCCTGATCAAGGAGATCGCCGACGAGCTGGCCTCCGCCGAGCGCCTGGACGCCGACCTGATCGCCGAGGCCAAGCGGCACGGCTTCTCCGACGCCCAGATCGGCGAGATCCGCGGACTGCGCGAGGACGTCGTCCGCGAGGTCCGGCACGCGCTCGGCATCCGCCCGGTCTACAAGACGGTCGACACCTGCGCCGCCGAGTTCGCCGCGAACACGCCGTACTTCTACTCCTCCTACGACGAGGAGAGCGAGGTCGCGAGCCGCACCAAGCCGGCCGTGATCATCCTCGGCTCGGGCCCCAACCGCATCGGCCAAGGCATCGAGTTCGACTACTCCTGCGTGCACGCCTCCTTCGCGCTCAGCGACGCGGGCTACGAGACCGTCATGGTCAACTGCAACCCGGAGACCGTCTCCACCGACTACGACACCTCCGACCGGCTCTACTTCGAGCCGCTCACCCTGGAGGACGTCCTGGAGATCGTGCACGCCGAATCGCTGGCGGGCCCGATCGCCGGTGTCATCGTGCAGCTCGGCGGCCAGACCCCGCTCGGCCTCTCCCAGGCGCTCAAGGACAACGGCGTGCCCGTCGTCGGCACCTCCCCGGAGGCCATCCACGCCGCCGAGGACCGCGGCGCCTTCGGCCGGGTCCTCGCCGAGGCCGGACTGCCCGCGCCCAAGCACGGCACCGCCACCACCTTCGGCGAGGCCAAGGCCATCGCCGACGAGATCGGCTACCCGGTCCTGGTCCGCCCGTCCTACGTCCTCGGCGGACGCGGCATGGAGATCGTGTACGACGAGACGCGCCTCGCCTCGTACATCTCCGAGTCCACCGAGATCAGCCCCACCCGGCCGGTCCTGGTCGACCGCTTCCTCGACGACGCCATCGAGATCGACGTGGACGCCCTCTACGACGGCACCGAGCTCTACCTCGGCGGCGTCATGGAGCACATCGAGGAGGCCGGCATCCACTCCGGCGACTCGGCCTGCGCCCTGCCCCCGATCACGCTCGGCGGCTTCGACATCAAGCGGCTGCGCGCCTCCACCGAGGGCATCGCCAAGGGCGTCGGCGTGCTCGGACTGATCAACATCCAGTTCGCGCTCTCCGGCGACATCCTCTACGTCCTGGAGGCCAACCCGCGCGCCTCCCGCACGGTCCCCTTCACCTCGAAGGCGACCGCCGTCCCGCTCGCCAAGGCCGCCGCCCGCATCTCGCTGGGCGCGACCATCGCCGAGCTGCGCGCGGAGGGCCTGCTGCCGAAGACCGGCGACGGCGGCACCCTGCCGCTGGACGCGCCGATCTCCGTCAAGGAGGCCGTGATGCCGTGGTCGCGCTTCCGCGACATCCACGGCCGGGGCGTCGACACCGTCCTCGGCCCGGAGATGCGCTCCACCGGCGAGGTCATGGGCATCGACTCGGTCTTCGGCACGGCGTACGCCAAGTCGCAGGCCGGCGCCTACGGCCCGCTGCCCACCAAGGGCCGCGCGTTCATCTCGGTCGCCAACCGGGACAAGCGCTCGATGATCTTCCCGGCCCGCGAGCTGGTCGCCCACGGCTTCGAGCTGATGGCCACCTCCGGCACCGCCGAGGTCCTCAAGCGCAACGGCATCAACGCCACCATCGTGCGCAAGCAGTCCGAGGGCACCGGGCCCAACGGTGAGAAGACCATCGTCCAGCTCATCCACGACGGCGAGGTCGACCTCATCGTCAACACGCCGTACGGCACCGGCGGCCGGCTCGACGGTTACGAGATCCGCACCGCGGCCGTGGCCCGCTCCGTACCGTGCCTGACCACGGTCCAGGCGCTCGCCGCCGCCGTCCAGGGCATCGACGCACTCAACCACGGCGACGTGGGCGTCCGTTCCCTCCAGGAACACGCCGAGCATCTGACCGCGGCGCGCGACTAGCCGCCCGAGAGGGGGACACCGGAAACGGTGTCCCCCTCTTTGCGAGCCCTGTCGAGCGCACCGAGCACCAAGGACATCTCTTCATGTACAAGCTCTTCTTCCGGCTGGTCTTCAAGCGGATGGACCCCGAGCAGGCCCACTACGCCGCCTTCCGCTGGATCCGCCTCGCCGCCCGGATCCCCGTGCTGCGCACCTTCGTCGCCGCCGCCCTCGCCCCCCGCCACAAGGAGCTGCGCACCGAGGCCCTCGGCCTGCGGATGCACGGCCCCTTCGGGCTCGCCGCCGGCTTCGACAAGAACGCCGTTGCGATCGACGGCATGGCGATGCTCGGCTTCGACCACATCGAGATCGGCACCGTCACCGGCGAACCGCAGCCCGGCAACCCCAAGAAGCGCCTCTTCCGGCTCGTCGCGGACCGTGCGCTGATCAACCGCATGGGCTTCAACAACGAGGGCTCCGCCGCCGTCGCCGCCCGCCTGGCCGCCCGTAACCCGGTCTTCCGCACCACCGTCGGCGTCAACATCGGCAAGACCAAGGTCGTGCCCGAGGCCGAGGCCGCCGCCGACTACGTGAAGTCCACCGAGGCGCTGGCCGGCCACGCCGACTACCTGGTCGTCAACGTCTCCTCGCCCAACACCCCCGGCCTGCGCAACCTCCAGGCGACCGAGTCGCTGCGCCCGCTGCTCACCACCGTACGGGAGGCCGCCGACCGCACCGTCACCACCCGGCGCGTCCCGCTGCTCGTCAAGATCGCCCCGGACCTCGCGGACGAGGACGTCGACGCCGTCGCCGACCTCGCCGTGGAGCTGGGCCTGGACGGCATCATCGCCACCAACACCACCGTCGCCCGCGAGGGCCTGGGTCTGAAGTCCGACCCCGAGCTGGTGGGACAGACCGGCGGACTCTCCGGCGCACCCCTCAAGGAGCGCTCGCTGGAGGTCCTGAGCCGTCTGTACGCCCGTGTGGGGGACCGGATCACCCTGGTGGGCGTCGGGGGCGTCGAGAACGCCGAGGACGCCTGGCAGCGCATCCTCGCCGGGGCCACCCTCGTCCAGGGCTACAGCGCCTTCATCTACGAAGGTCCCTGCTACGCCCGCGCGATCCACCAGGGCCTCGCCGCCCGGCTCGCCGCCTCCCCGTACGCCACCCTCGCCGAGGCCGTCGGCGCCGAGACCCGGAAGAAGGCCGCCCTGTGACGCTCGAACCCTTCGGCGCCCGCCTGCGCCACGCCATGGACACCCGCGGGCCGCTCTGCGTCGGCATCGACCCGCACGCCTCGCTGCTCACCTCCTGGGGCCTGAACGACGACATCGCCGGTCTGGAGCGCTTCACCCGGACCGTCGTGGAGGCGCTGGCCGACCGGGTCGCCGTCCTCAAGCCGCAGTCCGCGTTCTTCGAGCGCTTCGGATCGCGCGGCGTCGCCGTCCTGGAGAAGGCCGTCGAGGAGGCCCGGGCGGCCGGCGCGCTCGTCCTGATGGACGCCAAGCGTGGCGACATCGGCTCCACCATGGGGGCCTATGCGGCGACCTACCTGGACAAGGACTCGCCGCTCTTCTCGGACGCGGTCACCGTCTCCCCGTACCTGGGCTTCGGCTCGCTGCGCCCGGCGCTGGACGCCGCCGCCGTCTCCGGCGCGGGCGTCTTCGTCCTCGCCCTCACCTCCAACCCGGAGGGCGCCGAGGTCCAGCGGGCCACGGCCGCCGACGGCCGCTCGCTCGCCCAGCTGATGCTCGACCACATGGCGGCGGAGAACGAGGGAGCGGCTCCGCTCGGCTCGGTCGGTGCGGTGGTCGGCGCGACGCTCGGTGACGCGGGGGTGAACCTGGCGATCAACGGACCGCTCCTCGCGCCCGGCATCGGCGCCCAGGGGGCGACCCCCGCGGATCTTCCGGCGGTGTTCGGCGACGCGGTGGGCAACGTGGTGCCCAGCGTGAGCCGGGGCGTGCTGCGCCAGGGTCCGGACGTGTCCGGGCTGCGCGAAGCGGCCGAGCGGTTCGCGGACGAGGTCCGTCGTGCCGTATCCGGCAGCTGACCCTGACACGTTTACAGCGTGTTGACGAATTACTGACGCGTTACTGACCGGAAACGTGGTCGATATGTCGGGAAAATCCTGGTCGGCCACAGCTGACCAGGACTTTTCGTCTGTTCTCGCTGACTAGAGCGGCCCTTGCCGCTAGTCTCCGTCGAGAGCAGCCGAGCACAGTGTGTTCGTCGCTCACCTGGTGGGGTGGCGTCCAGCTTCCCCGCCGGTCCGTATCCGACAGATCGACATCCGAGGTGACGTAGGCGTGGCTCTTCCGCCCCTTACCCCTGAACAGCGCGCAGCCGCGCTCGAAAAGGCCGCCGCGGCTCGCCGGGAGCGGGCCGAGGTCAAGAATCGACTCAAGCACTCCGGCGCCTCCCTCCACGAGGTCATCAAGCAGGGCCAGGAGAACGACGTCATCGGGAAGATGAAGGTCTCCGCACTGCTGGAATCCCTGCCCGGCGTCGGCAAGGTCCGCGCCAAGCAGATCATGGAGCGTCTCGGCATCTCCGAGAGCCGCCGGGTCAGGGGTCTTGGCTCCAATCAGATCGCATCCTTGGAGCGTGAGTTCGGCGGCAGCGCCGCCTGACGTTCTCAGGCACTCCTGAGAACCTGGATAATCGCCCCATGGCTGCAACATCCCGGGGGACGTCCCCCGTACCCCCGGACGTACGTCCGCGGCTGACCGTGCTCTCCGGCCCTTCGGGCGTCGGCAAGAGCACGGTCGTCGCTCATATGCGCACCGTGCACCCCGAGGTCTGGCTCTCCGTGTCGGCGACGACGCGCAAGCCACGCCCCGGGGAGCGTAACGGTGTCCACTACTTCTTCGTGGACGACGAGGAGTTCGACAAGCTCGTCGCCAACGGTGAACTGCTCGAGTGGGCCGAGTTCGCGGGCAACCGCTACGGCACACCCCGTCGTGCCGTGCTGGACCGCCTGGAGGCCGGCGAGCCGGTCCTGCTGGAGATCGATCTCCAGGGCGCCCGGCTGGTCCGTCAGTCGATGGATGACGCGCGGCTGGTCTTCCTGGCCCCGCCGAGCTGGGAGGAGCTGGTCCGCCGGCTCACCGGCCGGGGCACCGAGGCGCCCGAGGTGATCGAGCGCCGGCTCGCCGCCGCGAAGGTCGAACTGGCTGCCGAGGCCGAGTTCGATACGACGCTCGTCAACACCTCCGTCGAGGACGTGGCCCGCGAGCTGCTAACGTTGATGCTTCAGGCCTAGATCCATGCGATCGCTCAGATCTCTTTGATCTTTGATCTACACCCCCTTCGGAAGGCAGAGAGTGTCCTCTTCCATCACCACGCCCGAGGGCATCATCAACCCGCCGATTGATGAGCTCCTCGAAGCCACCGACTCGAAGTACAGCCTGGTGATCTACGCGGCCAAGCGCGCCCGCCAGATCAACGCGTACTACTCGCAGCTCGGTGAAGGCCTCCTCGAGTACGTCGGTCCGCTCGTCGACACCCACGTGCACGAGAAGCCGCTGTCGATCGCGCTCCGCGAGATCAACGCGGGCCTGCTGACCTCCGAGGCCATCGAGGGCCCCGCGCAGTAATTCAGCGGCACAGCACCTTCACTCCAGGCCCGGCGGCCCGTCCGCCGGGCCTGAGGTGTGTCCGGGGCCGGGTGAACGCGCTCACGGCGGTGAGGCAGCATGGGACGCATACGTTGCCTTACGTTGCCGAGTGCGGGGAGACGCAGTGGACAAGCCGAAGGTCGTCCTGGGGGTCAGCGGGGGCATCGCCGCCTACAAGGCGTGCGAGCTGCTGCGCCGGCTGACCGAGTCCGGCCACGACGTACGGGTCGTCCCGACCGCCGCGTCGCTGCACTTCGTGGGGGCCGCCACCTGGTCGGCGCTCTCCGGCCACCCGGTGTCCGACGAGGTCTGGCAGGACGTCCACGAGGTCCCGCACGTGCGGATCGGGCAGGGCGCCGACCTCGTCGTGGTCGCGCCGGCCACCGCGGACATGCTGGCCAAGGCGGCCCACGGGCTCGCCGACGACCTGCTCACCAACACGCTTCTGACCGCCCGCTGTCCCGTGGTCTTCGCCCCCGCCATGCACACCGAGATGTGGGAGCACCCGGCCACCCAGGAGAACGTCGCCACCCTGCGCCGCCGGGGCGCGGTCGTCATCGAGCCCGCCGTCGGGCGGCTCACCGGCGTCGACACCGGCAAGGGCCGGCTCCCGGACCCGGGCGAGATCTTCGAGGTCTGCCGCCGGACGCTGGCGCGCGGGGTCACCGGGCCCGACCTCGCGGGCCGCCATGTGGTGATCAGCGCGGGAGGCACCCGTGAGCCGCTCGACCCGGTGCGCTTCCTGGGCAACCGCTCCTCCGGCAAGCAGGGCTACGCGCTGGCGCGCACCGCGGTGGCCCGGGGGGCCCGGGTCACCCTGATCGAGGCCAACACCGGGCTGCCCGACCCGGCCGGGGCCGACGTCCTGCGGGTCGGCACGGCCGTCCAGCTCCGCGAGGCCGTGCTGAAGGCCGCGTCCGACGCGGATGTCGTGGTGATGGCGGCCGCGGTGGCCGACTTCCGCCCTGCCGAGTACGCCACCGGCAAGATCAAGAAGAAGGACGGCGAGGAGGCCCCCGCAGTCACCCTGGTCCGTAACCCCGACATCCTCGCCGAGGTCTCCGCCGAGCGGGCCCGGCCGGACCAGAT
Organism: Streptomyces sp. NPDC091289; assembly: GCF_044757365.1. NCBI lineage: Bacteria > Bacillati > Actinomycetota > Actinomycetes > Kitasatosporales > Streptomycetaceae > Streptomyces > Streptomyces sp. NPDC091289. The sequence goes on from NZ_JBIVUT010000027.1 coordinate 84,082, forward strand.
CGTCGTCGGATTCGCCGCCGAGACCGACGATGTGCTGGCCAACGGCCGGGCGAAGCTCCGCCGCAAGGGCTGCGACCTTCTCGTCGTCAACGAGGTGGGGGAGCGCAGGACCTTCGGCTCGGAGGAGAACGAAGCGGTCGTCCTCGCCGCCGACGGCCAGGAGACGCCAGTGCCGTACGGACCCAAGGAAGCACTTGCCGACACGGTCTGGGATCTGGTTTCAGGAAGGTTCCAGCCGATTTCACAATCAACCCTCCGGCCGAGCGAAATCGCCCCATAAGGCCCAAAATGGCGGCCGAGGAGGGGGGATTGTCCTACTGGCGACCCACGTGGCGCATGTCACGAACCCTCCAAAGGGCGAGACACCTGGCCCGCCCGCCGGATGCGACCGATAAACTGGCCGACGGTACGCACCGAGCGCAGCTCTCGGACGTGCCACCCATGATCAGCCAGCAGCCGCTGCAACCCCAGGGAGCGATGTGTCCCGCCGTCTCTTCACCTCGGAATCTGTCACCGAGGGTCACCCCGACAAGATCGCTGACCAGATCAGCGACACGATTCTCGACGCGCTCCTGCGCGAGGACCCCGCCTCGCGCGTCGCCGTGGAGACCTTGATCACCACCGGTCTGGTGCATGTCGCGGGCGAGGTCACCACCAAGGCCTACGCCGACATCCCCAACCTCGTGCGCAACAAGGTTCTGGAGATCGGCTACGACTCCTCCAAAAAGGGCTTCGACGGTGCTTCCTGCGGCGTCTCGGTGTCCATCGGCGCCCAGTCGCCGGACATCGCCCAGGGCGTCGACACCGCTTACGAGAAGCGGGTGGAGGGCGATGAGGACGAGCTCGACAAGCAGGGCGCGGGCGACCAGGGCCTGATGTTCGGGTATGCCTGCGACGAGACCCCGGAGCTGATGCCGCTCCCGATCCACGTCGCCCACCGCCTCTCCCGGCGGCTGTCCGAGGTGCGCAAGAACGGGACCATCCCGTACCTGCGCCCCGACGGCAAGACCCAGGTCACCATCGAGTACGACGGTGACAAGGCGGTCCGGCTGGACACGGTGGTCGTCTCCTCGCAGCACGCCTCCGACATCGACCTGGACTCGCTGCTCGCGCCCGACATCCGCGAGTTCGTCGTCGAGCACGTGCTCGCGCAGCTCGTCGAGGACGGCATCAAGCTGGACACCGAGGGCTACCGCCTCCTGGTGAACCCGACCGGCCGCTTCGAGATCGGCGGCCCGATGGGCGACGCCGGCCTCACCGGTCGCAAGATCATCATCGACACCTACGGCGGCATGGCCCGCCACGGTGGCGGCGCCTTCTCGGGCAAGGACCCGTCCAAGGTCGACCGCTCCGCGGCGTACGCGATGCGCTGGGTCGCCAAGAACGTGGTGGCCGCCGGTCTCGCCGCGCGCTGCGAGGTCCAGGTCGCCTACGCGATCGGCAAGGCCGAGCCCGTCGGTCTCTTCGTGGAGACCTTCGGCACCGCCGCGGTCGACACCGAGAAGATCGAGAACGCGATCGGCGAGGTCTTCGACCTCCGCCCGGCCGCGATCATCCGGGACCTCGACCTGCTCCGCCCGATCTACGCCCAGACCGCCGCCTACGGCCACTTCGGCCGTGAGCTGCCCGACTTCACCTGGGAGCGCACCGACCGCGTGGACGCCCTGCGCGCCGCCGCCGGTCTGTAGCGAACCCGCCCGCGTACGACAGCGGGACGGGCGACATCGAGTACGACAGCGGGGCCCGGACACCGAACGCGGTGGCCGGGCCCCGCTGCCGTGCCCCCGCCGCTGTCAGTGGTCTCTGGTAGGAATTCAGCTGTGAGCAGCGAGAACGAGCAGTCCGCCGAACCCGGTGCCGGGGCGCCGGAGCAGCTTGCGCTGATCCGGGAGACCGTGCGCCGGGCGAAGGTGCCGCGCGCCAAGCCGCGGACCTGGCGCGGCGCGCCCCTCGCCGAGGAGCTGCCCGTCGCCCGCGTCCTGGTCAACAAGGGCGTCCTCCACCTCGACCAGTATTTCGACTACGCGGTCCCCGAGGAGCTGGACGCCGACGCCCGGCCCGGCGTCCGGGTGCGGGTCCGCTTCGGAGCCGGCGGGCGCAACGTCCAGGGCGGGCGGCGCGAGGGCGGCGGGCTGATCGACGGTTTCATCGTCGAGCGCCGCGCCGACTCCGACTACCAGGGAGCGCTGGCCGCCATCGCCTCCGTGGTCTCCCCGGAGCCGGTCCTCGGACCCGAGCTGCTCGCGCTCTGCCGCGCCGTCGCCGACCGGTACGCGGGCAGCCTCGCCGACGTCCTCCAGCTCGCCGTCCCGCCGCGCAACGCCCGCGCCGAGTCCAAGCCCTCCCCGGAACCACTGCCCCCGCCGCCGGCCCCCGAGCCGGGCACCTGGGAGCGGTACGGCCAGGGCCCGGCCTTCCTGCGCGCACTGGCCGAGGGCGGTGCGCCGCGCGCCGTGTGGACCGCGCTGCCCGGCCCGCACTGGCCCGCCGAGATCGCCGGGGCCGTCGCGGCGACGCTCTCCTCCGGCCGCGGCGCACTCGTCGTCGTCCCGGACGGGCGGGCCGCAGGACGGGTCGACGCCGCCCTGACCGAGGCGCTCGGCCAGGGCCGGCACGCCCTGCTGACCGCCGACTCCGGCCCCGAGAAGCGCTACCGCCAGTGGCTCGCGGTGCGCCGGGGCTCGGTCCGGGCGGTCGTGGGGACCCGGGCCGCCATGTTCGCCCCCGTCCAGGACCTCGGGCTCGTCGTCGTCTGGGACGACGGGGACTCCAGCCACAGCGACGACAACGCCCCCTTCCCGCATGTCCGCGAGGTCCTGGAGCTGCGGGCGGCCCAGGGCCGCTGCGGCTTCCTGCTCGGCGGGACCAGCTGCACGGTCGAGGCCGCCCAGCTCGTGGAGAGCGGCTGGGCGCTGCCGCTCCTCGCCGACCGCGAGCGACTGCGCCGGGCCGCCCCCCTCATCCGTACGGTCGGCGACGGCGAGCTGGCCCGGGACGGCGCCGCCCGGTCCGCCCGGCTGCCCAGCCTCGCCTGGCAGACCGTGCGCGACGGCCTGCGCAGCGGTCCGGTGCTGGTCCAGGTGCCCCGCCGGGGTTACGCCCCCCGACTCGCCTGCGAACGCTGCCGCACCCCCGCCCGCTGCCGGCACTGCGCGGGCCCCCTCCAGGCCCCGGACCAGCAGGATCTGAACTGCACCTGGTGCGGGCGGGCCGAGCACACCTGGCACTGCGCGGAATGCGGCTCCACCCGGCTGCGCGCCCAGATCGTCGGCGCCCGCCGCACCGCGGAGGAGCTGGGCCGGGCCTTCCCCGCCGTGCCCGTCCGCACCTCGGGGCGCGACCACATCCTGGACGCGGTGCCCGATGCTCCGGCCCTGGTCGTCTCCACCCCCGGCGCGGAGCCCGTCGCCGAGGGCGGATACGCGGCGGCCCTGCTCCTGGACGGCTGGGCCATGCTCGGCCGTCCCGATCTCCGGGCGGGCGAGGAGGCGTTGCGCCGGTGGACGGCGGCGGGGGCGCTGGTGCGGGGGCAGGACGAGGGCGGCACGGTGGTGATCGTGGCCGAGCCGACGGAGCGTGCGGTGCAGGCGCTGGTCCGCTGGGACCCGGCGGGATTCGCCCGGCGGGAGCTGGCGGAGCGGGCCGAGCTGGGCTTCCCGCCGGTCTCCCGGATGGCCGCGGCGACCGGCCCGGCGGATGCCCTGGCCGCGTTCCTCCGGACCGCGGGGCTGCCGCCGGAGGCCGAGATCCTGGGCCCGGTGCCCGTTCTTTCGGCCGAGCCCGGCAGGCCCCGCCGGCCGGGGGACGCTCCGCCGGGCGAGACCTGGGAGCGTGCCCTGATCCGGGTGGTCCCGGGGCGCGGGGCGGCGCTCGCCCGCGCCCTGAAGTCGGCGCTCGCGGCCCGCATGGCCAAGGGCGCGACCGACCCGATCCGCATCAGGATCGACCCGCCCGATATCGGCTGAGTCCCGGGAGCGCTTACCCACCAGGGGCCCGGACCAGGGGTCCCGACAACCAGGGGGCCCGGACAGGAGACTGCCCCGCCGTGCGACCGGCACGGTGGGGCAGAGGGGCGGCGTACGGTCAGCCGTTGCGCGGGCCCGGGAAGGCGCCGGGACGCAGCTCCTCGCGGACCGGCTGCCGGTCCGTCGACGGCTGCGTCGACGGCTGCGGCGGCATCGAGCGGGCCGCCGGGACGGAGGGCACCGGCGAGGCGGACCCTCCGGCGGTGGACCCGGCGGAGGACCCGGCCAGGCCGGTGCCGACGGAGACCGGGCGCGGCACGGCCGTCGTCTCGCCGCCCGTCTCGGCCGTGGGCTGCGGCGTGGCCCGACGCGTCCCGTAACGGCGGTGCACGGCCTGCTTGGTGACGCCGAGGGCGGAGCCCACCGCGTCCCAGGAGAAGCCCAGCGAGCGGTCGAAGTCCACCGCGGCCGTGACCAGGGTCTCGACGCTGTCCCGCAGTTCCTGCGCGAGGCGGACGGTGGGGGCCGGGGCCCTGCCGTAGACGACGAAGCCCGCGGAGGGGCCGGAGCGGCGCGGACGGTAGACGTTGCCCAGCTGGGCGGTGAGGGTGCGCAGCGCGTCCACCTGCCGCCGGACCCGCTCGATGTCCCGCACCAGAAGATGCAGACTGGCCCGCGCTTGGGCGTCGTGGGTTGCGTGGTCGGCCATGAAGAAGCCTCTCGAACCGGCGTTGAAAGGGATCGGGCCGCATCGGGGCGGCCCGCTTCGGTCAATCTCCTTTGACCAACGCCCGAGCCGGGTATGTGGTCACGCTATCGGGGCGTATGTGCATATGCACGGGGCGTGCGCGGCGCGCGTACGCCCCCCGGGCGGCGCGCTTCCGCGAGGGCGGCGGTGCTCTTCCACCAGGGTGGGGGCCGGGGCCCGGCCCGGGCGGAGACCCTAGACTGGTGTGCTGCTCGTCACCGTACGTCTTGGCCCGAGAGGCAGTCAGCCACCATGAAGCTCGTCTTCGCCGGCACCCCCGAGGTCGCCGTCCCCGCCCTGGACGCCCTGATCGCCTCCGACCGCCATGAGGTGGCCGCCGTCGTGACCCGTCCCGACGCTCCCGCCGGGCGGGGCCGCCGACTCGTCGCGAGCCCGGTGGCCGAGCGGGCGGAGGAGGCCGGCATCGAGGTGCTCAAGCCCGCGAAGCCCCGGGACGAGGAGTTCCTCGCCCGGCTGCGCGAGATCGCCCCGGACTGCTGCCCGGTGGTCGCCTACGGGGCCCTGCTGCCCAAGGTCGCCCTCGACGTGCCCGCCCGGGGCTGGGTCAACCTGCACTTCTCGCTGCTGCCCGCCTGGCGCGGCGCGGCGCCGGTGCAGCACTCGGTGATGGCCGGCGACGAGGTGACCGGCGCTTCGACCTTCCTGATCGAGGAGGGCCTGGACTCCGGCCCGGTCTACGGTGTCCTCACCGAGGAGATCCGCCCCACCGACACCAGCGGCGACCTGCTCACCCGGCTCGCCTTCGCCGGTGCGGGGCTGCTGGCGGCCACCATGGACGGCATCGAGGACGGCACGCTGCACGCGGTGCCGCAGCCGCACGACGGGGTCACCCTGGCCCCGAAGATCACGGTGGAGGACGCGCAGATCCAGTGGTCCGCTCCGGCGCTGCGCGTCGACCGTGTCGTACGCGGCTGCACCCCGGCCCCCGGCGCCTGGACCCTGTTCCGGGGCGAGCGGCTCAAGCTCATCCAGGCCACGCCGGTCCTGGACCGCACCGACCTGGCCCCCGGCGAGCTGTCGGCCGCCAAGAACAACGTGTACGTCGGCACCGGCTCGCACGCGGTCGAGCTGCTCTGGGTCCAGCCGCAGGGCAAGAAGCCGATGAAGGCCGCCGACTGGGCGCGCGGCGTCCGCATCGTCCACGGCGAGCTGCTGGGCCTGTAGCGGGCTTCGGGGGTCCGGGGCGGCGTTCGCGCGCCCCGGGCTGCCGTTCGGGCGCCCGGGGACGGCGACGTACGCTGGGAGGGTTCGCACCTCTCACCATCAGCGGAGCACCTTTCACGTGAACGACCAGCCGCGTCGCCGTCCCGCCAAGCCCCATCGCCGTCCGCAGAAGGACCCGGTCCGGTTCCTCGCCTTCGAGGCGCTCCGGGCCGTCGACGAGCGTGACGCGTACGCCAACCTCGTGCTGCCCCCGCTGCTGAAGAAGGCCCGCGCCAAGGGCGACTTCGACGGCCGGGACGCGGCGCTGGCGACCGAGCTGGTCTACGGGACGCTGCGCCGTCAGGGCACGTACGACGCGATCGTGGCGGCCTGCATCGACCGGCCGCTGCGCGAGGTCGACCCGCCGGTCCTCGACGTCCTGAACATGGGCGTCCACCAGCTGCTCGGCACCCGTATCCCCACCCACGCGGCCGTCTCCGCCAGTGTGGAGCTGGCCCGGGTGGTGCTGGGGGAGGGGCGCGCGAAGTTCGTCAACGCGGTGCTGCGCAAGGTCACCGCGCACGACCTCGACGGCTGGGTGGAGAAGGTCGCCCCGTCGTACGAGGAGGACGCCGAGGACCACCTGTCCGTCGTGCACTCCCACCCCCGCTGGATCGTCTCCGCCCTCTGGGACGCGCTGGGCGGCGGCCGGGCGGGCATCGAGGATCTCCTGGAGGCCGACAACGAGCGGCCCGAGGTGACGCTGGCGGCCCGCCCCGGCCGCTCCACCACCGAAGAGCTGGCCAAGGCCCTGGGCGAGGACAACTCCCTGCCGGGCCGCTGGTCCCCGTACGCCGTCCGGATGGCCGAGGGCGGCGAGCCCGGCGCGCTGGAGGCCGTCCAGGAGGGCCGGGCGGGCGTCCAGGACGAGGGCAGCCAGCTCGTCGCCGCCGCCCTGGCCGCCGCCCCCGTGGAGGGCCGCGACACCCGCTGGCTGGACGGCTGCGCGGGACCCGGGGGCAAGGCCGCCCTGCTGGCCGCCCTCGCCGCCGGGCGGGGCGCCACCCTGCTCGCCGCCGAGAAGCAGCCGCACCGCGCCCGGCTGGTCGAGCGGGCGCTCGCCGGCAACCCCGGCCCGTACCAGGTGATCACGGCGGACGGCACCCGTCCGCCGTGGCTGCCCGGCACGTTCGACCGGATCCTGATGGACGTGCCCTGCTCCGGCCTGGGCGCGCTGCGGCGTCGCCCGGAGTCCCGCTGGCGGCGTCGCGCGGAGGACCTGGAGTCCTTCGCCCCGCTCCAACGCGGCCTGCTGCGCGAGGCGTTGAAGGCGGTGCGGGTCGGCGGCGTGGTCGGCTACGCGACCTGCTCCCCGCATCTCGCGGAGACCCGGGTGGTGGTCCAGGACGTCCTCAAGGGCCGGGGCGGGGAGCCGGTGGAGGCGGAGTGGATCGACGCGCGCCCGCTGATGCCCGGTGTGCCCGCTCTCGGCGACGGACCGGACGTCCAGCTCTGGCCGCATCTGCACGGCACGGACGCGATGTACCTGGCGCTGCTGCGCCGGACCGGCTGACCGCCCGGCCGTCGGAGGGGCTCGTGCGGCCCCGGCCGGATCTCGCCCCGACGAACAGCAAAAGAACAGTAAAGCGCTGGCAAAATGCCCAGAATGTGCGAACTGTGATGGCTGTGTGAGGTTCCGGGGCGCATCGAGGCGGGGAACCGGCGGGAGACGTGGCAGGCTTGGGGCATGGCGCAGATCAACCCCAGCATCCTGTCCGCCGATTTCGCGCGTCTCGCCGAGGAGGCGAAGGCCGTCGAAGGCGCGGACTGGCTCCACGTCGATGTCATGGACAACCACTTCGTGCCCAACCTGACCCTCGGCGTGCCGATCGTCGAGGCGCTCAGCAAGGCCACGGACACCCCGCTGGACTGCCACCTCATGATCGAGGACGCGGACCGCTGGGCCCCGCAGTACGTGGAGGCCGGAGCGGGTTCCGTCACCTTCCACGCGGAGGCGGCGGCGGCTCCGGTGCGCCTGGCGCGGGAGATCCGGGCGAAGGGGGCGCGCGCCTCCATGGCGCTCAAGCCCGCGACGCCCATCGAGCCGTACGAGGATCTGCTCCCCGAGCTGGACATGCTGCTGATCATGACGGTCGAGCCGGGCTTCGGCGGGCAGGCCTTCCTGGACATCATGCTGCCGAAGATCCGCCGCACCCGGGAGCTGATCAGCAAGCACGGCCTCGAACTGTGGCTGCAGGTCGACGGTGGGGTCTCGGCCACCACCATCGAGCGGTGCGCCGAGGCCGGCGCCGATGTCTTCGTGGCCGGATCCGCGGTCTACGGAGCGGCGGACCCGGCGGCGGCGGTGCGCGAGCTGCGGGCGCAGGCGGACGCGGTCACGGCCGTCGCCCCCTGGGCGTGCGGACACTGAACCAAGGGCAGATGAACGCGGTCCGACAGGACCGATCAAGGATCGCCGGATCTGACAGGATGAACGGCGTATCAGGCGTGTGAACAGCAGTGAGGAGATCGCGGTGTCTGGCATCTCGGCGGGTCGGTCAGCCATGCGGATGGGACCCGCGGAGCTGGTGCAGGCGGCGGCCATGGCCCGCCGGTTCTACCTGGAGGGCAAGTCCAAGATCCAGATCGCCGAGGAGTTCGGCGTGAGCCGCTTCAAGGTGGCCCGGGTCCTGGAGACGGCCCTGGAACGTGATCTCGTACGCATCGAGATCCGGGTACCGGCCGAGCTGGACGCCGAACGCTCCGACGCCCTGCGCGCCCGCTACGGGCTGCGGCACGCGGTCGTCGTCGAGTCCCCGGCCGAGGAGCAGGAGGACGCCCCCGACCCGGAGAACCTGGGCGAGGTCGCGGCCGATCTCCTCGGCGAACTGGTGGCCGAGGGCGATGTGCTCGGCCTGGCCTGGGGCCGCTCCACCATTCACATGGCGGCCGCCCTCGACCGGCTCCCGCCGTGCACGGTCGTCCAGCTCACCGGCGTCTACGACGCGGGCACCGCCGAGCGCGGCTCGGTCGAGGCGGTCCGCCGGGCCGCCCAGGTGTCCGGCGGCGAGGCGCACCCCATCTACGCCCCGATGCTGCTGCCCGACCCCGCGACGGCCGCCGCGCTGCGCGACCAGACGGGCATCGCCCGCGCCTTCGAGTACTTCGACAAGGTGACGGTCGCCGCCGTCTCCATCGGCTCCTGGGAGCCGGGCATCTCCACGGTCCACGACATGCTCTCGGACGCGGAGCGCGCCCACTACGCCTCGCTCGGCGTCGCCGCCGAGATGTCCGCGCACCTCTTCGACTCCGACGGCCGCCGGGTCGGCCGTGACCTCGGCGAGCGCTGCATCACCGTGGAGGCGGACCGGCTGCGCCGGATCCCCGAGGTGGTCGCGATCGCGGGCGGCCAGCGCAAGGCGGCGGCGATCGGCGCGGTGCTCCGCTCCGGCCTGGTCACCAGCCTGGTCACGGACACCGCCGCGGCCGACTATCTGCTCACCGAGTCCGCCGCGGGCACCCGCCCGGCGCTGGAGCGGGCCGACCCCGACGGGGAGTGACACCCAGGACGCGCCGCGGGGCCGGGGCCCCCCCGGGGGGGCGGGCCCCCGCCGGGCCGGCCCCCCCCCGCCCGGGGGGGCCCCGCCCCGCCCCGGGGGGGGGCGGGGGGCGCGGGGGGGCCGGGGGGGGCGCCCAGCACGGTCTCCTCCAGATACTCCTCGGGCTCCTCGTACTGGCCCACGTCGGCGGGGTTGTACCGCGGCGTCTGGCGCGACCAGTCCAGGTTGCCGCGCATCCAGCTCCGCATCCCGTCGAGATAGGGCACCAGCAGCCCGGACAGCTCCGGATACAGCTCCAGCAGCTCGTCCTCGGCGGTCAGGAACCGCTCGGTCTCCATCGCGAGGCGCTCCGCGACGTGGTCCAGCGCCTGCTGTTCCCCGAGGCCCCGGTGGTGGCGGACCAGGTGGACGAGGTTGTGGATCTCGCCGAGCACCTGCTCCTTCTCGAAGGAGTACACGTCGTTGGCCCAGCACACGTGGTTGCACGCGGCTTCCAGGGCGGTGATGAAGCGGGGGTCGTTGTGGACCGACTCCGGGGCCTCGATGCCCGCCACGATCTCTATGAGGTCCATGCAGACGTGGATGGCCCCGGTGTGCCGGCGTTTGGCGATGTACGTGTCCTCCGAGGGCACCATGTCCTCGGCGCGGTTTCCCGCCTCCCAGGTCGTGGCGGTCGTGAGGTAGGTGACCAGATGCCAGGCGAACCGGGTCCGCCAGTGCGGGGCGGCGTTCGGCGTCGTACGTTTCCACAGATCGGCCAGGGCGACCACGGCGGCCGGGACCTCTTCCCCCGGCAGCGGCTCGGGGGCGGAGCCGTCGACCACCGCGCGCATCCGGTCGACGACGTCTCTCACCCGGTCGGGTGAACGGCCGAGGTGGCCGTCGTCGAGCTGGTCGTCGACCAGGAAGAGCCAGACGAACCAGTCGGCCACCAGATCGAGGTGGTGCTCGTCGGCCGTCGGGTAGACCATGCCGACGAACGCCCCGAAATCGGCTTGTTCGAATCGGTTCCTCGCGGACTCGCGGTGGACCAGACCCGTCCGTCTGGTCCAGGCGTCCAGATGCCCCCGGGTGTGTCCCACGTGCGGGTTGGTCCGCTGCGGGAACGGGCAGTAGATGTCCGGCAGTTCGCTGTCCACAGGCGGATCTGGATCCTCTCCGGTCAAACGGTGTGCCCAGGGTTGCCGACGAGCCCGATCGACGCTTCGGACACCCCCGAGACCTGCGGGTTTGAAGCTACCTGACCCCTTGTCACCCGGTCCAGGGATGGTGATCACGAATGATTCGAATACCGTTCGGGTAGGGTCCGTGGGTAAGGCAGGTTGCACTTGCCCGGGGCCCCCGGCCACCTCCTCGGAGCACTCTTGGAGGAACGGACGAACGCGGGGGTCTTTTGCTGTGTCTTCGTGGAAACGACCTGCACCGTTTCGTATGAAAAAATGAGTGTTATGCGCTTTCTTGAGCCGGGCACCGGTCGCTACACAGAGTCCCCCGCGGTTCCGTACGACCTCACGTACGACGACGTCTTCATGGTTCCGGGCCGCTCCGCGGTCGGCTCCCGGCAGGGTGTGGACCTCTCGTCGCCCGACGGGACCGGCACCACCATCCCGCTCGTGGTCGCCAACATGACCGCCATCGCGGGCCGCCGAATGGCCGAAACCATCGCCCGCCGCGGCGGGCTCGTCGTCATCCCCCAGGACATCCCGATCGAGGTCGTCACCGACGTCATCTCCTGGGTCAAGACGCGCCACCTCGTCCTCGACACCCCGATCGAGCTGGCCCCCGGCCAGACCGTCGCCGACGCGCTGTCGCTGCTGCCCAAGCGCGCCCACGGCGCGGGCGTCGTCGTCGACGCCGACCGGCGTCCCGTGGGCGTCGTCACCGACCACGACCTCACCGGCGTCGACCGCTTCACCCAGCTCTCCGAGGTCATGTCCAAGGACCTGGTGCTGCTCGACGCCGACATCGACCCGCGCGACGCCTTCAACAAGCTCGACGGCGCCAACCGCAAGCTCGCCCCCGCGGTCGACGCGCAGGGACGCCTCGTCGGCATACTCACCCGCAAGGCCGCCCTGCGCGCCACGCTCTACACCCCCGCCACCGACGCCGAGGGCAAGCTGCGCATCGCGGCCGCCGTCGGCATCAACGGCGACGTGGCCGGCAAGGCCAAGCAGCTCCTGGACGCGGGCGCCGACGTCCTCGTCGTGGACACCGCCCACGGCCACCAGGAATCCATGATCAGCGCGGTCAGGGCCGTCCGGGCGCTCGACCCGCAGGTGCCGATCGTCGCGGGCAACATCGTCGCCGCCGAGGGCGTGCGCGACCTGATCGAGGCGGGCGCGGACATCATCAAGGTCGGTGTCGGCCCCGGCGCCATGTGCACCACCCGGATGATGACCGGCGTCGGCCGCCCGCAGTTCTCCGCCGTCCTGGAGTGCGCCGCCGAGGCGAAGAAGCACGGCAAGCACGTCTGGGCGGACGGTGGCGTCCGCCACCCGCGCGACGTCGCGATGGCGCTCGCCGCCGGCGCGTCCAACGTGATGATCGGCTCCTGGTTCGCGGGCACGTACGAGTCGCCCGGCGACCTCCAGCAGTCCGCCGACGGCCGCTTCTACAAGGAGTCCTTCGGCATGGCCTCGGCCCGCGCCGTCAAGAACCGCACCTCGGAGGAGTCCGCGTACGACCGCGCCCGCAAGGCGCTCTTCGAGGAGGGCATCTCCACCTCGCGGATGTTCCTCGACCCGACCCGCCCGGGCGTCGAGGACCTGATCGACTCGATCATCGCGGGCGTCCGCTCCTCCTGCACCTACGCCGGTGCCGCCTCCCTGGCGGAGTTCGCCGAGAAGGCCGTCGTCGGCGTCCAGAGCGCCGCCGGTTACGCCGAGGGCAAGCCGCTGCACGCCAGCTGGAGTTGATCCCGAATTCACCGCAACGACCCCGCCCTCTCCGGTACTTCGCACCGGAGGGGGCGGGGTCGTTTTCGGGCCTTCGGAGGTGGCCGGGGGCGCGCTTCAACTCTGTTGAAATATAAGTAATATGAAGCGCACTCAGCTGCCTGCCTCTCTGCGGTAAGGGATCTCATGTCCTTCTTCACTGACCTGGCCCACCAGTACATCGACGGCGAGTGGAGGCCGGGGAAGGGGTCCTGGGACATCATCGACTTCAACCCGTTCGACGGGGAGAAGCTCGCCTCGATCCCGGTCGCGACCGCCGAAGAGGTCGACCAGGCCTACCGCGCCGCCGAGCGCGCCCAGCAGGCGTGGGCGGACACCAACCCGTACAGCAGGCGGGCCGTCCTGGAGAAGGCGCTGCGCCTCGTCGAGGAGCGCGAGGCGGAGATCGGCGAGGCCATCGTCGCCGAGCTCGGCGGCACCCGGCTGAAGGCCGCCTTCGAACTCCACCTGGCCAAGGAGTTCCTCCGCGAGGCGATCCAGCTGGCCCTGCGCCCCGCCGGACAGATCCTCCCCTCGCCCACCGAGGGCAAGGAGAACCGCGTCTACCGCGTGCCCGTCGGGGTCGTCGGCGTGATCAGCCCGTTCAACTTCCCCTTCCTGCTCTCCCTCAAGTCCGTCGCGCCCGCGCTGGCCCTCGGCAACGCCGTCGTCCTCAAGCCGCACCAGAACACCCCGATCTGCGGCGGCACCCTGCTGGCCAGGATCTTCGAGGACGCCGGGCTGCCCGCCGGGCTGCTGAACGTCGTGATCACCGACATCGCGGAGATCGGCGACACCCTGCTGGAGCACCCCGTGCCGCAGGTCATCTCCTTCACCGGCTCCGACAAGGTCGGCCGCCACGTCGCCACCGTCTGCGCCCGGAACCTCAAGCGCGCCGTCCTCGAACTCGGCGGCAACAGCGCCCTGATCGTGCTCGACGACGCCGATGTGGACTACGCCGTCGACGCGGCGGTCTTCAGCCGGTACGTCCACCAGGGCCAGGTCTGCATGGCCGCCAACCGCATCCTGGTCGACCGCGCCGTCGAGGCGGAGTTCACCGAGAAGTTCGTCGCCAAGGTCGCCTCGCTCACCGTCGGCGACCCCGCCGACCCGGCCACCCAGATCGGCCCGCTGATCAACTCCTCGCAGGCCGAGTCCGTCTCCAAGCTCGTCGACCAGACCGTCGCGGCCGGCGCGACGGCCCTCCTGCACGGCCGCGCCGACGGCAACCTGGTCAGCCCCTCCGTGCTGACCGGCCTCGCCGCCGACTCGCCCGTCCTGCACCAGGAGATCTTCGGCCCCGTCGCCCTGCTGATCCCCTTCGACGGCGAGGACGAGGCCGTCCGCATCGCCAACGACACCCCGTACGGGCTCAGCGGCGCCGTCCACACCGGCAACATCGAGCGCGGGGTGCGGATCGGACAGCGCATCCACACCGGCATGATCCACATCAACGACGGCACCGTCCACGACGAGCCGATCGTCCCCTTCGGCGGCGAGAAGAGCTCCGGTCTCGGCCGGCTGAACGGCGACTCGATGATCGACGCCTTCACCACCCAGAAGTGGATCTCCATCCAGCACGGCCGCTCACAGTTCCCCTTCTGACGGCCTGCCCCGCCGCACCGGGCATGCCCAGGGCGGCGGCCCGTGGTCTACTGCGGGAGGCGGCACCCTCCGCCTCCCGCAAGCCGACCCACCGCAGAGAAGTGAACCGCCCGACGTGCGCCTGAACGACCTCGACGAACGCATCGTCCACGCCCTCGCCGAAGACGCCCGGCGCTCCTACGCCGACATCGGCGCGCTCATCGGCCTCTCCGCCCCCGCCGTGAAACGCCGCGTCGACCGGCTGCGGTCCGAAGGCGCGATCACCGGCTTCACCGTGCGGGTCGACCCGGCGGCGCTCGGCTGGGAGACCGAGGGGTTCATCGAGATCTACTGCAGCCGCAACACCTCCCCGGAAGCGATCAAGCAGGGCCTCGCCCGCTACCCGGAGATCGCCGCGGCCTCCACCGTCACGGGCGACGCGGATGCGGTGGTGCAGGTCTTCGCCGCCGACATGCGCCACTTCGAACAGGTCCTGGAGCGGATCGCGGGGGAGCCGTACGTCGAGCGGACCAAGTCCGTCCTGGTGCTCTCGCCGCTCCTGCGCAGGTACTCGGCGGAGGCGCCACCCGTCTAGGGAGGGCCCGGTAGAACCCGGCGCACAGTGGTGCACATCACCCCGCTGACCTGCGTAGATCCCCGGCGCAACGATTCGCCGCCGCCAGCCCTCCGCGCGCAACGAATCAACGGTCGACGCGCAACACTCGCGCCTTGTCCGGGCCGAACCGGGCCACGTACCTTCGATACGTCTCCCCACCCCGCCCGCACCGTCCGAGGTCAGCCATGCCGTCGTTGCGCACCGCCCTGCTTCAGAGCTCCGGACGCCCGGGCGCCGTCGCCGAGAACCTGAAGGTGCTCGACGAGGCCGCCGCACGGGCCGCCGATGCCGGGTCCCGGCTGCTGGTCGCGCCCGAGCTGTTCCTCACCGGCTACGCCATCGGCGACGCCGTCCCCGTGCTGGCCGAGCCCGCCGACGGCCCCGGCGCCGAGGCCGTCGCCGAGATCGCCGTACGCCACGGACTCGCCGTCCTGTACGGCTACCCGGAGCGCGACGGGGAGCGGATCTTCAACGCCTCCCAGCTCATCGGCCCCGACGGTGGGCGCCTCGCGAACTACCGCAAGACCCACCTCTTCGGCTGCTTCGAGCAGGAGTGGTTCACCCCCGGCGAGCAGACCGTCGTCCAGGCCGACCTCGACGGCCTCCGTATCGGCCTGCTGATCTGCTACGACGTCGAGTTCCCGGAGAACGTACGGGCGCACGCCCTGGCCGGCACCGATCTGCTGCTGGTGCCCACCGCGCAGATGCACCCCTTCCAGTTCGTCGCCGAATCCGTCGTCCCCGTACGGGCCTTCGAGAGCCAGATGTACGTGGCGTACGTCAACCGCACCGGCCCGGAAGGCGAGTTCGAGTTCGTCGGGCTCAGCTGTCTGGCCGGCCCCGACGGCACCGTGCGCACCCGCGCCGGACGCGGCGAGGAACTCGTCGTCGGCGACGTGGACCCGGAGTTCCTGGCCGCCTCGCGCGCCGCCAACCCCTATCTGCAGGACCGCCGCCCCGGTCTGTACGGCTCCCTCGCCTGAGCCCGCCCCGCCTTCTCTTCCGTACCGCGCAAGGAGTCCGTACCCCATGACGTCCACGGTGCCCAACGCCGTCCAGCACACCGACGCGGCCGCCCCGCCGATCACCATGTTCGGGCCGGACTTCCCGTACGCGTACGACGACTTCCTCGCCCACCCGGCGGGCCTCGGCCAGATACCGGCGACCGAGCACGGCCAGGAGGTCGCCGTCATCGGCGGCGGGCTCTCCGGCATCATCGCCGCGTACGAGCTGATGAAGATGGGCCTCAAGCCCGTCGTCTACGAGGCCGATCAGATCGGCGGCCGGCTGCGTACCGTCGGCTTCGACGGCTGCGACCCCTCGCTCACCGCCGAGATGGGCGCGATGCGCTTCCCGCCGTCCTCCACGGCGCTCCAGCACTACATCGACCTGGTGGGACTGGAGACCCGGCCCTTCCCCAACCCGCTCTCCCCGGCCACGCCCTCGACCGTCGTGGACCTCAAGGGCGAGTCGCACTACGCCGAGACCATCGACGACCTGCCGCAGGTCTACCGCGACGTGGCCGAGGCCTGGAACGCCTGTCTGGAGGAGGGCGCCGACTTCTCCGACATGAACCGGGCGCTGCGCGAGCGCGACGTCCCGCGCATCCGGGAGATCTGGTCGCAGCTCGTCGAGCGGCTCGACAACCAGACCTTCTACGGCTTCCTCTGCGAGTCCGACGCGTTCAAGTCCTTCCGGCACCGCGAGATCTTCGGCCAGGTCGGCTTCGGTACCGGCGGCTGGGACACCGACTTCCCCAACTCCATCCTGGAGATCCTGCGCGTCGTCTACACCGAGGCCGACGACCACCACCGCGGCATCGTCGGCGGCAGCCAGCAGCTTCCGCTGCGCCTGTGGGACCGCGAGCCGCAGAAGATCGTCCACTGGCCGCTCGGCACCTCGCTGGCCTCCCTGCACGACGGCGAGCCGCGCCCGGCCGTGACCCGGCTGACCCGTACCGCGGGCAACCGCATCACGGTCACCGACGCCACCGGCGACATCCGCACCTTCCGGGCCGCGGTCTTCACCGGCCAGTCCTGGCTGCTGCTCTCCAAGATCGACTGCGATGACGCGCTCTTCCCGATCGACCACTGGACGGCGATGGAGCGCACCCACTACATGGAGTCGTCCAAGCTGTTCGTCCCGGTCGACCGCCCGTTCTGGCTGGACAAGGACGCGACCACCGGCCGCGACACCATGTCGATGACGCTCACCGACCGGATGACCCGGGGGACGTACCTCCTGGACGACGGGCCGGACAAGCCCGCCGTCATCTGCCTCTCCTACACGTGGTGCGACGACAGCCTGAAGTGGCTGCCGCTCTCCCCGAAGGAGCGCATGGAGGTCATGCTCAAGTCGCTCGGCGAGATCTACCCGAACGTCGATGTCCGCAGCCACATCATCGGCAACCCGGTCACCGTCTCCTGGGAGAACGAGCCCTGGTTCATGGGTGCGTTCAAGGCGAACCTGCCCGGCCACTACCGCTACCAGCGGCGGCTGTTCACCCACTTCATGCAGGACAGGCTGCCCGCCGACAAGCGGGGCCTGTTCCTCGCGGGCGACGACATCTCCTGGACGGCCGGCTGGGCCGAGGGCGCCGTGCAGACCGCGCTGAACGCCGTGTGGGGCGTCATGCACCAGTTCGGCGGGGCGACCGACGGGACCAACCCCGGCCCCGGCGACGTCTTCGACGAGATCGCCCCGGTGGAGCTCCCGGAGGACTGAGCACGAAGGCTCCACACCGACGTGGGCGTCAGCGGCAGGGCGTGAGCAGGAAACGCGCCACCAGGCCCGCGCCCGCGTCGGTCCGCTGCCCGAACTCCTCGGCCAGCGCGGGGAATCCGCGCAGCCGCCACAGCACCCGGGCCGCCGACCAGGCCGCCTCGCGGGCCCGCTCCAGACTCCACGCACTCACCAGGTGCGTCACCGGATCCGCGATCTCCAGCAGCTCGGGACCCGGCATCAGATCGTCGTGGATCCGCTCCTCCAGCAACACGAGGAGATCGCCCACGCGCTCGAACTCCCCCTCCAGGTCCGGCGGAGCGCAGCCGAGCGTACGACAGGTGTCCACCACCGCCAGGACCAGGTCGTGCCCGACATGCGCCTGCAGACCGCTCAGCGCGAACTGCAGCGGGCGTACGCCGGGATGGCGGCGGAACTGGAGCAGCGGGCGCCAGCACTCCGGCGGCCGCCCGCCCGCCGTCGCCGTCTCCACGGCCGACAGATAGCGCTCCGCGCAGCGCACGCCCAGCAGGGCAGCGGCCTCCCGGTCGTCGAAGCCGCCCCTGCCGAGGTACGGATCCACCCGCTCGACGACGTCCAGATAGGCCTCGTTGAAGACCGCCACCCCGTCCCCGGACGGCCACCGGGAACGCAATTCCCGCATACGTTCGATCACCGGGGAGTCGGCTGTCGTCTGGTCGCCGCCCCTGCCCGGTACCGCGGACTGCTCGATCTGCGTCATGCGCGGAGCGTCCCAGCCATAGGCTCGGCACGGCGCCGACCGGCCGGAGGTTCATCGGAACGGACGAACAACGGTGCCGGAAAAGGGGATCGAGGAGTGCCGGGTTCACGCGCGCAACGCCGTATCGCACACCGGGAACGCCGACGTGCCACCCGCCGCCACGCCCTGCTGGCCGTCGCCTCGGCGGTCGTGGCGATCGGCGCCACCGCCGGGCTGATCGACGCGGGCCAGGACGACGGGCGCAACACCGCCCGCCCCGAACCCACGCCCCCGCCGGTCCTCCAGCCCCTCCCCGCCGTGCCGACGCCCACGGCCCCGTCAGCTACGGCGATCCCGCCCTCCGCGACCCCTGCCCCGGCCCCTTCGCGCTCGCGCACGGCGACCCGCCCCAGCGCCGCCCCCACGGCCACGCCCTCGCCCACCCGCCCGGCCACCCCCGCCGCGCCGCCCGGGGCCCGGCTGTTCCGGCACCCGCAGTCGCAGGTCCTGGACTGGGTACGGGCCCACCCCGACGACCCGCGCCGCCCGGTGATCGAGTCCCGGATCGCGGCGCAGCCCGCCGCCGTCTGGTTCGCCGTCCACAACCCGGGCGAGATAGCCGGACAGGTCCGCGCGGTCACCCGGGGCGCGGCCGCCGCCGGACGGACCCCGGTGCTCGTGCCGTACGCGATACCCGACCGGGACTGCGGCGGCGCGTCCCAGGGCGGCGCCCCGGACCTCGCGGCGTACGACGCGTGGATACGGGAGTTCGCCGAGGGGCTCGGCGCCGGCCCGGCGATCGTGATCCTGGAGCCGGACGCCATCGCCCTGTCCGACTGCCTCACCGCCCCGGAACGGGCCGCCCGCTTCGCCTCGCTGGCCCGCGCCGGACGCGCCCTGCGCACCGCGAACCCGCAGGCCAGGGTCTACTTCGACGGCGGCCACTCGGGCTGGCACACCCCCGCGAAACAGGCCGCCGCGCTCAGGGCCGCCGGGGCGGCCACCAGCGGCGACGGCATCTTCACCAACGTGTCGAACTTCCACCGCACCGCCGACGAGACCGCCTACGCCCGCCGGGTGCTCGCCGCGCTCGGCGGCCCGGCCGGCCTCGGCGCGGTCGTCGACACCAGCCGCAACGGCAACGGAGCGCCCGCCGCCGGTCAGTGGTGCGACCCGGAGGGCCGGGCACTGGGGCAGACCCCGACGACACGGACCGGCGAGGCCCGGATCGACGCCTACCTGTGGGTGAAGCTGCCGGGGGAGTCCGACGGCTGCTCGGGCGCGGCGGGCTCCTTCACCCCGGAGTACGCCTACGCCCTGGCCACCGGCTGAGCCACGGGCAGGCCCACCTGCTGAACGCGCCGGTCCGCTGCTCCGCGGACCCGGTGCACCGGCTGCTCCGGCTCACGGGCTTTCCGCCGCTGTGCCGTACTCCTTCGCGAGGGCCTCGCGGACGGCCGGGACGATGTCCTGGGCCCAGTGGCCGACCGTGACGTCGGGGTCCTCGTCGCCGGAGGGAAAGAGCGTGAAGCCCGACGCGCCGTGCTCCAGCACCGCACCGGTCAGCTCCTCGGTCCACTGGCCGACGGAACCGCCCACCCAGCGCCCGGCCCGGTCGCGCGGCGCGGCCGACGGCCGGTCGGTGATGCGTCCGGGAAGGTTGAAGACGGTCCGGATCTCGCCCGGATCGCGGCCCACGGCCGCCGCCGCCTCGTCGATGACGGGCCGCGACTCGCGGTAGCGCTCGCTGAGCCAGTCCGCCGCATGGCCCGGGATCCAGCCGTCGGCCACCCGGCCGGTGGCGGCCAGCGACTTGCGGCCCACCGACCCGGTCCACACGGGCGGCACCGCCACGGGTGCCGGTTCGATCGCGTCGATCCGGTAGTGCCGTCCTCGGTGCGTGACCGGCGCGCCGCCGCCGCCCAGCGACCTGATGAGCACGATCGCCTCCTCGAAGGCGTCCACGGCCTCGCCCGGCGAGAGCCGGTCCACGCCCAGGTCGGCGATCCGGTCCCACAGGCCGCCCGCGCCCATACCGAGCACGATGCGCCCGCCGGAGAGCGCCGACAGGGTCGTCACCGTCCTGGCCAGCATCGGAGCCGGCCGGGTCGGCAGATTGCTGACGTTGGCGATGCCCGCGATGTTCCGCGTCCGGCCGAGGACGAAGCCGATGGCGGCGTACGCGTCGAGGCGGTCGCCGAGGTAGGGATGGTCCGGCAGCGAGAAGTGGTCGAGGCCGTCGCGATCTGCCTGTTCCGTGGCCCGCAGCAGTCCGGGCACATCGTCGAAACCGGTCGGCGCACCGAAGCCGAAGACGACTCTCTGTACGGTCATGTTCCGTTCCCTTCCTTCGCCGAGCGTGCCCTTGCTCTGGATATGGTTCGTGATCCCAAAATTTGTCGCACCTCGTCCTGCATCTGTTCGCGGACGCGGGACGCCGGCACGACCTCACCCAGCAGCGGGCCGAGCTCCTGTGCGCCGTCCTCGTCCGTGGCCGGGCCCGGATGAACGAACTCGGCAAGGCCCTGCACCTGGAGAAGTCGAGCCTGAGCGGTCTGGTGGACCGCGCCGCGCGGCGGGGGCTGCTGATCCGCTCCCGGGACGAGAGCGACCGTCGCGGCTGCTGGGTGGAGCTGACCGAGGAGGGCACCCGCTTGGCGATGGGGACCCATGGCGAAGTGACGGCCGAACTGGACCGGATGGTCCGCGATCTCTCGCCCCGGGACCAGGCGCTGCTGACCGGCGACTCAGGACTTCTCGGGTCCCTCGGGTTCGGCGGCGTCCTCGTCGTACGCGGAGGTGCCCGAGTCCAGCAGCGGTTCCTGCGTCTTGAGATGGGCCGGGGCGAAGGCCCGCAGCACGTGGTAGCCGGTGATCACGACGATCGTGCCGAGCGCGATACCGCCCAGCTCGAAGTTGTCGGTGATCTTCAGGCTGACCCCGCCGACGCCGATGATGATGCCCGCGGCGGCCGGGACGAGGTTGAGCGGATTACGCAGGTCCACCCGGCCGTTGAGCCAGATCTGCGCGCCGAGCAGGCCGATCATCCCGTAAAGGATCACGGTGATCCCGCCGAGCACCCCGCCCGGGATCGCGGCGACGACCGCGCCGAACTTGGGGCACAGGCCGAAGAGCAGGGCGAAGCAGGCCGCCGCCCAGTACGCGGCCGTGGAGTAGACCCGGGTCGCGGCCATCACGCCGATGTTCTCGGAGTACGTGGTGTTGGGCGGCCCGCCCACGGCGGTGGAGAGCATCGACGCCGCACCGTCCGCCGCGATGGCGGTGCCGAGCTTGTCGTCCAGCGAGTCCCCGGTCATCTCGCCCACGGCCTTCACATGCCCGGCGTTCTCCGCGACCAACGCGATCACCACGGGCAGCGCCACCAGGATCGCGGACCACTCGAAGCTCGGCGCGTGGAAGGACGGCAGTCCGATCCAGTCGGCCGAGCCGACGGCGGACAGGTCGAGGCGCCAGTGGTCGACGGCCTCCGCGCCGCCCGCCGGAGAGTGGATCTTGCCGAACACCAGGTCCAGGACCCAGGACAGCACGTACCCGAAGACCAGCCCGAGGAAGATCGCGATCCGGGAGAGGAACCCGCGCAGGCACACCACGGCGAGGCCGGTGAACAGCATCACCGCGAGCGCTGTCCACTGGTCCTGCGGCCAGTACGTGGACGCGGTCACCGGCGCCAGGTTGAAGCCGATCAGCATCACGACCGCGCCCGTCACCACCGGCGGCATCGCCGCGTGGATGATCCGCGCACCGAACCGCTGCACGGCGAGACCCACGAGGAACAGGGCCACCGCGACCACGAACACCGCGCCCGTGATGGTGGCGACATCGCCGCCGCTCGCCCGGATCGTGGCCGCGACGCCGACGAAGGAGAGCGAGCAGCCCAGGTAGCTGGGCACCCGGCCCTTGGTCGCCAGCAGGAAGATCGCGGTCGCGACGCCGGACATCATGATCGCGAGGTTCGGGTCGAGGCCCATCAGGACCGGCGCGACGAACGACGCCCCGAACATCGCCACCACGTGCTGTGCGCCGAGTCCGAACGTACGGGGCCAGGAGAGCCGCTCGTCGGGGCGCACCACCGCCCCGGGCGCCGGTGTCTTCCCGTCGCCGTGCAAGGTCCAGCGCACGCCGAGGCTCATGGTTGCTCCCTGAAGGTCTGCTCGGTGTGCCGGCCGGTCCGCGATCCGGGCTTCGGTGTTCACCTGCGGAAAAGATCAGCGCCATGGTAGTGGTGCGGCGGACGGCGTCCACGCGGAGGTCACCCGCCGCGCGCCGCCGTACCGCGTTCCCGTCCTCGTACCGCTCGTGCGCCGCCCGTTTCCCGCCGCCGCGCACACGCCGTTCCTCTCGGCTCGGCTCGGCTCGGCTCGGCTCGGCTCGGCTCGGCTCGGCTCGGTCCGGCTCGGCCCGGGTCGGCCCGGGTCCGGCCCCGGTCAGCTTCCGGCCGCGCTCTTCGTCGTCGTACCGCCGCCGACCGCCGAGCCGGTGACCTTCCGGTCGGCCGACCGCAGCACCCCGGCGCCCAGCACCAGGCCGAAGGCCAGCACCGTCACCACGCCGAACGACACCACCAGCGAGGTCGCCTCGGCCAGCGAGCCGATCGCGGAGGGGGCGATGAGACCGGAGGTGTACGTGATGGTGGCGACGCCCGCGATGGCCTGGCTCGGGTTCGGTCCGCTGCGCCCCGCCGCGGCGAAGGCCAGCGGGACCACGACCGCCACGCCCAGGCCCAGCAGCCCGAAGCCGCACATCGCGGCCGCGGCGGAGGGCGAGAACACCACCAGCAGGCCGCCCGCGGTGGCCATCAGCCCACCGGTCCGCACCGTGCGGACCGCGCCGAACCGGTCGACGATCCGGTCCCCGGCGATCCGGGCCACCGCCATCATCAGGGCGAACGCCGTGGTGGACGCCGCCGCGAGACCGTCGGAGCTGTCCAGGACGTCCCGCAGGTAGACCGCCGACCAGTCCAGGCTCGCCCCTTCGGCGAACACCGCGCAGAATCCGACCGCCCCGATGATCAGGGCCGACTTCGGCGGCAGCGTGAAACGCGGCGGCGGCTCCTCCTCCGGACTGCTCTGGAGATCGAGGACGCCCTGGCACGCGATCAGCCCCAGCGCCGTGAGGACCAGAGCCGCGATGACGTGGTGCAGACGGGCGTCGGTACCGGTGTGAGCGGCGACCGTGCCCGCCGCCGAACCGATCAGCGCGCCCACACTCCACATGCCGTGCAGACCCGACATGATCGACTTGTCGAGACGGTTCTCCACCTCGACGCCCAGCGCGTTCATCGCGACATCGGACATCCCCGCCGTCGCCCCGTAGACGAAGAGCGCCGCGCACAACGTGACCAGGCTCGGTGCGAGGGCGGGCAGGATCAGCGCCACCGTCCACAGCGCCAGCAGCCCCCGCAGGGCGGTCCGCGCCCCGAACCGGTGGCTGATCCGGCCGGCCAGCGGCATCGCGATCGACGCGCCGATCGCCGGGAAGGCCAGCGCCAGTCCGAGCTGACCCGCGCTCACCCCGGCGTGATCCTGGATCCACGGCACCCGGGTCGCGAAGCTGCCGGTCACCGCCCCGTGCACGGTGAAGACCGCGGCGACGGCGATCCGCGCCCGTTTCACCTGGTCCGCGCTGTAGACCGTGACGGTCGAGTCGTTCGTCATGCCGTCGTGTCCCTCCCCTGGGAATTCTCGGATGCCCCGGCCGTCCCGGCGCTCCCCTGCGACGATGCGTGGCGTAAACTATCAGGAACCCTGCCTGATAAATAGTCGTTACTTCGTGCCCCGGAGAACGCCTCGGGGAACGCCCCGGAAGCGGCGCGGCGACGATCTGGAAGGATCCCGGTTATGCCCGCATCACCGAGCACGGCTCGGGCCATCAACGACCGGCTGGCCCTGCGGCTGCTCCAGCAGGACGGCCCGCTGACGGCCACCCAGCTCAAGACGCTGACCGGACTCTCCCGCCCCACCGTCGCCGACCTCGTCGAGCGGCTCCAGGGGGCCGGGCTGATCCGGGTCGTGGGCGAGTCCGGCGCCGTCCGCCGCGGACCCAACGCCCGGCTGTACGGGATCGTCGCCGACCGGGCCCACCTCGCGGCGCTCGACGTACGCCTCGGAAGCGTCGGCGTGGTCGTCACCGATCTGCTGGGGGCCACCCTCGCCGAGGGCTCCCTGCCCATCGGCAGCGACACCGGCACCGGACCGGCCGTCGAGCAGGCCGCCGCCCTGCTGGAGCGCACCGCCCGCGAAGCCGGATCCGTACCGCTGCACAGCGTCGGTGTCGGCGCGCCCGGGCTGATCGACCCCGTCACCGGCGAACTGCGCGACACCACCGGGCTGCCCGCCTGGCACCGGGGCCTGGTGCGGGAGCTCCAGCGGCGGCTGCCCGCCACCGTCCTGGTGGAGAACGAGACCAATCTCGCGGCCGTCGCGGAGCACCGGGAGGGCGCCGCCCACGACCGGGATACCTTCGTCCTGCTCTGGCTCGGCCAGGGGATCGGGGCCGCCGTGATGCTGGACGGCAAGCTGCGTCAGGGCGCGTCCGGCGGTGCGGGGGAGATCGGTTTCCTCCCCGTTCCCGGGGTGAGCGGGCTGCCCTCGGCGGTCAACTGCGAGGGCGGCTTCCACTCGCTGGCCGGCTCCGTCGCGCTCTGCGAACTCGCCGCCGGGCACGGGCTCGTGGAGCTCGGCGCGCCGACCGACGGCCGGGAGGAGGCGGCGGCCGTGGACGCGGTGCGGACCGCCCTGGAGGCGGGGGAGACCGGCGAGCCCTTCCTGAAGGAGCTGGCGGACCGCCTCGCCCTCGGCGCCGCCGCCGTCGTCTCGGTGCTCGACCCGGGCTGCGTCCTGCTCGCGGGGGCCGTCGGCCATGCGGGCGGGGCCGCGCTCGCCGCCCGGGTCGAGGAGCGGCTGGCCACGATGTCCCCGCTGCGCACCGAGGTCCGCGCTGGTTCGCTGGGCGACGGGGCCGTGCTGCGCGGTGCGCTGATCACCGCGCGGGACGCGGCGCAGGACGCGCTGTTCGCACCGGAGGGCTGACCGCCCCCCCCGCGAGGATCCCGCTGACCCGCTGACCCGCTGACCCGCTGACCCGCTGACCCGCTGACCCGCAGGTGGCCGGTTCGCGCGGGCTCAGGCCGGGTGGCGGTGGCGGCGGTCGAGGAACTCCTCGAACGTCACGGTCCCCACGGCGTGTTCGGGTGACAGATGATCGCCGCGCCGGTAGCCCGCGTACGCCTTGCCCGCCAGCCGGACCGGCACCACCCGCCGCCTGCGGCCGGTGGCCCGCAGGAACGCCCCGGCGAGGTCGGTCAGCTCACGGACCTCGGGGCCGCCCAGGTCGGGCACCCGGCCCGCCGGACCGCCGAGCGCCAGGGCCGTGAGCCGGTCGGCGACCTCGCCGCTGTCGACCGGCTGGAGCGACACGCCCGCGGGCACCGGCAGCACGGGCAGTTTCGCCGCGCCGGACAGGATGCGCAGGGCCAGGTCGTGGAACTGCGTGGTCCGCAGGATCGTCGAGCCGAGCCCGGAGTTCTCGATCATCTGCTCGACCCGGTGCTTGACCGTGTAGTAGCCCAGCGGCAGCCGGTCCACGCCGACGATCGAGATGTAGAGAAGGTGCGGCGTCCCGGCCCGCTCCGCCGCGTCGAGGAGGAACCCCGCCGCCCGGTCGTCGCCGCCGCGCGGGGTGGTGGCGCAGTGGACGATCACGTCCGCCCCCTCGACCGCCGCGTCCAGCCCCTTGCCGTCGCGCAGATCGACGGCGTACGAGGGGGAGCGCCGGCTGAGCCCGCGGACGTCGGCCCCCTCGGCGCGCAGCCGCTCCGCGACCTGCCGGCCGAGGGTTCCGGTGGCGCCGGTGACCAGAATCGTCGTCATGGGGCCAGCCTGCCAGAACAGGGTTCGGTGCGCCGGAATGCCTCCGGGGCCTGTCCGGCGGTCACGGGAGGGACCGCCCGGCGGTCACAGGACGGATCGCCGGGCGGTCGATGGAGGGATCAGCAGGCGCCGAGGTCCTTCCAGGCGCCCCACTCGGTGGATCCGGGCGTCTCGCCCTTCGTCCACCACGAGGCCTTCCACTCGTGGCCGCCGTGGCTGACGGTGGAGCCGCCGCCGTACTCGGTGGCCGCGTCCCAGGCCGCGGCCGAGCAGTCGCCGCCCGGCTCGGTCGGGGTCGGGGTCGGCGTCGGCGTCGGGCCGGTCGGGTCCGGGGTCGGCGTGGGGCCGGTCCCGGTGCCGGGCTCGACCACGGTGGTGCCGCGGGCCAGGTCACCGGCGAGGGAGTAGGACTTCCCGTCGAAGGTCACGGTCCAGTTCGACGGGGTGGAGGTGGGCAGGTAGTAGACGAAGTCCAGCTCCACCGAGTCGCCGGGGGCCAGGGTCTGCCAGGCCGGGAGCTTCAGCGAGACGCGGTTGTAGTCGCCCTTGAGGCCGCCGATGTTGTCGGCCGCCGTGTGGTCGCTGCGGATGATCGTCGTACCGAAGCCGGACTGGTCCTTGGCGTTGGCCGGGGCGGAGGAGGAGTAGTCGAACTGGAACTCCGTACCGCCCGGCAGGGTCGCCTGGGTCCGGTTGGTGATCTTCAGCTTGGGGCTGATCGGGTAGTTGGAGTCGCCCAGCGGGAACTGCCCGAAGGAGACGTCGATGTCCAGCGCCTCGGTCGGCAGGTCGATCGTGGAGCGCTTCGCGCCGTACGGGGCCGCCGACTTGAACGCGTCGTACATCGCGGTCGTCAGCGTGGAGCCGGTCTCGTACTGCCCCTTTGCCTCGTTCCACCGGTAGTCGCCCGCCAGTTCCCAGATCATCGTGCCGCCGATGCCCTGGTCCACGACGTAGTCGGCCTTGGCCTTCACCGACTGCTCGTCCTCGGTGGAGAGGAACACCTTCTTCTGGGCGTTCCACAGCCACGGGGCGACCAGCGTGGAGTCGTACTTACGGGCGTACGTGCCGGTCAGCTGGGTGTCCGCGGGGAAGCCGTAGTCGGTGACGTAGTCCCCGACGATGCCCTTCTCCAGGTTCTTCGCGTGCCACATCGGGTTGGAACCGGCGGGCGATTCCTTGCCGTTGGTGTCCTTGTCGTGCCAGAGGTTGTCGATGCCGACCGCGCCGTCACCGCACGTGGTCAGACCCGCGCCCGCCGGGCATTCGGTCGTGGCCGCCTTGCCCCACAGGCCGTCGGTGCCGCCCTCGACGTTCTTGAAGCCGCGGGTGTAGTACGGCAGGCCGATGTTGATCCGGCCGGCCGGCATGGAGCCGCGGAAGTAGTGGTAGGCCCAGTCGGTGTTGAGGTAGCCGGTGCCGCCGTACTGCGAGGTGGAGTACACGCCCGCCTGCGCCAGTTCGGCGTCCTTGCCGTCGTCGAACAGGGAGGCGTTCGGGCCGACGTACTCGTTCCAGGCGCCGTGCAGGTCGTAGGACATGATGTTGACGTAGTCCAGGTACTTCTGCATCTGGTACGTCTCCATGCCCCGCAGCAGATAGCCGGAGGAGGGGGCGGCGACGGTCAGCAGGTAGTGCTTGCCGTCGGCCTCGCCCGCGCGGTCGAGCTTCTCGCGCAGCGTCTTCATCAGGGCGTCGTAGCCCTGGACCAGCCCGGCGCGGCGGCCGTTGGACAGCGCGTGGTCCAGCGGGTTGCCCGCGTCCTTCATCGTGGTCGCGTACTCGTAGTCGATGTCGACGCCGTTGAAGCCGTACTTCTTGATGAAGTCGACGGCCGAGTCGGCGAAGGTGTTGATGCCCGTCTGGTTGACCGAGCCGTCGGCGTTGGTCGCCATCGAGTAGAAGCCGCCCGAGTCGACCCGCTCGCCGTCGGGGCCGAAGTAGCCGCCCGTCTCGGCCCAACCGCCCACGGAGACCAGGGTCTTCACATTCGGGTGCAGCTTCTTGTACTTCGTCAACAGGTTGAAGTGCCCCTTGTAGGGGAGCGCCGGGTCCATCTCCGCGCCCTCGACACCGGGCCAGGTCATACCGGTGGAGGCGTTGTCGGCGCTGTCGGGGCCGACCGAAAGCTTGTTGGACCCGTCGACGTGCGCGAAGGCGTAGTTGAGGTGCGTGACCTTGTCCCACGGGATGTCCGGGACGAGGTAGGCGTCCTTGCCGTCCTTGCCGGTACGCCAGTTGGTGAAGTAACCGATGACGCGCCGCTGGTGGTCGGCGCCCATCTTCTCGCGGCCGTCGGCGTCGTAGACGGAGCAGTAGGGGACATCGACGCCGGGGGTCTGGTACAGCCCGTCGGGTCGACAGGAGGTCTGGTCGGCGGCGGCCGACGGACCTGCGGCGAGTGAGCTCAGCAGCAGTCCGGCGACGGCGGCGCCGGCGGCGAGCAGCGTGGCTCTCGCTCGGGTGGGGGACAGCATGTGGTCGTTCCTCCTGGGGAGGTCGGCAGAACACAACTGGCAAAGGGGTGGGTCGTGTCGGGGTCCTGGTGTGCGCACACCGCCGGACCGAACCTCGGAGGTGACGCAGAGATTAAGAGGACTAGACCAGTGCGTCAATAGGTCTGGACCTTTAACGGTCAACTTTTCCGATGGTCCGCCGATGACTACGTTGTCGACTTCGCGCCGACCGGAACGCGCCAGGGATCTGCCGCGCTCGCTGTGACCCAGCCCACATCACTCACCCGCATGGCCGCGAGACGTCCGTGGCAGACTGGTTTCGTACCAATAGCAGCGCACTCCGGGGTCGGTGCAATTCCGAACCGGCGGTTACAGTCCGCGACCCGTCCGCAGCCAGCGGCCGGTTGACCAGGTGAAATTCCTGGACCGACGGTGAAAGTCCGGATGGGAGGCAGTGCGCGGCGGTTTGTCATCGGTACGCCGCCGTCGGCGGACGCATGGCCGGGAATCTCCCGGGACTCCGTGCGTTCCTGGCGTTCCCGTCCGCGGGTTTTCGGCGTTTCCCCTGATGAGCCGCTTCATCTGTCGTCATCGACAGGCCCCGGAGTCCGTGCCCGAAGAGGCAGGAGGACCCGGTGGACACCGCAGCCGACATCACCGCCATGCGCCGAGCGATCACGCTCGCAGCGCGCGGTCTCGGCTCCACCAGCCCCAATCCGGTCGTCGGCTGCGTCATCACCGACGCCGCCGGAGCCCTGGCCGGCGAAGGCTTCCACCAGCGCGCCGGAGGGCCGCACGCCGAGGTCCACGCCCTGCGCGCGGCCGGCGAGCGGGCCCGCGGCGGCACCGCCTACGTCACCCTCGAACCCTGTAACCACACCGGCCGCACCGGCCCCTGCGCCCAGGCCCTCCTCACCGCCGGGATCAGCCGTGTCGTGTACGCGGTCGGCGACCCGAACCCGCAGGCCACCGGGGGTGGCGACACCCTGCGCCGGGCCGGGGTCCGGGCCGAGCAGGGCCTCCTCGCCGAGGAGGCCGAGGCGGGCAACGCCGCCTGGCTGACCTCGGTGCGCCTCGGCCGGCCGTACGTCCTGTGGAAGTACGCCGCCACCCTCGACGGCCGGATCGCCGCCGCCGACGCCACCAGCCGCTGGATCACCTCGCCCGAGGCCCGCGCGGACGTCCACCGGCTGCGCGCCGAGGCCGACGCCGTGCTCGTCGGCTCCGGCACCGCCCGCACCGACGACCCCCAGCTGGGCGTACGCGGCATCGACGGCGCCACCCAGCCGCTGCGGGTCGTCGTCGACACCGGCGCCACCGCCGTGAAGCCCGGCGCCCGGGTCCTGGACGACACCGCGCCCACCCTGGTCGCCGTCGCCGACGACGCCCCGGCCGACCACCTCCCCGAGACCGCCGTCCTGCGCCTGCCCCGCTCCGCCACCGGACGCGGCCTGGACCTCGACGCCCTCCTCGTCGCCCTGCACGAGCGCGGCGTCCTCTCCGTACTCCTCGAAGGCGGCCCCACCCTCGCCGGTGCGTTCGTCGCCGCGGGAAAGGTCGACAAGGTCGTCGGCTATCTCGCCCCGGTCCTGCTCGGCGCGGGCCCCGCCGCCCTCGCCGACGCCGGAATCACCACCATCTCCCGGGCGTTGCGCCTCGATGTGACCGAGACCGTGCGGATCGGCCCCGATCTGCGCGTCACGGCCGTCCCCGCCGTCCCCGCCCCTGCTCGGAAGGGAAACTGAGTGTTCACCGGAATTGTCGAAGAACTGGGTGAGGTCACCGCCGTCGAGCGGCTGGCGGATGCCTCCCGCTTCCGGCTGCGCGGCCCCGTCGTCACCGAGGGCGCCAAGCACGGCGACTCCATCGCGGTGAACGGCGTCTGCCTCACCGTCGTGGACACCGGCGACGGCGAGTTCACCGCCGACGTGATGGCCGAGACCCTGAAGCGCTCCAGCCTCGGCGCGCTCACCACCGGCTCCCGGGTCAACCTGGAACGCCCGATGGCGCTCGGCGGCCGGCTCGGCGGACACCTCGTCCAGGGCCACGTGGACGGCACCGGCACCATCGTCGAGCGCACCCCCTCCGAGCACTGGGAGCTCGTCAAGGTCTCCCTGCCGCCCGAGCTGACCCGTTACGTCGTGGAGAAGGGCTCCATCACCGTCGACGGCGTGAGCCTCACCGTCGTGGACGCGGAGGCCGACCACTTCACCATCAGCCTCATCCCCACCACCCTCGACCTGACCACGCTCGGCCACAAGCAGCCCGGCGACCCGGTCAACCTGGAGGTGGACGTCCTCGCCAAGTACGTCGAGCGGCTGCTCGGGGACCGGGCCGGGCAGGACCCGCGATGAACGCCGTCTCCTGGCTCAACTCCGAGGCCTTCACCGTGTTCGGCCAGCACATCAAGTGGGCCGACATGATCGGCAACCTCATCGGCCTGGCAGCCCTGGCCCTCGGCTGGCGACGCTCCATCTGGACCTGGCCCGCCCAGCTGCTCGCCGGCGCCATCCTCTTCACCGCGTTCGCCTCCGCGCACCTCTCCGGCAGCGCGGGCAAGCAGCTGGTCGTCATCGTCGTCGCCCTGTGGGGCTGGTGGTCCTGGAACCGGGGCAGGCAGCAGGCGCAGGACGGCTCCATCGCCGTCCGCTTCGCCACCTGGCGCGAGCGCGGCGTGCTGGTCGGCGCCGCCGCCATCGGCACCCTCGCCGTCGGCGGCCTGTTCACCGCCTTCCCGTCGCTGTCCTGGGACCCGTGGCCGGACGCGTACATCTTCGTCGGCACCGTCGTCGCGATGTACGCCCAGGCCCGCGGCATGGTCGAGTTCTGGTTCGCCTGGCTGCTGGTCGACCTCGTCGGCGTCCCGCTGAACTTCGCCAACGGCTTCGCCTTCTCCGGCTTCGTCTACATCATCTACGGCGCCCTCGTCCTGTGGGGCATGCGCGACTGGTGGCTGCGTACGCGGACACCCGCTCTGGAAGGAGCCACGGCATGACTGCTCAGCCCACCTGGCTGCACCCCGGCCACGACCCGCTCGCCCAGGACCTCTCCCTGGACCCCGTCGAGCAGGCCATCCGTGACATCGCCGCCGGCCGGCCCGTCGTCGTCGTGGACGACGAGGACCGCGAGAACGAGGGCGACCTCGTCATCGCCGCCGAGAAGGCCACCCCGGAGATCGTCGCTTTCATGATGAGCGAGTGCCGCGGCCTGATCTGCGCGCCCATGGAGAGCGACGAGCTGGAACGTCTCGACCTCCCGCAGATGGTCGCCGACAACACCGAGTCGATGCAGACCGCCTTCACCGTCTCCGTCGACGCCTCCGCCGCCCACGGCGTCACCACCGGCATCTCCGCCGCCGACCGCGCCACCACCCTGCGGATGCTCGCGGGCGGCGTCGCCGGACCCGGCGACTTCGTCCGGCCCGGCCACATCTTCCCGCTGCGCGCCCGCTCCGGCGGCGTCCTCGTCCGCAACGGCCACACCGAGGCCGCCGTCGATCTCGCCCGGCTCGCCGGGCTCCGCCCCGCCGGGGCCATCGTCGAGATCGCCGGCGAGGACGGCGTCATGCTGCGGCTGCCCGAGCTGGTGCCCTTCGCCCGCAAGCACGGCCTGACGATCATCTCCATCGAGGACCTGATCGCCTACCGCCGCAGCAACGAGCCGACCGTCCACCGCGAGGCCGAGACCCGGCTGCCCACCGCGTTCGGCGACTTCACCGCGTACGGCTACCGCTCCAGCGTCGACGGCGTCGAGCACGTCGCCCTGGTCCACGGCGAGATCGGCGACGGCGAGGACGTCCTCGTCCGGATCCACTCCGAGTGCCTGACCGGCGACATCTTCCAGTCCCAGCGCTGCGACTGCGGCCCCCAGCTGCACGCCTCCATGCGGCGCATCACCGAAGCGGGCCGGGGCGTCGTCGTCTATCTGCGCGGTCACGAGGGGCGCGGCATCGGCCTGCTCTCCAAGCTGCGCGCGTACGAACTCCAGGAGCGCGGCGTGGACACCCTCGACGCCAACCTGGAGCTCGGCCTGCCCGCCGACGCCCGCGACTACGCGGCGGGCGCGCAGATCCTCGCGGACCTCGGCGTCACCAGCCTGCGGCTGATGACCAACAACCCCGAGAAGACCGCGGCCGTCGTCCGCCACGGCCTCGCCGTCACCGGCCGGGAACCCATGCCCGTCCAGGCCGGCGAGCACAATCTGCGCTACCTGCGCACCAAGCGCGACCGCATGGGCCACGACCTGCCCTGGCTCGACGCCCCCGCGTCGACCTGCGCCAACCAGTAACGCGAACCACCGAACAGCACATCACCAGCATCAGGAGAGACATGAGCGGCAAGGGTGCACCCGAACTGTCCGTACGCAACTGCGGCGACCTGCGCGTGGCCGTGATCGCGGCCCAGTGGCACGAGAAGGTCATGGACGGCCTCGTCGACGGCGCCCTGCGCGCCCTGCACGAGCTGGGCATCGACGAGCCGACCCTGCTCCGCGTCCCCGGCTCCTTCGAGCTGCCCGTCGTCGCCAAGGTGCTCGCCGGACGCGGCTACGACGCGATCGTCGCCCTCGGCGTGATCATCCGGGGTGGCACCCCCCACTTCGAGTACGTCTCCCAGGGCGTCACCCTCGGCCTCACCCAGGTCACCGTCGACACCGGTGTTCCCGTCGGCTTCGGCGTACTGACCTGCGACACCGAGGAGCAGGCACTCGACCGGGCGGGCATCGAAGGGTCCAACGAGGACAAGGGGCACGAAGCGGTCACCGCCGCCGTGGCCACCGCCGCCACGCTGCGGACCGTCAGCGAACCCTGGCGCTGAGTGCCGCCCGGCGACCCCGTATTCTGAGGACCATCATGGCGAACAAAACCTTCGAAGAGCTCTTCACCGAGCTCCAGCTCAAGGCCGCCGAAGGCGACCCCGCAACCTCCCGCACCGCCGAACTGGTGGACAAGGGCGTGCATGCCATCGGCAAGAAGGTCGTCGAGGAGGCCGCCGAGGTCTGGATGGCCGCCGAGTACGAGGGCAAGGAAGCCGCCGCCGAGGAGATCTCCCAGCTGCTGTACCACGTCCAGGTGATGATGGTCGCCCGCGGGATCTCGCTCGACGACGTCTACGCCCATCTCTGAGCAGGTCCGAGCACCGCACGCCCCCGTCCCTTTCCCTTTCTCTCCTCCGCACGAAGGAAGCTGACCTCATGCTGCGCATCGCCGTCCCCAACAAGGGTTCACTCTCCGGGCCTGCGATGGCGATGCTCCATGAGGCCGGCTACCAGCAGCGCAAGGAGTCCAAGGAACTGGTCCTGGTCGACCCGGAGAACGAGGTCGAGTTCTTCTACCTCCGCCCCCGCGACATCGCGATCTACGTCAGCTCCGGCAAGCTCGACATCGGCATCACCGGCCGCGACCTGCTGCTGGACTCCGGCGCCGACTCCGAGGAGATCCTCCAGCTCGGCTTCGCCCGCTCCACCTTCCGCTACGCCACCAAGCCCGGCACCGCGGCGGGCCCGCAGGACTTCGACGGCATGACGATCGCCACCTCCTACGAGGGCATCGTCGCCAACCACCTCGACCGGGCGGGCGTCAAGGCCTCCGTCGTCCACCTCGACGGTGCGGTCGAGACCGCCATCGAGCTCGGCGTCGCCCAGATCATCGCCGACGTGGTCGAGACCGGCACCAGCCTGCGCAACGCCGGACTGGAAGTGATCGGCGAGCCCATCATGACCTCCGAGGCCGTCGTCATCCGGCGCAACGGCGCCCCCGCCGACGACCCCAAGGTGCAGCAGTTCCTCCGCCGCCTCCAGGGCGTCCTGGTCGCCCGGTCCTACGTGATGATGGACTACGACTGCCGCGTCGAGCACCTCGAGCGCGCCGTCGCCCTCACCCCGGGCCTGGAGTCGCCGACCATCTCCCCGCTGCACCACGAGGGCTGGGTCGCCGTCCGCTCCATGGTCGCCGCCAAGGAGGCCCAGCGGATCATGGACGACCTGTACGAGCTCGGCGCCCGCGCCATCCTCACCACGGCCATCCACGCCTGCCGCCTCTGACGGCCCCGGCCCCGGCCACCCCGCACCCCCCGAGAGAAGACCCCGATGTCCGCGCCCAGGCCCGAACTCCCCACCCTGCCGGTCACCTTTCGGCCCACCCTCACCCGGGTGGTCCTGCTGAGCGTGGGCCTGGCGATGTTCCTCGTCATCACGGTCATCGCCCTGATGCTGGAGCGGCTCAACCCGGGGGAGCGGGCCAGCTTCATCTTCGTCGCGGCACTCTTCTTCGGCGTCCTGGCCCTGCTCAGCAGGCCCCGGGTCACCGCCGACGACACCGGGGTCACCGTCGTCAACCTCACCCGGTCCCGCAGGCTGGCGTGGGAGGAGATCCTCCGCGTCAACCTGCGCTCCGGCGACCCCTGGGTCTTCCTCGACCTCAGCGACGGCACGAGCCTGCCCGCCCTCGGCATCCAGCCCGGTCTGGCCAAGCAGCAGGCCATCCGTGACGCCCGCGCCCTGCGCGACCTCGCCGAGTCGCACGCCGCCGGAAGCGACGGCACTCCCGGAAGCGACGACACCCCCGGCAACGGCTGAGCCCCCGCCCGGCGCGGGGCCTTCTTGTCTACTCTGGTGGGCGGCGGCGCCCCGCGCGCCCCGCCCCGCCCGTTCCACGGCCCCACCCCGGGCCCGCGGGGCTTTC
This sequence comes from Streptomyces sp. NPDC091289, assembly GCF_044757365.1. Classification (NCBI taxonomy): domain Bacteria; kingdom Bacillati; phylum Actinomycetota; class Actinomycetes; order Kitasatosporales; family Streptomycetaceae; genus Streptomyces; species Streptomyces sp. NPDC091289. The sequence goes on from NZ_JBIVUT010000027.1 coordinate 119,118, forward strand.
CTGCGACCCAAGGAGTGACTCCCTCCAGCAATGGACGGATCGTCCGGTAATACCTGCGCCGCCCCTTCCCCGGAGGCGGCGGCCTCATGACCACCCCCCTGCTGCTCCTCGGTGCGGCCTTTCTCCTCATCCTCGCCAACGGATTCTTCGTGGCAGCCGAATTCGGGCTCGTCACCGTGGACCGGCCCGACGCCGAACGCGCCGCCGCCGAGGGCGACCGACGGGCCCGTACCGTCGTCGAAGCCCTGCGCGAACTCTCCTTCCAGCTCTCCGGCACCCAGCTCGGCATCACCATCACCTCCCTGGTGGTGGGCATGCTCGCCGAACCGGCCCTCGCCCAGCTGCTCGCCGGACCCCTCACCGCCACCGGACTGCCCGCGGGGGCCGTCCCGGGCGTCGGCGTCGTCGTCGGGATGCTGCTGGCCTCGGCCGTGCAGATGGTCGTCGGCGAACTCGTGCCCAAGAACTGGGCGGTCTCCCGGCCGCTCCAGGTGGCCCGCTTCGTCGCCGGACCGCAAGCCCGCTTCGCGGGTCTCCTGCGGCCGGTGATCACCCTCCTCAACGCCCTGGCCAACCGGCTGGTGCGGCTCCTGGGCGTCGAGCCCACCGACGAACTGGCCTCCGCCCGCACCCCGGGCGAACTGGTCTCCCTGGCCCGGCACTCCGCCGAGGCCGGCGCCCTGGAACAGGACACCGCCGACCTCTTCGTCCGGACCCTCTCGCTGGCCGGCCTCACCGCCCAGCACGTCATGACCCCCCGGGTGAAGGTCAGTGCCCTGCACTCCTCCGCGACCGCCGAGGACGTCCTCAACCTCACCCGCGCCACCGGCCTCTCCCGCTTCCCGGTCTACCGGGACCGCATCGACGAGGTCATCGGCATGGTCCACCTCAAGGACGCCCTCGCCGTCCCCGCCCCCGAGCGCCTGCGCACCCCGGCCGGACGGATCGCCGTCCCCCCGCTCCTGGTGCCGGAGACCCTGCCCGTGGAACCGCTGCTGCGGCGGCTGCGCCACGAACAGCCCATAGCCGTGGTGGTCGACGAGTACGGCGGCACCGCCGGCGTCGTCACCCTGGAGGACATCATCGAGGAGCTCGTCGGCGAGGTCCGCGACGAGCACGACGCCGAGGGCGAGGGCCGCCCCGAACTGACCGCCGCCGTCGGCGAGGACGGCCGCCCGGTGTGGGACGCCGAGGGCAGCTGCCGGGTCCACACCCTGCGCCGGAACGGCCTGGACGTGCCCGAGGGGCCGTACGAGACCGTCGCCGGGCTCGTCGCCGGCCTGCTGGGCCGCATCCCCGCCCCCGGCGACCGGGCCGAGCTCCCCGGCTGGCGGATCTCCGTCCGCCAGGTCGGCCACTACCGCGCCGAACGGGTCCGCTTCACCCGGACGCCCGACCCGCTGCCGGAGACGGCCGCACGGGGCCTGCTGGAGGCCGCGCGATGAGCATGCTCCAACTCCTCCTCGCCGCCCTCCTGGTGCTGGCGAACGGCTTCTTCGTCGGCGCCGAGTTCGCCCTCGTCTCCGTCCGCCGCAGCCAGATCGAACCACTGGCCGCCCAGGGTTCCGGCCGGGCCCGCACGGTCCTGCACGGCCTGGAGAACCTGCCGCAGATGATGGCCGCCGCCCAGTTCGGCATCACCGTCTGCTCCCTCACCCTCGGAGCCGTCGCCGAACCGACCGTCGCCCGTCTCCTGGAGCCGGTCTTCCACGCGGCGCACCTCCCCGACGGGCTCGTCCACCCGCTCGGCTTCGCCCTCGCGCTCCTGTCCGTGGTCGTCCTGCACCTGGTCATCGGCGAGATGGTCCCGAAGAACCTCGCGATGGCCGCGCCCGAGCGGACCGCGCTCTGGCTCAGCCCCGGCCTGGTCGCCTTCGCCCGGCTCTGCCGCCCGGTCACCACCGCGCTCGGCGCCTGCGCCGGGCTGGTGCTGCGGCTGTTCGGCGTCGAGCCGAAGGACGAGGTGGAGGCCGTCTTCACCAGCGAGCAGCTCAACCGGCTCGTGGAGGACTCCGGCCAGGCCGGTCTCCTCGGACCGGAGGCGGCCGAACGCCTGGAGGACGCCCTCGAACTGGGCAGCAGGCCCGTCACCGACGTCCTGCTGGAGCGGGCGTCGCTCGTCACGGTCGACCCGTCCGTGACCCCGCGCCGGATCGAGGAGCTGACGGTGCGCACCGGCTTCTCCCGCTTCCCGGTCTGCGCGGACGGCGGCGGCCCTTTCATGGGCTACCTGCACGTCAAGGACGTCCTGGAGGTGGAGGACGCCGACCGGGCGGTCCCGCAGCAGATCTGGCGCCCGATGGCGACCGTACGGGCCGAACTCCCGCTGGACGACGCCCTGACCGTGATGCGCCGCGCCGCGACGCACCTGGCGCAGGTCGCGGACGGATCGGGCCGGATCCTCGGCCTGGTCGCCATGGAGGACGTCCTGGAGACGCTGGTGGGGGAGGTGCGCGACCCGGCCCACCGGACGGTGTCGGTGCCCCGCCGCACGGTGGACGTGCCGAAGACGCCGGAGCTCCCGGCGCCCGGGGCCCTGGTCCACTGACGTGAGGTGACATCGTGCCGGGAGCCGACGCTCCCGGCACGGTGTCACCCCGCGCCCGGCTCCTGCTTCCCCCGGCCCACCGGCCCGCGCCCCGACAGCACCTCGCCGTACGCCTGCATCAGGTCCGGTAGCCGCAGCGTGGAGAGGTCCTGACGGGTCAGCTCGCCCGGATAGCCGGAGAGCCGCAGATCACGGTAGGCGCAGCTCTTCTCGTACAGCGTCCGCAGGAACCGGCCGTTGCCCAGCTCGTCGATCCAGCCCTGGTCCACCACATGGCCGCTGATGGAGCGCAGCTCGTCCACCGCCTCCTCGTCCCACACGTCGTCGTTCTCGGCGGCCAGGACGCTGCCGATCGCGGTGAGTTCGAGCGGCCGGTAGCTGGGGAAGTCGACCCGGCTGGTGAAGCGGGAGGAAAGGCCCGGGTTGGTGGCGAGCAGCCGGTCCATCCCCTCGGGGTAGCCCGCGAGGATGACGACGAGATGGTCCCGGTTGTCCTCGGCCCGCTTGAGGAGGACCTGGAGCGCCTCGTCGCCGTACGCGTCGCCCTTGCTGTAACCGGAGTTGGCCAGGCTGTACGCCTCGTCGACGAACAGCACCCCGCCCAGCGCCGAGTCGATCAGCTCATTGGCCTTGACCGCCGTCTGCCCCAGGAACTCACCCACCAGATCGGACCGTTGCGCCTCGACCAGATGATCGCCGCCGAGCAGCCCGAGGGCGTAGAAGACCCGGCCCAGGATGCGCGCCACGGTGGTCTTGCCGGTGCCGGAGGGGCCGGAGAAGACGAAGTGGCGCTTCGGCGGCTGGACGGGCAGGCCCTGCTCGGCCCGCAGCCGGGCCATGTTCAACTGTGCCGAGAGCGCTTTGACCTGCCGCTTCACCGGATCGAGTCCGACCATGCGCTCCAGCTGCGCCAGCGCCTCGGCCAGCAGGGCGGGATCGCTGGGCCCGGCGGGGAAGGGCGGCGGCTTCCGGGTCCTGGTGCGGCGGGCGCCCTCGACGGGCGGCGGCGGACCGGGGGCCGGGTCGTCGCCGAGCAGCCCCGCCTCGCCCACCGGCCAGGACTCGCGCCCGTCCACCAGATCGGTGCCGAGCAGCGCGTCGCTCTCCGGCAGCGGCTCCGCCCCCGCGCCCCCCGAACCGAAACCGGTCAGGGTCACGGCGGCCAGATCCGCCGATTCGTCGTACCCGTCGCCCTCGGAAATCGCGGCGAGCCGGGCGGAGGTGTCCATGAAGGCCGGGTCGACCCGGTGCACCGCCCGGTACAGCGGCAGGGCGGCCGCACTGCGCCCGGTGCCCTCGTGGGCCCGCGCCAGCCAGTAGCGCAGCTCCTTGCGCTGCGGCTGCTCGCTGCGGCAGCGCATCAGCGCGGCCGACAGCAGCGGCTCCGCCTGCCCGAACATCTCCAGCCGTACGCGGGCCATCCCGCCGAACAGACCCGCCTCGATGCCCAGCATCGGATCGTCCACGAGCTGCTCCGTGCAGCGCACCAACTGCTCCCAGTCCTTGACCAGATACGAGCGGCAGGCGTGCAGGAACCGCACCTGCGGATCCGCGTCCACCGGCGGCAGCCCCGCCAACGCCCGGTCCAGCTCGGGCACATGGCGTCCGTCCAGCCAGTGCGAGGCGTGCGCCAGCAGCAGATCGCGCTGACTCTCCAGCACCGGCTGCACCCACCAGCCCAGCCAGTACCAGGAGTTGAGCGTACGTCGGTGGCGTGCGCGCTGTTCGCCGAAGCGGTCGCGGTGCCGGTACATGCGTAACAGGGCTGTGGTGGTGTCGATGCGCAGCGCGTGGAGGCCGAGCCAGCCGTCCGCCATGCCGGGATCGAACCGCACCGCGGCTCTGAATTCCTCCTCCGCCTGCGGGTAGGCGCCCATCGTGTAGGCGTCCATGCCACGCAGCCAGGCGAGGTCGGCAGGGGCGCCAGCGCCCTGTGTGCCGATGTCCATCAGGTCCCCCACAAACCGTGCCCCCAGGATGTCCCGCCCGCACAGCATGCCCACCTGAGCGTGCTGAATCACGGCGCGGAGGAAGGGAATTGACCACACCGAGCTGCATCGTACCTGCGCACGGGGGAGGCGACCGCTCGATGACGGACCTTCGGGACGGTGACCCAGGGTGAGTGAATCGCTCTGCGTGGTCGCCGGTCCGGGGGCGGGAGCACAGAACGAAGCCCCCGATCACGGGGGAACAACCGGGGGCTTCGCGTCTGCGGGGGCTCCGAAAAGCCGCACAATGAGAACGTAAGACCAGTAAGGCCCCCCGGTCAAGCAGAGTTGAGGCTGTTCCGGGCCGAATTCCGACTGCTCAGTATGGCGGGACGTCCTGGCTACCGTGCGTGACGGATTGGTTCGCTCCCGCTGTCGCGCGAGGCCCCGGGAGCCACGCGTACCCCTCGGGCAACTGGCGTACCAGCGCGTCGGCGTACGGCCGTGAGGGATCTTCGGCGAAATGCCGCTCCTCGGCGAGCGTCCACCCGTCCCAGAACCCGGTGAGCCCGGCCCCGTCCCGGCGCCGGCCCCGCTCCCAGGACGTCTCCCGGTCCAGCTCCATCCAGCACAGCGCCGCCAGCCACGGGCGCACCTCCCGGCGTCCCGCACCGACCCCCTCCACCAGCACCACCGGGGCCGGCTCCAGCACCCGCGCCGGGCCGAAGCGGCGCTCCGTCCAGTCGTACGGGGTATAGCGGGCGGCCTCGCCGCGCGAGAGCGGCAGGATCACCTGCTCCAGCAGCCGCCCCGGCCAGCCGAACAGCTCCTCGTGCGTGGCGAGATCGTCCAGATGGAGGACCGGCGCACCGCCCAGCGCCGCCGCGAGACGGGCGGCGAAGGTGCTCTTGCCCGAACCGGCGTGCCCGTCGACCGCGACGAGCCGGACCGGCCCGCAGGAAGGGGGCAGTGAGCAGAGGTCATCGGCGTGGCGGGCCAGGTCGTCCATGGCTCCAGGGTACGTTCCGGCACGAAAGCGTCCCGGAACCGCCGCAGGTCACGCCAGTGGTCCAGACCCATATTGGTCCGGCGACGACTGCCGAACCGCTGGCCCGATCCGGCCCGGACCCGGGATAGTTGGCGCACCGAACGGCATCCGCAGACCACCTTCCGCATCCGACCGGGGGTCACGACCATGACCAGTCCGACTTCGCGCAGAACCGTTCTGACCGCCGCGCTCGCGGCGGCGGCAGCCGCCGGCACGGTGGCCTCCGCCCCGTCCGCGACGGCCGCCGCACCCTCGTCCGCCGGCCCCTCCGCCGCCCCGAAGGCCCTCGTGGACAACCGCTTCTGGCACACCTACACCGACTGGCGCTGCGGCACGGGCGACGGCACCCGGGTACTCCCCGGCGCCCGCCCCGGCCTGGTGATCGCCGGCCCGGCCGGCCGCATCGACCACACGGACCCCCACACCGGCACGACGGCCGCCTGGGACTACGCCACCTGGACCTCCTCCGTCCACCACTCCGCCGTCCCCGCCACCGAGGTGATCGCCTCCTGGAACGCCCGTACCCCGGCAGGCACCTGGATCCAGGTCGAGCTGAGCGGCGCCTACGCGGACGGCACGGAGACCCCCTGGTTCGTGATGGGCCGCTGGGCGTCGGGCGACGGCGACATCCGCCGTACGTCCGTCGACGGCCAGGGCGACCCGCACAGCTCCGTATGGACGGACACGCTCGCGGTGGACGACCCGGCGAGCGGCGTACGCCTCGTCTCCTACCGGCTGCGCCTCACCCTCCACCGCGCCCCCGGCAGCGGCCTCACCCCGACCGTCTGGCGGGTCGGCGCGATGGCCTCCGACGTGCCCGACCGCTTCACGGTCCCCGCGACCACCCCCGCCCACGCCCGCGAACTCCCCGTGCCCCGCTACTCGCAGAACGTCCACATCGGGCAGTACCCCGAGTACGACAACGGCGGCGAGGCGTGGTGCAGCCCCACCTCCTCGCAGATGATCATCGAGTACTGGGGCCGGAAGCCCACCGCCGAGGACCTCGCCTGGGTCAAGCCCGGCCTGCCCGACCCCCAGGTCTGCCACGCCGCCCGCCACACCTACGACTACCAGTACGAGGGCTGCGGCAACTGGCCGTTCAACGCCGCCTACGCCGCCACGTACCGCGACCTGAACGCCGTCGTCACCCGGCTCGGCTCGCTCACCGACGTGGAGCGGCTCGTCCGCGCCGGAATCCCCGTCATCACCTCCCAGTCCTTCCTGGCCGAGGAGCTGACCGGCGCCGGATACGGCACGGCCGGCCACCTGATGACGGTCATCGGCTTCACCCCCGAGGGCGACGTCATCGCCAACGACCCCGCGTCGCCCGACAACGACGCGGTACGCCGGGTCTACCTACGGCGCGAATGGGAGAACATCTGGCTGCGCACCAAGAGGTACGACGCGAACGGCCAGGTCAGAAGCGGCACGGGCGGGGTGTGTTACGTCTACTGGCCGGCCCGGCCGACGCCGTCCCAGCAGCGGGTCCTGCGGTCGCTCGGCCTGGTGTGAGCAGGCCCGGTTCCGCGGCCGTCCCGACGGCCTGATGGTCGCGACCCGGCCGGGCCGAGCCACGGCCGCACGACGGCGCACCGCTGCGTCCCGGCCGGGACCGCCCCGACCACCGGGTCCACGGGCGGGCCCTGTCCAGGGCGAACGGCCTTGGGCAAAGCGCCCCCGGAGTACGGGAGTTGCCGGAGGTGCGCGCTATGTTGAACGCGTGACCGACATCGAATCGCGCATCGACACCACCCGGCCCCACACCGCCCGGATCTGGAACTACTGGACCGGCGGCAAGGACAACTACCCGGTCGACCGGGCGGCCGGTGACGAGATCCGGGCTCTGCACCCCGGGATCGGCGCCTACGCGAAGGCGGACCGGTTGTTCCTGGGACGGGCGGTACGCCACCTGGCCGAGCAGGAGGGCATCAGGCAGTTCCTGGACATCGGAACGGGGCTGCCCAGCGCCGACAACACCCATGAGGTCGCCCAGCGCGTGGCCCCCGACGCCCGTGTCGTGTACGTGGACAACGACCCGCTCGTGCTGGCACACGCCCAGGCGCTGCTGGTCGGGACGCCCGAGGGCCGTATCGACTACCTGGACGCCGATCTGCGGGACGTCGACGGCATCCTGACCGCGGCGGCGAAGACGCTCGACCTCTCGCAGCCGGTGGCGCTGATGCTGCTCGGGGTCGTCATCTTCATCGAGGACGACGCGCAGTCCTACGGAGTCGTCCGTCGGCTCATGGACGCGCTCGCCCCCGGCAGCCACCTCGTCCTGTCCCACACGGTCACCCACCCCGACATGCCGGACGTGGACGAGGCGGTGGCGTTCTGGAACGAGCACGGCACCCCGAAGCTCACGCAGCGGACCCCGGCCGCCGTCGCCCGCTACTTCGAGGGCCTGGAACTGCTGGAGCCCGGGGTGGTGTCGTGCTCGGCGTGGCGGCCGGAGCAGGTGACGCCGGACGTCGCGATGTACGCGGGCGTCGGCCGCAAGTGACGGCCCCTTCCCGGGGCCGGCGTTCCTCGACGCCGGCCCCGGGAGCCTCACCCCGCCGCCGTCAGGCGGTACGGCGTCGGCGGACCGCTCCCACCACCGCGTCGACCACGAGGAACCCGGCCAGGGTCACCCCGAGGACCGGCAGCGCCCAGCCCAGCGCGGCCACGGCCGGAACGCCCAGGACGAGGACCGGCAGCGGCAGCCGCCGCCACGCCCCGCGCTCCGGGGCCCTGCCGACCGGCGCCGGCCGGTCGGCCCGGGTGGGCCGCCGCTGCCACCACATGCGGTAGCCCCAGACGATCACGGCCGTCAGGCCCAGTGCGATGAGAGCCAGCGCGATCTGGTTGACGATCCCGAACAGCACGCCCATGTGGCCCTGCACGCCCAGCTTGCTGAGCTTGTTCAGTGCCGGGTGGTCGGCCCAGCGGGTACGCGAGGTGATCTCACCGGTCGTGGTGTCCACGGCCACCCGGTCGTAGTGCACCGGCCAGGTGTTGTCGGTCTGCGCCACGACCCACGCGCTCGCCGCGTCCGCCGGAGGCGTCACCTCCACGGTTCCCCCGAGGCCCGCGCCCCGGGCCGCCGCGAGGGCCGCGTCGAAGTCCGCCGGGTCGGCGTCGGCCGCCGTGCTCCCGGAACCGCCGTGTCCGGCGTGCTCCGAGTGGTCCTCCGCCGGCGCCTCGGCGCCCGGGAGCGCCGTGTCCAGGGCTGGGGCGGTGCCGTTCGCCGCGTCCAGCAGCCGCCCGAAGCGCTCGCCGCCGTACTGCGACCAGGTGAGGCCGGTGGCGCTCAGGAACAGCAGCCCCAGCGCCAGCCACACTCCGGTGGCCGCGTGCCAACTGCGGGTCCGTCGCACCCCCCGGGCCGTACGGTCCGGAAGCAGCACGCCCCGCGCCGACTCGGCACGTTGCCCGCGGCTGCGCCCGAGCCACAGCACGAGGCCGCCCGCGACGGCCACCCACAGCCAGCTCGCGGCGACCTCGGAGTACAGGCGGCCCGTCTCACCGAGGTGGAGATTGCGGTGGAGGTCGTCGAGCCAGGTGGTGAGCGGCGTCGAACCGAACCAGGTCGTCAACTCGCCCCGCACCTCGGCGGTGTACGGGTCGACGAACACCGTGCGCTGGTTCTCGCCCAGCTCCGGCACCGCGAGCACCACCCGGGTGGTGTCCTCGGGGCCCGGCGGTGTGATCACCGACGCCAGTGTGCCCTCGGGGTACGCGGTCCGCGCCGCGGTGATCTGCTCGGAGAGCGGGCGCATCTCGTCGCCGACCCGCTCGACCCGCAACTGGTCGCCGTACACGAGCCGGTCGAGCTGGGGCGTGAACGTGTACGCGAGTCCGGTGAGCGCGGCCACCAGCAGGAAGGGGGCGACGAGCACACCGGCGTAGAAGTGCAGCCGGACCAGAAGATGCCGCACCTCCGCCCAGGAGCGGGCCGGTCTCTTCGCCGGGGTTTCGGCCGCTTCATGCTCGTGTTGCGTTATGTGTTCGGTTCTGTGGGACATGGGTGCTCCTCGGAGGGCGGACGGTGGCGGACGCGCGCCCGACGCCTCCCGCACGCACGCCTGATGGACGCCGGAACACGTCGGGCGTCGATGGCTGGTGCGGGGGAGGTCAGGCGGGGGTCGCCACGGGCGGCCCCCGCCGGGACCGGGACCGGGCGAGGAGCGCCCCGAACCGGATCCGCGCCACCACCGGCGGCGCCGGGCGCGGCCGGGGCGGGCAGGGGAGCGAGGTGGCCCACCGCAGGACGACGCGAGGGGCGACCAGGGCCGCGAGGCGTCGCAGGACCCGCTCCCCGTACAGCACGCACAGGGCCGTCCCGAGCGTGGCCGCCGCGTGGGCCCCGGTCATCCCGGCGTCCATGGCGTGCCCGGCGTGCGCGTCCATGGCAGGTCCGGCGGGCATGTGGTGCCCGTGCCCGGCGGGCATCCCGGGGTGCGGAGTCCCGCCGGGGGCCGGAAGGAAGTGGAAGGCGTTGTGCAGGGCGAACTGCGTCGCGCCGAGCACCAGCACCACGAGATCGAAGCGGTGGCGTCGCCGGCCGCCCAGGAACAGCGTCCCCTGCACGGTCAGGGCGAGGAGCAGGAGGCCGAGCATCCCCGGGCCGGGGAGGCGTCCGCCCGCCGCGACATGGCTCACCGCACCGAGGAGCAGGCATGCCGAACCGCAGAGCAGGCCCCTGGCCGCTCGCCTCGGCAGGCCGCCCGGTGCACGCATGGGCACAAGGTAGCCAGCCGCCTTCCGGGGCTCGGCGGCGGGCTCGGTGCCGCGGTCTCTTCCCATGAGGCAGTAGTCGGCCGGGTGGCCGAAAAGGTTCCCGTACGTGGCTGGATATAAAAAACGCCCCGGGCCCGGTGTGGCGTCGCCCACAGCGCGCCTCCGTTCGCACCCCTGTCCGTGCCCCGGACCCTGCCCGATCCCCGTGCCGCACCCGGGGGAACGGGATGCCTTCGGAGGTCCGGGCCGCGTCCGGCCGTGACCGGGATCTCGTTTTCCGCGGCCCGGGGCCCTGGCACTCTGGTCGGGTCACGGGGGACTCCAGCCGACGTCGTACGAACAGCGAGACGCCATGACCGCGACCACCGCCGCAGGAAACACCCACCACGCCCGCCGTGCGCGCACCGGCGGCCCCGGGGACGGCTCGAAGCTGATGGAGCACATCGCCGGCTGGGCGTTCGTGGTCGTGTTCGCGATGCTGGTCACCCAGCTCGGCCTGCTGTGACGGCCTGACGCGCTCTCCGGGCGGCGGGGCACGCGCAAGGGCGGGGCGCCCGCCCGGCACCCCGCCCCTGGAGATCGCGTACCCCGTGAACGCCTAGCTGATCGCCTTGATCAGCTCGCCGTTCCCGGTGTCACCGCTCAGCTCCCAGAAGAACGTGCCTCCCAGGCCCTGCTCGTTCTTGTAGGTCATCTTGGTGCCGATGGTCTCCGGGGTGTCGTAGCTCCACCAGTCGTTCCCGCAGTGGGCGTACGCCGTGCCGGCCACCGTGCCCGTGGCGGGGCAGCTGTTCTTGAGGACCTTGTAGTCCTCGATGCCGGGCTCGTACGTGCCCGCCGCCGCTCCGGTGGCGCTGCCGCCCGGCTCGGACTGCGTCACGCCGGTCCAGCCGCGGCCGTAGAAGCCGATGCCCAGCAGCAGCTTCTCCGACGGGATGCCCAGCGACTTCAGCTTGGAGATCGCGGCGTCGGAGTTGAAGCCCTCCGTCGGGATCCCCGGGTAGGAGGTCAGCGGGGAGTGCGGGGCCGTCGGGCCCTGCGCCGCGAACGCGCCGAAGAAGTCGTACGTCATCGGCAGGTACCAGTCGAGATGCTTCGCCGCCCCCGCGTAGTCCACCGCGTCGATCTTGCCGCCGTCGGAGCCGTCCGCCGTGATCGCCGAGGTGATCAGGTTGTCGTTCCCGAAGGTCTTGCGCAGCTCGCCCAGCAGGTTGCCGTAGGCGTCGCGGCCACTGGTGTCACAGGTGAGACCGCAGGCGTTGGGGTACTCCCAGTCGATGTCGATGCCGTCGAAGACATCGGCCCAACGGGGGTCCTCCACCAGGTCGTAGCAGGACTTCGCGAACGCGGCCGGGTTCTGCGCGGCCTCACCGAAGCCGCCGGACCAGCTCCAGCCGCCGAAGGACCAGAGGATCTTGAGGTCGGGGTGGAGCTCCTTCAGCTTGCGCAACTGGTTGAAGTTGCCGCGCAGTTCCTGGTCCCAGGTGTCGGCGACCCCGTCGACCGACTCCTCGGCGGTGTAGGCCTTCTCGTAGTCGGCGTAGGAGTCGCCGATCTGGCACTTGCCGCCGGTCACATTGCCGAAGGCGTAGTTGATGTGGGTGAGCTTGTCCGCGGAGCCCGACGTCACGATGTTCTTGACGTGGTAATTGCGGTCGTACGTACCCCAGTTGGTGAAGTATCCGATCACCTTGTCGCCCGCCGCGGTGGGGGCGGCATCGGCGGCGGCGGGCGCCGCGGCCGGCTGTGCGGCGGGGGTCGCGCCGGCCGGGGACATGCCCGCGACGCCGAGCAGGGTGGCGCCGAGGGCCGCCGTACAGGCGGCCGCGGCGAGCGCCCGGAGCCGGGCGCGGGGACGGTGCAGCTTGAGCATCGTGGCTCCTCGTGGGGGAGGGCTGGTGCGTGGGGGGGTGCTGGCCGAACACCGGGCGACTGCACCCGGTTTGACATGAACGCGTTAGGCGTTCGGTGGAACCGTAGAAGGACTAGACCAGTTGGGTCAATGGTTCGGACCAATTCGCTGATCTCCCGGCGGCCCTCCAGGCCGTCCGACCTGCCCGTTGCCCCGTGACGGGAGGCATTCGATCGGGCATACTCAACCCGCCACAGCCGATGACCGTGCCACCCGTGACCCGGGAGGGCAGGATCGGCGGGGCAGTCTGTTTTTCCCGGGTCACTTCCGGGAGATCACCCGGCGGCGCCTCTCCCACCCCGAGCGTGCGACCGTCGCAACGCCCGACAGGGAGGAGAGCGCCGTCATGTCCGACCGTGCCCCGCAGCCGGTGGAACGCCGTCTGCCCACCGAGGAGTCCCGGCAGCTCGTCGCGCTCGTCCGCGACATCGTGTCGAAGGAGATCGCGCCCCGGGCGGCCGAGGAGGAGGACGCGGGCGTCTTCCCGCGCGAGGTCTTCACCCTCCTGTCCGAGGCCGGACTCCTGGGACTCCCGTACGACTCCGCCCACGGCGGCGGCGACCAGCCCTACGAGGTCTACCTCCAGGTCCTGGAAGAACTGGCCGCCGCCCGGCTCACCGTCGGACTCGGCGTCAGCGTCCATTCGCTGGCCTGCCACGCCCTCGCCGGCTACGGCACCGACGAGCAGCGCGCCGCGCACCTCCCGGCCATGCTCACCGGCGGCCTGCTGGGCGCCTACTGCCTCTCCGAACCCGCCTCCGGCTCCGACGCCGCCTCGCTGCGCACCAAGGCCGTACGGGACGGGGAGGAGTGGGTCATCACCGGCACCAAGGCGTGGATCACCCACGGCGGCGTCGCCGACTTCTACACCGTCCTCGCCCGTACCGGCGTCGAGGGCCCCCGAGGCATCACTGCCTTCCTCGTCCCCGGCGACGCCGAGGGGCTGAACGCGGCGCTCCCCGAGAAGAAGATGGGGATGAAGGGCTCGCCCACGGCCCAGCTCCACTTCGACGGCGTACGGGTCGGCGACGACCGGCGCATCGGCGAGGAGGGCCAGGGCTTCGCCATCGCCCTGTCCGCACTCGACTCCGGGCGCCTGGGCATCGCCGCCTGCGCGATCGGGGTCGCCCAGGCGGCCCTGGACGAGGCCGTCCGGTACGCCACCGACCGGCGCCAGTTCGGCCGCCCCATCGCGGACTTCCAGGGGCTGCGGTTCATGCTCGCCGACATGGCCACCCAGATCGAGGCCGGCCGGGCGCTGTATCTGGAGGCGGCCCGGCTGCGTGACGCGGGGGAGTCCTTCTCCCGGCAGGCCGCCATGGCGAAGCTGTTCTGCACGGACGCGGCCATGCGGGTGACCACCGACGCCGTCCAGGTGCTCGGCGGCTACGGCTACACGCTCGACTTCCCGGTCGAACGGCTGATGCGCGAGGCGAAGGTGCTCCAGATCGTGGAGGGCACCAATCAGATCCAGCGCATGGTCATCGCGCGCCACCTCGCGGGTCCCGAGACGCGCTGAACCGCAGCGGCATCTCGGACCAGGAGGGCAGCGCCGCGGCCTGGTTCCACTCCGGGTCGCGGCGGCCGGGCAGCGTGCGGCCGGCGCTCTCCCACTGCCGGAGCAGCGCGCTGTAGATCGGCGGGTCCACCGGGGTGCCCATGGGTGAGGCCCCGGTGGAGCGGGGCAGCGGCTGGGCGGGCGCACCCGGCTGCGGAACCGATTCTTCGGGGGCGGGTGCGGCGAGTCTGCGGCGACCCGAACCGACTGGTGAATGCAGCGTGGTCATACAGGGCCAACGCGGCAGGACGGGCCGGGGTCACTGGCACCCCGATTCGAGCGCCCGTTCGCGGGGGCTCACGCCCCGCGCCGGTGCAGGTGCAGGGGAACCGCGGGCACCACGGCGGCCGGGCCGTCGTGGTGCTGGGCGGGCGTACGGCGTACGGGGTCAGGCGGCCTCGCGCCGCATCCGCGGCACACGCACCGGACGGGAGCCGGGCCCTCCGGCGTGCGAGAAGGGCTGCATCCGCCAGTCGAGGCCCTGGGGGAGCGTCAGCAGCAGCCCCGCTTCCTGCTCCTGGAGCTCCAGCGTCTCGTCCGCGGGCCGGGCGTCGCTCACACCGCGGCCGGTCCCGGCGCAGACGGTGAGGACGAAGGGGTTCCACGGCGTGGGGCACCGGGCGTGCTCCGGCAGGACGTCCTCGTCGGCCAGCAGCGCGATGGGCTGGGCGCAGTCCGGGCAGATCACCCGGACCATCTCGAACATGTCGTACGCGTCGGCGGTACCGTCGTCGTCCGGATCGACAGGCTCCGGTTCGGTACGTCCGGTGAGCTTCAGGCTCTGCATGGAAATTCCCCCCTCGGGTGGGCCGACAAGGCGCCACGGCCTCGACCACAGCAAGCACTTCCCGTCGCGCGTGGCCGATAACCGTGAGGCGGCCCGCTACCGACCCGCAGGCCTGTGGTGTTCGTCACATGCCGCCCGCAGGTGCCGTTCCGTGACCCGCGCGACTGTGCCGGGAGACGCCCTGGGCCATAGGTTGATCCGCATGGAGGAGCTGGACCGTCAGATTGTTGAGTTGCTCGTCAAGGACGGGCGGATGAGCTACACCGACCTGGGCAAGGCCACGGGCCTGTCCACCTCGGCGGTTCATCAGCGCGTCCGCAGACTGGAGCAGCGCGGGGTGATCCGCGGCTATGCCGCGGTCGTCGACCCCGAGGCCGTCGGGCTGCCCCTCACCGCGTTCATCTCGGTGAAGCCGTTCGACCCGAGCGCACCCGACGACATCGCCGAACGGCTCGCCGGGGTGCCCGAACTGGAGGCCTGTCACAGCGTCGCCGGGGACGAGAACTACATCCTCAAGGTGCGCGTGGCGACCCCGCTGGAGCTGGAACACCTGCTCACCCGGATCCGTACCCTCGCCGGCGTGTCCACCCGGACCACCGTCGTCCTGTCCACCCCGTACGAGGCGCGGCCCCCGCGAGTCTGAGAAGCCGTAGGGCCCCTCAAGGGGGGTCGCGGGGCCGGCGGGTCCCGGCAGGCGCGAGACTGGTCCCATGAGCCAGAGCACCGCCCCCCAGAGCGCCCCCGAACACCGCACCGTGCTGTTGCGCGGCGGCGACGTCCACAGCCCCGCCGACCCGTTCGCCACCGCGATGGTCGTCGAACGAGGGCACGTCGCCTGGGTGGGGTCCGAGGGGGCCGCCGACGCCTTCGCGAGCGGCGTGGACGAGGTGGTCGACCTCGAAGGCGCCCTGGTCACCCCGGCGTTCACCGACGCCCATGTGCACACCACCGCCACCGGCCTGGCCCTGACCGGGCTCGACCTCTCCGGCGCCCGTACGCTCGCCGAAGCCCTCGGCCTCATCCGTGCGTTCGCGAACCGCCACGCCGCCGGCGACGTCCTGCTCGGACACGGCTGGGACGCCGCCCGCTGGCCCGAGCGGCGCCACCCCTCGCGCGCCGAGCTCGACGAGGCGGCCGGCGGCCGGGCCCTGTACCTGCCGCGGATCGACGTGCACTCCGCGGTCGTCACGACCGCCCTGCTGGACCTCGTCCCCGGCGTCACCGGGATGACCGGATACCACCCCGACGCGCCGCTGACCGGCGACGCCCACCACGCCGTACGGGCCGCCGCCCACGGCGCGCTGTCGTCCGCCCAGCGGGCCGCCGCCCAGCGCGCCGCCCTCGACCACGCCGCCTCCCTCGGCATCGGCAGCGTGCACGAGTGCGGCGGGCCCGAGATCTCCGACGAGGAGGACTTCACCGGCCTCCTCGCCCTCGCCGCCGAGCGGCCCGGCCCGCGCGTCTTCGGCCTCTGGGCCGAGGAGATCGCGGACGAGAAGGACGCCCGGCGCATCCGGGAACTCGGCGCGATCGGCGCCGCGGGCGACCTGTTCGTCGACGGCTCCCTCGGCTCGCACACCGCCTGCCTGCACCAGCCCTACGCGGACGCCCCGCACACCGGCACCGCCCATCTGGACGCCGCCCGGATCGCCGCCCATGTCACCGCCTGCACCGAGGCGGGCCTCCAGGCGGGCTTCCACGCCATCGGCGACGCCGCGGTCGCCGCCGTCGTGGACGGGATCAGGGCCGCCGCCCGGACGCTCGGCCTCGACCGGATCCGGGCCGCCCGCCACCGCGTCGAACACGCCGAGATGCTCACCCCCGAGACCATCGCCGCCTTCGCCGAACTGGGCCTCACCGCCTCCGTCCAGCCCGCCTTCGACGCCGCCTGGGGCGGGCCGGAGGGGATGTACGCCGAGCGCCTCGGCGCGGAGCGGGCCGCCACCCTCAACCCGTACGCGGCGCTGCTGCGCGCCGGAGTGCCCCTCGCCTTCGGCTCCGACAGCCCGGTCACCCCGCTCGACCCCTGGGGCACCGTCCGGGCCGCCGCGCACCACCGGACCCCGGAGCACCGCATCTCGGTCCGCGCCGGGTTCACCGCCCACACCCGGGGCGGCTGGCGAGCCATCGGCCGCGACGATGCGGGCCTCCTGGTGCCCGGCGCCCCGGCCGACTACGCCGTCTGGCGCACCGCCGAACTGCTGGTCCAGGCCCCCGACGACCGGGTCGCCCGATGGTCCACCGACCCCCGGTCCGGCACGCCGGGCCTGCCGGATCTGACACCCGGGGCCGACCTTCCCGTCTGCCTGCGGACGGTGGTCTTCGGACAAACTGTCTACGTGCGACCGAACGAGTGACGTCGGGACATTTCGTACCGCCGATCGATGGCCCCACGGCTGGTCCGCGACCTGCGCCCCTTCGGCACTGACCAGGCGATTTCGGGAAAAGTCGCAGGTCGCACGACTGTTGACAGAACGCGCCCACCGGCCGGTAGGTTCGGCCGGGTCCACCACAGGACGTCCGACCGGTTAAACCTCCACGCAGTCGTCGAACGCCGCTGGGTCATGAGGTGGTGTGCCGCACCGGCCCACCACCGCCGACAGCCAGGTTCAGCGCCCGCGCCTCGGGGGCGAGGGAAGGTTGCGGCCGGTCGGAGGGTGGGACCCGGGTGGGGCCCGGACGTTCAGTAGACAACGGCTTTCGGTCGACCCGCAGCCAGCGGGTCCCAGGTCGGCCCGAAGGGCGCCGGGCCCCGATCCGCAGTTCCCACCGTGGGGGCGCGTTCTGCCGGCCGCTGTGCTGGATATGGTGTCCCCCTGTGTACGGACTCTAAGGGGCAGTAGTGAACGACGGCGGTCAGAGGCAGTTCGGCCCGCTCGGCAAGGTTCTGGTGATCATTCCGACCTACAACGAGGTCGAGAACATCGGACCGATCGTCGGCCGGGTGCGCACCGCCGTCCCGGATGCCGACATCCTGGTGGCCGACGACAACAGCCCCGACGGCACCGGCAAGGCGGCCGACGAGATCGCCGCGGCCGACGGCCAGGTGCACGTCCTGCACCGCAAGGGCAAGGAAGGGCTCGGCGCCGCCTATCTCGCGGGCTTCGCCTGGGGCTCCGAGCACGGCTACGGCGTGCTCGTCGAGATGGACGCCGACGGCTCCCACCAGCCCGAGGAGCTGCCCCGGCTGCTCACCGCGCTCAAGGGCGCCGACCTGGTCCTCGGATCCCGCTGGGTGCCCGGCGGCCGGGTGGTCAACTGGCCCAAGAGCCGTGAGGTGATCTCGCGCGGCGGCAGCCTCTACTCCCGGCTCGCCCTCGGCCTCTCCGTCCGGGACGTCACCGGCGGCTACCGCGCCTTCCGCACCGAGACCCTCGACGGACTCGGCCTGGGCGAGGTCGCCTCGCAGGGCTACTGCTTCCAGGTGGATCTCGCCCGCCGCGCGGTCGAGGCGGGCTATCACGTGGTCGAGGTCCCCATCACCTTCGTGGACCGGGAGATCGGCGACTCGAAGATGAGCCGGGACATCCTCGTCGAGGCACTGTGGCGGGTCACCGCCTGGGGCGTCACCTCCCGCACGAACAAGGTCCTGGGCCGCAAGACGCTCTGACCGCCCCCGGCGACCGCCCCGGCGAGGGCGGACCGGACCGCTTCATGATCACCCCCTTACGCCGCTTGCACGCCGTTGCGGGCACACTGGGGACATGACGACCGGCACTCCGCCCCCGACCCGTCCCCGGCGCTCGCGCGCCCGTAGATTCCTGCCGCTTGCCCTGGCCGCCTGGCTGGTCCTGGAGATCTGGCTGCTGACCCTGGTCGCCTCGGCCGCGGGCGGCCTCGCCGTCCTGCTGGTCCTGGTGGCTGGCGCCGTGCTCGGCGCCGTGGTCATCAAGAGCGCCGGCCGGCGCGCCTTCAAGAACCTCACCGAGACCCTCCAGCAGATGCCGGGACAGCCCGGCGCCCCCGCCACCCCGCCGGCCGCCCCCGCGGGCGGCAAGGGCTCCCGGGGCAACGGGCTGCTGATGCTCGGCGGGCTGCTGCTCCTGATCCCCGGCCTGATCTCGGACGCGGTCGGACTGATCCTGCTGGTGCCGCCGGTGCGCACCATGATCAGCCGTTACGCGGAACGCTCGCTGGAACGCCGGATGCGGGCCGCGTCGCCCGGCAGCCTCTCGGACGCCTTCCAGCAGGCCAGGATGCACCGTCCGGACGGAAAGGTCGTCCAGGGCGAGGTCATCCGCGAGGACGGCACCCAGGCGTCCTCCGGGCCCGACGACGACCCCCGGGGTCCCCGCCCGCCCCTCACCCCCTGACGGCCCACCTCCTGACCGGGGAGGGCATGCCAAGAGCCGCGGGGGGGGGGGCGCGGGGGGGGGGGGGGGCCCGGGCGGGGGGGGGGGGGGGGGTGGGGGGGGGGGGGGGGGGGGGGGGGGGGGGGGGTGAGGGGGTGGGGTCCGCCGGCGGGGAGGGGGCCGCCGCGGAGGGCCGCGCCGTCGTGG
>NZ_JBIVUT010000028.1:0-133031 GCF_044757365.1 Streptomyces sp. NPDC091289
GCCACACTCCACAACCACGCCCTGGCCACATGATCTACAAGGGCACAGAACCCGGCTTGACCTGCCCGACGCCAGCCTTCTGCAACACGCTTTAGCCCGGGTCCGGATCCGGGTGGGGACCGCCGTCGAGTGGGCCGTGCCGCCGCGGTCTGTCCTCGTACCGTGCCGTGGCCGGCCCCGACAGCGGAGCGAGCTGTTCCACCAGGGCTTCCAGTTCCTCGACGGCGTTCTCCGTCTCTCGGCGGATGTTCTTGTGCTCCGCGACGATGGCCCCGAGCAGCAGGGCGGTGAGCGCGACGCTTCCGTTGAGCAGCGAGAGATTGGCCATGATCTGCATCAGGCTGTGCCCGGCGAACGGCCCCAGGGCATCCGTACCCGCGAGAATGGCGAGCACCGAGACGACCAGGGCGCACGGCGCGCTGCCGGGCAACTGGAAGCGCAGGGCCGACCAAATGATCACCGGGAACACGAGGTAGATCACCGACAGCGAGCTGCGCGTGGCGATCAACGACGACACGACCACGACGATCGCGAGGACCGAGGCCTCCAGCCACCGGTCGGTCGGGCGGGGCCACCGCACCCCGCGCAGAACCAGCAGTACGGGGGTGACCACCAGGACCCCCATCGCGTCCCCCGCCCACCAGGACGACCAGACCAGCCAGAAGCGCCCCGGCGGGACCTTGCCGTCGAGCAGCAGCGTGAAACTTCCGGCGGTGGCGCTGATCAGCATCCCCGCGAACGCGCCGAGGAAGACCAGACAGACCCCGTCCCGCAGCCGGACCAGCTCTCTGCGGAAACCCACCTTCCGCAACAGGGCGTACGAAGCGAGCGGGGCGACCGTGTTGCCGAGCATGATGGCCAGCCGGCTCACCGTGAACGCGTCGCCGATCTCGGAGACCGTGACCAGCGTGCCCAGCGCGATGCCCGGCCAGACCCGGACACCCAGGCACAGCAGCGCGGCCAGGGCGATGCCGGTGGGCGGCCACAGCGGCGTCACGACCGCGCCGTCCACGACGACCTGGCGCATCAGCCCGATCCGTCCCGACAGGTAGTAGGCGCCGGCCACGCCCAGGACCTGCGCCACGTACACGGCCCGACGTCTGGCTTCCTTGCTGCGGATCACACCACTCATCAGACACCGACCGCGGCGGGAGTCGGCAGGTGACACGCGCGGTACGGTCCGGCGTCAGCGCGGCCCGCGCCGGGCGGCGGCATGCCGCAGGACCAGTACGGCGGCGTCGTCCTCGTGGCCGGTCAGCTCCGCCGCGCCCAGGACTTCGTCGGCCAGCTGAGCCGCGCTCGCCCCGACGTGCGCGGCGACCAGCTGCCGTACCCGCTCGAGACCGTCCTCGATCAGCAGCGACGGTCCCTCGACGACCCCGTCGGTGAGCAGCACGATCGCCCCGTCGGAGTCCAGGGTGCGCCGGGTGACGGGGTAGCCCTCGCCCGGCTCGATGCCCAGCGGCATGCCGCCCGGGTCCTCCGTGACGCCGGAGCGGCCCTCCGTGGTGGCCCACACGCACGCCACATGCCCGGCCCGCGCGCTGTGCAGCTCCCAGGTCGTCGGGTCCAGCCGCATGAACGTGCAGGTCGCGAAGAGCCCCGAGTCCACGGACAGCAGTAGATCGTTCGTCCTGCCCAGCACCTCGCCCGGATCGGACGCCGTGCCCGCGATGGCCCGCATCGCGATGCGGACCTGCCCCATGAAGGCGGCCGCCTCGACGTCATGACCCTGTACGTCGCCGATGGCGAAGCCGAGAGCCCCGTCCGCGAGCGTGAAACCGTCGTACCAGTCGCCGCCGATGTCCAGACCGTGGCGGGCGGGCGCGTAGCGCGCCGCGGACTGGAGACCGGGGAGCGCGGGCAGGGTCGCCGGAAGCATGTCGCGCTGGAGTGCCTGCGCCAGTTCCACCCTGGCCTGGTGGAACTCCACTTCGCGCCGAGCGCGGGCCGTGAGGTTCTGCAGGGTGTTGAGGAGGTCTTCGGCGCTAGCTGAGCGGGGAGTCCGACGCCGGTTCATGTGCCGCTCCGCGGTGCGTTAAGTCCCTGAATCATATGGCGAGCGCCCCTGAGCGGCGACCGCGCGCCGCTCAGGAGGGCCGGGCGCGGTACAGATCGCGGAGCAGGGCGATCTCGGCGCCGTGGTGCAGCACCTCCTGATTGACCCACCAGACGATGTCGACAAAGAGATCCTCGGCGTCGCTGCCGTTCGGATACGTGCTGTACCCGACGGTGTCCAGGGCCGCGTCGTCGGCGGTGAGCAGGGCTTCGCGCCAGGCGGCGGACGCGGTTTCGAAGGCGGCCACCGCCCCGGCCGCGTCCCCCGGAGTGCGGTAGCCGTCGCGCGTGAGCGATCTGCTGCCATGCATGTGGTCGGCGCGGAGGGTCAGCATCTCGGCGAGATGGCTCAGACGCCACGCGATGGTGGTGAACGGCGGAGGGAACGGATGCGGGGAGTCCGCCGCGTCCCGGCCCCAGTCCCCGGCCCCCGCCAGAACGGTCGCCCGTGCCCCGGGGCCGTCGTCGCGGCGGCGTACGGACCAGCAGTCGGGCACGGGTTCCCAGAGGTGCTCGTCGTCGCCGAGCGGGGTGACGCCGATATCGACGCCGTTGCCGCTGTCCATGACGGGTCCGGCCAGACGGCCGAGGAGCCGCTCGGAGGCGAAGTCGAACTGGTCCAGCAACGGGATCAGGCGCGGTGGGGGAGTCATCGGTGGAGCGTGCCACAGGCGACGGGCGGGCGCGCGCCGATTTACCGGTGGGCGGGCGGCGGGCGGTGGCCGGATGGACCCTCGTGCCGAGCCGTTGTCAGTGCCCGGTGGGATGCTGCCCGCATGGACGAGCTGATGAGGCAGCGACGGGTGTACGGCACCGACCACGACGACCCCCACCCGGGGCCGAGGCCGGGTCACGACTACCGCGAGCTGGTCGGCGGCCCGCTCGACGGGCTGCTGCTCGACGTCACCGGGTGGGGCGACGCGGATCTGCGCGACGGCGTCGGGCTGGTCACCGAGATCGGCGCCTACGGTCCGGGCGGACGTGCCGAGTACGGGCCGCGGTCGCCGGACAGCCACCAGTGGGACTGGCGCGGAGACGTGCGATGACGGAGGCCGGGCGGTGACGCGGGCCGGGCGATGATGGCAAGGGCGGCAGGAATCGAACCTGCGACATACGGTTTTGGAGACCGCCGCTCTGGCCGCTGAGCTACGCCCCTTGGTTACGGGTGAAGCCTGACACGCCCCGATACTCCCGCCAACAGGTTTACGCGGGTGCCGCGCCCAGCACCGTGGCACGGAAGGCCCCCACCACCGGCCGCAGATCGACGCGGTGCCAGGCCGCCCACAGCCGCGCGGACCCGCTGTGCCAGGGCAGTTCGCGTACGGCCACACCGGGCGCCGTGCCCCGCACCATGCTCCGCTGCACCAGCGCCAGGCCGAACCCGGAGGCGACGAGACCCAGCGCGGTGAGAGGTTCGGCCGCGTCCAACGTGATGTCCGGGGTGAAGCCCGCCGCCACGCACGAGGCGACGAAAGCGTCGCGCCAGGCCGGATCCCGGCTGCTCTCCACCGCGATCCACGGCTGCCCGTCCAGGTCCTCCGGTGCGAGGCCCGCCTGGTCCGCCAGCGGATGACCGGCGGGCAGCACGAGCAGCAGCGGGTCCTCCAGCAGCAGCGCCGAACGCAGATCCGGGTCGTCCTCGGCCGGGGGTTCCTGGACCAGCGCGATGTCCAGGCTGCGCTGCCGCAGCCCCTCGAACTGCTCCGCGCTCTGCTGCCCGTACAGCGCCACATGGATCCCCGGCCGCTCCAGGCGCAGCGTGCGCAGAGCGGCGGGCAGGAGGCCCGTGTGCATGGCGTCCGGTACATAGCCGACGCAGAGCCCGCCCTCCTCGCCCCGCCCGAGCCGGCGCCCCAGGTTCTCCAGCCGGGCGGCGTGGGTCAGCAGGGCCCGGGCCTCGGCGAGGAAGACACGGCCGTCGGACGTCAGGCGGATCCGCTGCCGGTCCCGCTCGAACAGGACCAGGCCGAGCTCCTTCTCCAACTGGGCGATCTGCCGGCTGAGCGGCGACTGGGAGATGTGGAGCTGTTCGGCCGCGCGGCCGACGTGTTCCGTCTCGGCGACGGCGACGAAATAGCGGAGCTGGCGGAGATCGAGCATGGCACATCCTCGTAAGACCTTCGGAGACTCAAGTCAGCCCAAACAAGTCTTGGACAGTCTCAATGCTCGATCCTAACCTCGAATGCGTAAGGCCGACAGAGCGTGCGCAATGGGGTCATCTCCGGATCAATGCCGCTTCAGAGGTCGGCTCCTTCGCGGACATTCGCGGACATTCGCGGACATTCGCAGAGATCAAGGACGCATTCGTGAGCATCACCCACCTCCTCCCCGGCCGCCTCGGCTTCGGCACCGCACCGCTCGGCAACATGTTCCGGGCGATCCCCGACGACGAGGCCGCCGCCACCGTGCAGGCCGCCTGGGACCAGGGCATCCGCTACTTCGACACCGCCCCCTTCTACGGCGCCGGCCTCTCCGAGATCCGGCTCGGCGACGTCCTCGCCCAGCACCCGCGCGACGCCTACGTCCTCAGCACCAAGGTCGGCCGGGTCATCCTGGACGAGGCCGAGGACCCCGCCTCCCGCGACCTCGGCGAGAAGGGCGGGCTCTTCGAGCACGGCCGCCCCAACAAGATGATCAACGACTACAGCGCGGACGCCACCCTGCGCTCCATCGAGGACAGCCTGAAGCGGCTGCGCACCGACCGCCTGGACATCGTCTGGGTCCACGACGTCGCCCAGGACTTCTACGGCGACGCGTGGCTCGCGGCCTACGAGAGCGCCCGCACCGGCGCCTTCCGGGTCCTGACCCGGCTGCGCGAGGAAGGCGTCATCAAGGCCTGGGGCCTCGGCGTCAACAAGGTCGAGCCGCTCGAACTCACCCTCGACCTCGACGAGCCGCGCCCCGACGCGTTCCTCCTCGCCGGCCGCTACACCCTCCTCGACCACGACCGCGCACTGCAGCGGCTCCTCCCGGCGGCCGCCGAGCACGACGTCGACCTCGTCGTCGGCGGACCGTACAGCTCCGGCATCCTCGCCGGCGGCGCGCACTTCGAATACCAGAAGGCACCCGCGCACATCGTCGCCAAGGTGGAGCGCGTCAAGGCGCTCGCCGAACAGCACGGCATCGGCATTAAGGCCGCCGCGCTCCAGTTCGCCCTGGCGCATCCGGCCACGGCGGCGGCGATCCCCGGCGCCACCCGGCCCAGCCGTATCGCCGAGGACCTCGCCGCCCTCGACGAGAAGATCCCCGCAGCCTTCTGGGCGGCCCTGCGCGAGGAGAAGCTGATCTCCGCCGACGCCCCCGTCCCCACCGCCTGAACCACCCGCACCCGCACCCGTACAACGTCAAGGACGTCCTCCCATGACCAGCACCACCGCCTCCACCGAACTCCCCGTATCCGCCGACCGCGTCTGGCAGCTCATCGGCGGCTTCGACTCGCTGCCCGACTGGCTCCCGTACATCCCGACCAGCGCACTGAGCGAGGGCGGCCGCGTCCGCACCCTCGTCAACGAGGAGGGCGGTGTCATCGTCGAGCGCCTCGAAGCCTTCGACAACGCGGCGCGCAGCTACAGCTACTCCATCCTCCGCGCCCCGTTCCCGGTCACGGGCTACCTGTCCACGATCGCCGTGTACGAGGGCTCGACGCCGGACCGGGCGCGCGTCGAGTGGTCCGGCAGCTTCACCCCGGACGGGATCGGCGACGACGAGGCCGCCGCTCTCTTCCACGGCATCTACGCGGACGGCCTCACCGCTCTCACGCAGTCGCTCGCCGGCTGAACGCCACGGGCGCCCGGACCTCCTCCGGGCGTCCGGCCGGCCGGGGGAGCGGCTGCGGTCCGGGCCCGGCCGTCCGATAGGTTGGCCGGTCATGTGGGCTTTGAGCGCGGTCGGGCACCGTCGGCTGGGTGCGGCAGGATCCCTGGCGGTCGTCGCCGGTGGGTGGTTCGCCGGAAAGCTGCCGGTCCATGACCCCTGGGGCCTGTGGGTCGACCACGGGTCCGTCACGAAGGCGGCCGCCGCCGTCCTCGCCTATGCCGGACTGACCGTGCTCGTCGTGGCCTGGTGGCAGTACGGCAAGACCGCCTCCACCGTCCGCGACACCCTCGTCACCCTCGCCTGGTGGACCGCCCCGTTCCTGCTCGCGCCCCCGCTCTACAGCGCCGACGTCTACAGCTACATCGCCCAGGGATCGATGGTCGTCGAAGGGCACGACGTCTACACCGTCGGCCCCTCCGCCCTGGACCCGGGCGGGATCGGCGGCGACGCCGCCGCGAGCGTCGGCAACCACTGGCGCGACACCCCCGCCCCCTACGGACCGCTCTTCCTGCTGATCTCCGCGGCCGTCGCCCGGACCACCGGCGGCACGATCGTCCCCGCCGTCCTGGCGATGCGGATCGTCGCGCTCGTCTCCCTGGCCCTGATCGTCTGGGCCCTGTGCCGCCTGGCGCGCGAACACGGCCACAGCGAGAGCCGCGCCCTGTGGCTGGGAGCCCTCAACCCGCTGCTGCTGATCCATGTGGTCGGCGGCATGCACAACGACGGGCTGATGATCGGCCTGATGCTCGCCGGCCTGGTGCTCGCCCTGCGCGGCAGATGGATCGTGGGCAGCGCCCTGGTCGGCCTCGCCATCATGGTGAAGTCACCGGCGGCCGTGACGCTCCTGTTCATCGGGGTCCTCGTACACGCGTCCGCGACCGGCCCCCAGTGGCGTCGCTGGGCCAAGGGACTGCTCGCGCCCGGTCTGATCGCCTGCGCGGTCGCCGGAGGGGCGACGCTGATCAGCGGTACCGGATTCGGCTGGCTCCACACCCAGGGCGTCGCCGCGAACATCCACACCGCGCTCTCGGTCACCAGCGACATCGGCCTCGGACTCGGAGAGCTGGCCCACCTGCTCCTGGACGTCGACGCGGAGCCGGTCAAGTCCGCCGTCCAGACACTGGGCCTGGCGGTCGCGCTCGGCCTGATCCTCGTACTGGCCCGGCGCGCGATGCGCGGCGGAGTGACACCCGCCCACGCACTCGGCCTCTCCCTGCTCGCCCTGGTGGCCCTCTCACCCATGGTCCAGCCCTGGTATCTGTTGTGGGGCATGGCCGTCGTCGCCGCGACCGAACAGTACGGCCGCCTCTCGGCCGTACTGATCGTGCTCTCGGCCGCGCTGGTGTACGAGACCCACCCGATGGGCGCCACCCCGCCGTACGGATTCGCCCTCGCCGGGCTCGCCGCCGTCCTCGGCACCCTCGCCGTCCGCCGGTCACCCGTCGTGCCGCCCGGCGTCCGGCTGCCCGGACAGCGCGGCCCGGCGGACACGACCGCCGAGACTGCCCCCGCCGAGGCCCCGGTCGCCTCCCGGCAGAGCGCTCTGTGAACAATCCCCTCGACGCGCGGCAAGATCCTCCGCTAACCTGAACGGGTCCTGTTGTCTCCGATAGAGGTGGACGTTGCGCATCTGAGGTCCGCGATCATCGCGCGGTACGGCCCTGGCCCGTACACGGTCACGACGCTGTCGGCATACATCTGCCGCCCGTGACTTCCGCGTGGATGCGACCTCGGTGCTGAGCCGTCCCTCCACTTCGCAGGACTGTTCTTCCCACCCTTTCCGGCCCTCGGCCGGGTCGCCGCGTGCTGTTCGCATACGAAGCCCCCCCGCTCCCTCCGCTTCCGACTGCGAGAACCACATGAGCCATCCCACCGCGCCCAGCGCCTCCGTCGCCGCCTCCAACCTCACCTTCCGGTGGCCCGACGGCACGAACCTCTTCGACGGGCTCTCCCTCACCGTCCCCCGGGGCCGCACCGGACTTGCCGGCGCCAACGGAGCCGGCAAGTCGACTCTGCTGCGCCTGTTCGCCGGGCTCCTGCGCCCCTCGGCGGGGTCCGTCACCGTCGGCGGAAACCTCGCCTATCTGCCCCAGAACCTCACCCTGGACACCGCCCTGCGCGTCGACGCGGCCCTCGGCATCGCCGAGCGGCGGGCCGCCCTGCGCGCCATCGAGTCCGGAGACGTACGGGAGGAGCACTTCGAGACGGTCGGCGACGACTGGGACGTCGAGGAACGTGCCCTGGCCACCCTCGGCTCCCTCGGGCTCGGCGCCGTCGAACTGGACCGCACCGTCGGGCAGTTGTCCGGCGGGGAGACCGTCCTGCTGCGGCTGGCCGCACTGCTCCTGGAACGCCCGGACGTTCTCCTCCTCGACGAGCCGACCAACAACCTGGACCTGTTCGCCCGCCGCAGGCTCTACGACGCCGTCGACTCCTGGCGCACCGGCATCCTGATCGTCGTCAGCCACGACCGGGACCTGCTGGAGCGGGTCGACCGCATCGCCGAACTGCGATCGGGCTCGGTGAGCTGGTACGGGGGCGGCTGGTCCGCGTACCAGGAGGCCCTCGCCACCCAGCAGGAGGCCGCCGGGCGGATGCTGCGCGCCGCCGACGCCGACGTACGCCGACAGCAGCGCGAACTGGAGGAGACCCGGATCAAGGTCGCCCGCCGCCAGCGCCACGACAAGAAGTTGGACGGCCAGCGGAAGGCCCCGCGCATCGTCGCCGGGGAACGCAAGCGCTCGGCCCAGGAGTCCGGGGACCGGCTGCGCGGGCTGCACGAGGACCGTCTCGACGAAGCCCGTGAGCGCAGGGAGGAAGCCGCCGAAGCCATCCGCCGGGACGCCGAGATCAAGGTGAGCCTGCCCCACACCGCCGTACCCGCGGGCCGCACCGTCCTGACCGTACGGGACCTGAGCCTCCCCTACGGGCGGCTGCGCGAGGGCAGCCTCCAGGTGAAGGGACCCGAACGCATCGCCCTGGTCGGCCGCAACGGGGCCGGCAAGACGACGCTGCTGCGCACGCTCACCGGGGAGCTCGCGCCGAGCACCGGAGAGGCCACGGCGGCGGTGCCGCTGAAATTCCTCCCGCAGCGGCTGGACGTCCTCGACGACGCGCTGAGCGTCGCCGACAACGTCGCCCGCACCGCCCCGGGCACCACCGACAACCAGATCCGCTCCCAGCTCGCCCGGTTCCTCTTCAAGGGGGCCCGTGCGGAGCAGCCGGCGGGCACCCTCTCGGGCGGCGAACGCTTCCGGGCCGCGCTCGCGGCGACGATGCTCGCCGCCCCCGCCCCGCAGCTGCTCCTGCTGGACGAGCCGACGAACAACCTCGACCTGGCGAGCGTGCGGCAGCTGACGAGCGCCCTGGAGTCCTACGAGGGCGCGCTCGTCATGGCCAGCCACGATCTGCCGTTCCTGGAATCCGTGGGCATCACCCGCTGGATCCTGCTGGACGACGCACTGCGCGATACCGACGTCGACGAGGTCCGCGAACTGTTCGGGAGCCCGGAATCCACCCCTGCGGGCACGGCATGACGGCCGTCGACCCGGGCCCTTGCGTCGTTCTGATCACCGGCGTGATGGCCGCGGGGAAGTCCACCGTCGCCCAGCTCCTGGCGGAGAGCCTGCCGCGAGCGGTCCATGTGCGCGGCGACGTCTTCCGCCGCATGATCGTCTCCGGCCGCGCGGAGATGACACCCGACGAGGCGGAGGAGGCCCGCAGCCAGCTCGACCTGCGCCAGCGGATCTCGGCCCAGGTGGCCGACGCCTATGCGCGGGACGGCTGGACGGCCGTCGTCCAGGACATCGTCCTCGGTGAGGACCTGCCCCGTTACGTCGGCAGGGTCCGCACCCGCCCGCTCCACGTCATCGTGCTCGCCCCCTCGCCGGAGACCGTGCGCGAGAGGGAGGAGGCGCGGGGGAAGACGGGGTACGGGGAGTGGACGGTCGAGGCGTTCGACGCGTATCTGCGGAGCGGGACGCCCCGCATCGGCCGGTGGCTGGACACATCCGGTCAGACGCCGGAGGAGACGGTTTCGGTCATCCTGGACGGCCTGCGCGGTGCGGGTGGCGAGGCCTCTCAGGCCGCCTCGTAGAGGTGGGCCCGTCCGCCCCGCCATTCCACCCAGACCGGGTTGTCGAGGATCCGGTCCGCTTCTTCGAGGCCGGCCTCGCTCAGGAACACGATGACGTCGTGGTCGCTGTGGGCCAGCCCGAGTATCTCGTCCCGGCCTTCGTAGTGCACGGTCACCCGGCGGCCGCCCGAGGGGGTCGGACGGTGGATGACGATCGGGGGATTTGCCATGGGTCCACCCTGCGACGCACCCCGCCCCCTCGCATCCCCGGCCGGCCCCATCCGCGAGCGAACAGCAACCGGTCCGGGAAAGGCTCCCGCGCCCGCGCGGGGGCCGCGAAGGCCCTCATCGCCCGGCGGCCCCGAGTTCCACCGTTGTGGTGACGCGCACCAGGGAAGGGCTGCGGGGGGCGGAGCCGAACCCGAAGGCGACCGGCGGATCGAGCGGCGCGAGCATGCCCAGGCCCACCCCGTCCAGCACGGCGTCCGCGGCCACGACCGGCCACAGGCCTCGCGCCCCGTACCACTCCCGGCGACCCGGGCCCGCGCGGCCCAGGGTGCGCACGCCGGGCATCAGCGACCGGGCCGGTACGTCGCACAGCGCGGCCCAGAGCGGGCTGCGGGCGAGCGGGGCCGGTACGGCGGACAGCAGCAGACCGAGGGCGGACCGACGTCCGGTCCGCAGCCGGAGGCGCAGCGGCCCCGCCTCGACGAGCCAGGTGTCGCCGGAGACGGCCACGGTCACGGGCACCACCTCGACCCGGTCGAAGCGGTAGGTCGCGGCGACGAAGTCCGCGATCCGCCGGGTCGGGGCCAGCAGGACCCGTTCGCCGTCGGGATGCTCGACCATGACGTCGCTGAACGCCCCGAACGGCGACCGCGGCCAGTGTCCGACCACCAGCCGGGTGCCCGAGGAGGTCCCCGCACCGGCGATCCAGCCGTCGAACCGCAGTCGCTCACCTGTCACGCCCGCCAGTCTGCCCGGCTGTCGCCCCGGATCACTCGAAGCGGGACGTGTCCCCGGCTCCGCGGCGTACGATCTCGGGCTCGTCGCCGGAGAAGTCGATGACGGTGGTCGGCTCGGTGCCGCAGTCGCCGGAGTCGATGACGGCGTCCACCTCGTGGTCGAGCCGCTCCTTGATCTCCCAGCCCTGCGTCAGCGGTTCCTCCTCGTCCGGCAGCAGCAGAGTGCTGGAGAGCAGCGGTTCGCCGAGCTCGGCGACCAGCGCCTGGGTCACGACGTGGTCGGGGATGCGCACGCCGACCGTCTTCTTCTTCGGATGCAGCAACTGGCGGGGAACCTCCTTCGTCGCCGGGAGGATGAACGTGTAGCTGCCGGGCGTCGCCGCCTTGACCGCCCGGAACACGTCGTTGTCCACGCGCACGAACTGCGCCAGCTGCGCGAAGTCGTGGCACACCAGAGTGAAGTGGTGCTTGTCGTCGAGGTTCCGGATCGACCGGATCCGGCCGAGGGCGTCACGGTTGCCCAACTGGCAGCCCAGTGCGTAGCACGAGTCCGTCGGGTACGCGACGAGCGCACCGGACCGGATGCTGTCGACCACCGTGCCGATGGTGCGGGGCTGGGGATTCGCGGGGTGCACGTCGAAGTACTTGGCCATCCGCCGAGCTTACGCGTTCGGGCCGGTCCGGCAGGGCCGTTGGCCGGGAACGGCGAGAGGCGGCCCGTCGTGCGACGGGCCGCCTCTCCTTCCGCTTGTCGCGGTGGTGTTCACCGCCGGGCCGGTCAGACCGCGGCGGCCCCCACCAGCTCGTCCAGTACGTCCTCCATCGTCACGAAGCCGATGACCGTGCCCTTGTCCCCGGCGACCGCCGCGAGATGCGTACCGGCGGCACGCATCGTGGTGAGGGCGTCGTCGAGCGGGGTGTCGATCTCGACCCGGATGACGGGGTGGAGGGAGCTCGTGGGCAGTGCCTCGGTGCGCTCCGCGACGCCGAGGGCGTCCTTGATGTGGAAGTAGCCCAGCAGCCCGTCGTCGGGTCCGGTGACCGGCAGCCGGGAGAAGCCGGAGGCCACCGCGGCCCGCTCCAGCCCCTGCGGAGTGATGCCCAGGTCGACGGTGACGGTCCGGTTCAGCGGGACCATCACCTCGCCGACCGGCCGGGTACCGAGCTCCAGCGCGTCCCGCAGCCGCTCCCCGTCGGCCGGGGCGAGGAGCCCGGCGTCGCTGGAGTCCTTCACCAGCCGGACGAGCTCGTCGTCGGTGAACACCGAGGCGACCTCGTCCTTGGGGTCGACCTTCAGCATCCGCAGCAGCATGTTGGCGAAGGCGTTGATGCCGAAGATGACCGGACGCAGCGCCCGCGTCAGGCCCACCAGGGACGGCCCCAGCGCCAGTGCGGTGGCGACGGGAGCGGCCAGCGCGATGTTCTTCGGGATCATCTCGCCGATGAGCATGTGCAGATACGTCGCCAGCGTCAGCGCGATCACGAAGGCGATCGGGTGGACCAGCGCCTCCGGCACGCCGACCGCGTCGAACGGCGGCTCCAGCAGATGGGCGATGGCCGGTTCCGCGACAGCGCCCAGCACCAGGGAGGAGATGGTGATGCCGAGCTGGGCG
This sequence comes from Streptomyces sp. NPDC091289, assembly GCF_044757365.1. Classification (NCBI taxonomy): domain Bacteria; kingdom Bacillati; phylum Actinomycetota; class Actinomycetes; order Kitasatosporales; family Streptomycetaceae; genus Streptomyces; species Streptomyces sp. NPDC091289. The sequence continues at coordinate 12,528 of NZ_JBIVUT010000028.1, forward strand.
GTGGCCATGGCGGCCGACAGGTGTTCGAGCCCCCACAGGGCGCTCTTGGCGCGTCGGCTGCCCCGCATGGCCTGCGGCTCGATCTGACTGCGGCGGACCGAGATGAGGGCGAACTCCGCGCCCACGAAGAACGCGTTGGTGAGCAGGGTGAGCGCGCCGATGGCGAGCTGGATGGCGGTCATCGGGCGTCCTCCTCCACGAGGGCCGGCGCCGGTGCGGGCGCGCTGATCCGGACCCGGTCGGCCCGGTGGTGCTCGATGTCGAGCACGTCGAACTGCCAGCCGTCGACCTCCACCCGGTCCGTACGGACCGGGATGCGGGCCAGCTGGTTGGCGAGCAGACCGGCGAGCGTCTCGTACGGGCCTTCCGGCGCGCGGAAGCCGATGCGGTCGAGCTGGTCCAGCCGGATACTGCCCTCGGCCTCCCAGACCGGGCGCCCGTCACCGAGCGGCTCGGCCGGTGCGAGGTCGGGGCGCTCATGGGGGTCGTGCTCGTCGCGGACCTCGCCGACGACCTCCTCGACGATGTCCTCGACGGTGGCGACTCCTGCCGTGCCGCCGTACTCGTCGATCACCACCGCCATCGTCCGGTGCTTGCGCAACTGCGCGAGCAGCCGGTCCACGGGCAGCGAGTCGGGGACCAGGAGCGGCTCGGTGGCCAGTGCCGTGACCGGGGTCCGGGACCGCTCGGACTCGTCCAGGGCGAGGATGTCGCGGATGTGGACCGTGCCGATGACCTCGTCCAGGCTGTCGCGGTAGACCGGGAAGCGGGACAGACCGGTGGCCAGCGTGAGGTTGGCGGCGTCGGCCGCGGTGGCGTGCGCCTCCAGCGCCCGGACGTCGACCCGCGGCGTCATCACGTTCTCGGCGGACAGCTCCGCCAGGTGCAGGGTGCGGACGAACAGCTCGGCCGAGTCCTGCTCGATGGCGCCCTCGCGTGCGGAGTGCTGGGCGAGAGCGATCAGCTCCTGCGGCGTACGGGCGGAGGCCAGCTCCTCGGCCGGCTCCAGACCCAGCCGCCGTACGGCACGGTTCGCGGTGTTGTTGAGGTGCCGGATCAGCGGGGCGAAAGCGGCCGTGAACGCCCGCTGCGGGGTCGAGACGACCTTGGCGACCGTGAGCGGGCTGGAGATCGCCCAGTTCTTCGGGACCAGCTCACCGATGACCATGAGGACCACGGTGGAGGCGGCCACGCCGAGGAGTGTGGCGACCGTGGACACGGCCCCGGCCGGAAGCCCGACGTCGGCGAGCGGGCCGCGCAGCAGCACCGCGAGGGACGGCTCGGCCAGCATGCCGATGACCAGGGAGGTCACGGTGATGCCGAGCTGGGCGCCGGAGAGCTGGAACGTCAGCCGCTTGGCGGCTTTGAGCGCGCTCTCGGCACCGCGTTCCCCGGCCTTGGCGGCACGCTCGAGCTCGCTGCGCTCGATGGTCGTCAGCGAGAACTCGGCCGCGACGAACACCGCACATGCGAGTGTCAGCGCGAGCGCGAGGAGGAGCAGGATCACTTCGCTCACCGTGTCACCTCCGTCCCCTGGTGCGCGGGTTCGGGGATGACACGGTTCGTACTGGGAGGCTCACCCATTGCGGTGCGCAGCTCCTTCTCTGTTCGGGTCGTCGGGATCGACGGTGGGAGACGGGTGTGAACCCGCCTCATAGATAGTAAAGGGAGCGCAAAGCAATGGGGAGTGGCGAGTGTCACACGGGGTGCCGGGTCTCCGGGGGCCGTCCGCCCTCACCGTGTCCTGCGGTGGTCGTAGGAGATCGTGAGCCACGGCACCACCAGGCCCGACCAGAACAGGATCTGCGGCCAGGAGCGGTCGGTCCACGGGACCTGGGTGATGAGCAGCGCGCAGAGCGTCGTGAAGGACGCCTGACCGACGACGACGCGGGCCCACACGTCGCGGCGGATCAGGGAACGCACGTTCAACCGCACGCCGGTGCGGAGTCTGCGGTACGTGCGCCAGGCGCCGAAACCCCAGATCGCCGCCATGCAGCACAGCAGCCAGATCCGCTGGCCCAGCGGCAGGGGCAGTTCGCGCTGGACCGGGTCGTCGGCCGTGGCGAACAGGTCGATCGTCACTCCCGCGGCGACGACGCAGGCGATGGCGAGCCAGCGGGTGCCGCGCAGCAGGCGGAACGTGGCCTTGTCCAGGCCGCTGCGCAGCGAGGCGTCCTCGGGCGCCACGGCGAGCGCGTCGGCGTACAGTTCGGTCGCCCGGCGCGGGAGGCTCTTGTCGGGCTCGGCCGCCTTCGCGGTCTGCCTGGCCAACGCCTCGCGATGAGTGGGGTCGATCCGGAGGATCGCGCGCTCGAACTCGTCCGCGTCCTCTTCGGCCCGTGACATCTGTGCGATGAACAGGGCGATCTCGTACGCGTAGACCTCCTCCGGGCCCAGCCGGATCGCCTCCCGGGCCAGGGCCGCGCCTTCCCGGGCCAGGGTGGGCATGTCCTCGCGCGCCAGCTCCCTCTTCCCGGACTCCTGCGCGAACCGGACCAGCGACCGCCGGAACACGACATCGGCGAGCATCGCGTAACCGAGCCAGAACTCCGGGCTGATCCGGACCGCCTCGCGCAGGGCCGCCTCGGCCGCGGCGATTCCACCGGGTGTGAACCGGACCGCATCGGACCGCACGAGGAGCGCGTCGACGTACTCGGGATGGCGCTCCAGCGCCTGGTCGGTCGCTTCGAGCGCCTCCTTGAACCGCTGCCGCTTCAGATGGGTGCGGGCCAGGGCGACCCAGGCGTGGGTGTGGTCGGGGTCGTGTGCGAGAAGCTCGGTCAAGAGGGCCGCCGCGTCCTCGTAGCGGCCGATCTCGTGGAGGGCCCTGGCCCGTTGCAGTTCCGCCTGGGCCGTCGTCACAGCTTCCGCCTCTTCTTCAGATAGGTCACGAGGTCGTCGTACATCCCGCCCTCGTTCGCGAACATCGCCACGTTCCGGGCCGCGGCGAACCACGGCTCGCTCGACGGCACCACGACCTTCGCCGCGGCCAGCAGGTCCGGCGTGCCGATCATGCGGATGGTCCCGGTCCTGGCGGAGTCCAGCAGCGCGGTCTCCGCCGCCGACTCGCAGACATGGGCGAGGTCGGCGCCCGAGAGCCCGTCCGTCGCCTTGACGACGCGGCCCAGGTCGACGCCCTCGACCGGGCGTTCGCGCAGATGGTAGCGGAGGATCGCCTCCCGGGCCCCGGCGTCCGGCGGCAGGACGAGCAGCGTGCGGTCGAGCCGACCCGGGCGGCGCAGGGCGATGTCCACGTCCCAGGGGACGTTGGTCGCGGCGAGGACGAACACGCCCTCGTTGGCGGCGGAGTCGATGCCGTCGAGCTCGGTCAGGAGCTGGTTGACGGTGTTGCGCATCCCGCTGTTCTGCGTGCGGCTCCGCTTCCCGCCGAGCGCGTCCAGCTCGTCGAGGAACACGACGCAGGGCGCTTTGCGCCGGGCGGTGCTGAAGACCTCGTGCATGTTGCGCTCGGAGTTGCCGATCCACATGTCGAGGACGTCGTTGACGGACACCGACAGGAAACTCGCGCCGAGTTCACCGGCGACGGCCCGCGCGATGAAGGTCTTGCCGCAGCCGGGCGGACCGTACAGGAGCAGTCCGCCGCGCAGGCTCTTGCCGTAGAGCCTGCGCAGTTCGGGATTGCGCATCGGAGCCAGGAACGCGGCTTCGAGGCGGTCCTTGACCTCGCGCATCCCGCCGACGTCGGCGAGGCGCACCGTCCCGGGGCCGGTCACGTCGTAGGCGTCGGCGTCCCCGGCATCGCCGCTTCCGTCCACGGTCAACGCGGACTCCACGAAGCGCGGTTCGACGATGCCGTCGACCTCCTCCTCGGCGGCCCGCCAGTTGAACCCCGGGGCGGGCGGATCCACCTCCGGGGCGGGCGGATCCACCTCCGGGCCGGGCGCGGGTCCGCCCATCGCCCGCATCATCAGCTCCCGCACGGCGGCGTCCCCCGGCGCGTGCTGCAGGGCCACCGCCGCCTCGGAGACGGCGGCCTCGTGCGCACCGGAGGCGAGGAGCAGCTCGGCCAGGTGCAGGCGAAGCGGTACGTCGTCGGGAGCGGCGGCCACAGCGCTGCGCAGACTCCGGAGCAGCGGGGATTCCTGAGCGGAAAGATCTTCGGGCATCGTCCCTTTGTACGTGGGCCTCATGACGGGAGTCCAGGCAGGGGGCATGCCGTGCGTCACGCGTCGGCCGACCGGCAACCGAACGCGTACCGCCCCGCGTCGGACTCAGTCGGCCGTCCGGCCCGCCGCGCCCGGGGCCAGGCGGTCGACGAGGGCGTCCAGGTCCGGGAGGAACCAGATGTCCCGCCCCCGGTTGGCCTCGCGGACGAGGTCGGGGAGGGCGGAACTGGCCGCCAGATGGCGGCCGATGTCCCCGACGACGACCAGGCGCAGCCGGTAGTTCGCGAACTTCTGCAGGACTTCTCCCGCGAAGCCGGTGCTCAGGTCGAAGAAGCGGTCGTCCAGTCGCGTGGACGGCACCGCGACGATCTCGGCGCCCTGGAAGGCGGCGCCGATCAGTTGGTCGAGCGCGTCCTGAACGGTGGCGATGGTCGCACCGTCGGCGGCGCACACCAGGACCGGAACGCCGTGGTGCTCGACGACGTCAGGCACGGTCGGCCTCCTGCCCGCTAGCGGCCGAGGGGGTGAACAGGCCGCTGTCCGGGCCCAGTAGGCCGTCGATCAGGTGCAGCAGATCGGCGGTGGCGGCGGCTCCGCCGAGAATGACGATCTTCATCCGGGTTCGCTCCTTGTCGTAGACCGTCTGGATGCGCAGAGGGTCCGGCGTGTCCCGCGCGGACTGCGCGCTCGCCGTGATGTACGTGCTGAGCCGGTGCGCGGCGTCCGGGCCGAGCGCGTCGATCTGCACGATGCTGGACACCTCGACATGTCCCGCCGCCGGTACCGGCCCCGGCGCCGTGTCGTCGGCCGGCCGGCCGGTCAGAGCCGCGAGATCCGCCTTGCCGATCCGGTACTGCTTGCCGATCCGGACGGCCTTGAGCCGCCCGTCGCGGACGTAGTTCCGGACGGTCCGCACATGCAGGCCCAGCAGCTCGGCCACCTCGCCGACCGAGTAGAGCTCCCGCTCGTCATTCCCCATGGGTCCTCATCCTACGCCAAACATCCCTGTTGAGTATCAGATGCGCAATGATAGGGAAGGTTAGGGAAGGCGGAAGTCGGTGATTGGTCGTTCCGGATGTACTCGGCGGGTGCGACGAGGCCCGGGCCAGCAAGGTGGATACGAGTGGATACGAACGGCCGTCCACGCGGACAAGGAGTCCCATGAACCCCGGAGCCCCGCCGCCCGATCCGCGGCATCGGCGACCCGAAGGCGTCACCGACGCGACCGTCGAGGCTCTCGGGGCCCTGTCGAAGGCGTTGGAGACCGCCGAGCGTGCCCGCGGCGCGCTCTACGACTTCCATCAGCTCACCGGGAGTGCCGACCTCGCCCTCGACGACGCCGTAAGACTGCTCCGCGCCGCCGGGCACGGACACCGGGCCGAGCAGGTCGAACGGGAGATCCTCGGCCGCAACGTCATCCCCGGGCACTGGACGTTCCAGATCGTCGAGGAGTACAACGCCACCTACTACGACGTGTTCCGGGCGATCGAGCAGCAGATCAGACAGGAGCTCGCCGAGGGCCGCGACCACCTCTACGAGGCCCGGATGAAGGCGGAACGGCGGACCGAGGGGCATCCCGACCACACCGCCGACTGACGTGAGGTTCCCCGTGCCGCCCGCCGTCACCGAACGTAGCCGCACGAAATGCGCGCGGGGCCGACTCCGGTGACGCTAGGGGATGTCTTGTCGCGCACGCTACGCCGGTCGCCGACGGAGGACCCACGACGGAGGACACCCCCATGAACCTGTACGACAGCCCGGTGGAGCGAGCCCGCCGCACCCGTGAACGCGCCGAGGAACTGGGCCGCGCCGCAGACCGGGCCACCGACCCCGAGCACCGGCAGCGACTGCGCGAGAAAGCCCTGCGGCTGCTGCGCGAGAACCCGGCGGCCGACTCCCCGCCCTCCCGCTGACCGGGGCGCGGGGAAAGCTGGTTGCCCGCGCTGTCGCCGCCCGGGTAGCGTCACGAGCCGTGACACCGACTCTGCGCACCGAAAGGCTCCTGCTGGAGCCGTACGTCCCCGAGGACGAAGAGGGCTTCGTCGCCCTGTTCCAGGACACCAGGGTGTCGCGATGGATGGGTGACGGCCCTTCATCCGAGGCGGAGGACCGGGCCGTGTTCGGGCGGGTCTTCACCAAGGTCTACGCCCAGGACCTGTTCGCCGTCTGGGCCGTCCGCCGCGACGGGATCCTCGTCGGGCACGCCGAGATCAAGCGGACCGACATCGTCGACGGTCACGAGATCATCTACGCCCTGGCGCCCACGGCGTGGGGGACCGGCCTGGGCACCGAACTGGCACAGGCCGTCGTCGCCCACGGCTTCGGCACGCTCGGACTGGACGAGGTCCACGCCACCGTCGCCGCCGCGAACGAGGCCTCGTTGACGCTGCTGCACAGGATCGGCTTCGAGTACGTGAGGGACATCGCGGAGGACGACGGCAGCACCACCCGTGTCCTGACCCGCCGCCGCTGACCCGCCGGTCGCCCGGCCGTCGCCCGGCCGGTCAGGCCGACGTCGCCGCCTGCGCCGCCGCCCTCCGCCGTCGCTGCTCCGCGACGTCCGCGACGGGCGCGGCGAGCGTCAGCGCACGGGTATAGGGGTGCCGGGGTTCGGAGGTGACGCGTCGGGCGTCCCCCGTCTCGACGAGTTCGCCGCCCCGGATGACCGCCACCCGGTGGCTCATGAAGCGGACCACCCCCAGGTCGTGCGTGACGAAGAGATAGGCGACACCGGACTCCTCCTGGATCTCCAGGAGCAGTTCGAGCACCGTCCGCTGGGTGGTCAGGTCCAGTGCGGACACCGGCTCGTCGCAGATCACCAGCCGGGGCCGCAGGGCCAGCGCCCGGGCGATGGCGACGCGTTGGCGCTGCCCGCCGGAGAACTCCCGGGGCAGCCGGTCCGCCGAATCGGCCGGCAGCCGTACCCGGTCGAGCAGTTCGGTGATCCGGGCCCGCGCCTCCTTCGCGCCGGCGCCGTGGCCCAGCAGCGGTTCGCCGAGGGTGTCCCCGACCGTACGGGACGGGTTGAGCGAGGTGTACGGGTCCTGGAACACCACCTGGAGGTCGCGGCTGAGCGCCCGCCGGCGGGCGGCCCCGGCCCGCTCGATCCGCTCGCCCGCGAAGGTGATGTGGCCCGACCGCACGGGGGCGAGCCCGAGCACCGCCCGGCCGATCGTCGTCTTGCCCGAACCGGACTCGCCCACCAGGCCGAGGGTCTCGCCCGGCCGGATGTCGAGGGAGACCCCTTTGAGGATCTCGGCGCGGGGTGCGCGGCGGCCCCTGCCGGGGTAGGAGACGCGCAGGTCGCGGACGCGCAGCAGGGCGTCCGGCAGGCCGTCGGGCCCCTCGGCGGTGGTGTCGCCGACCACGGTGCTGGTCATACGGCGGTGCTCCTCGTCTCGCGCGGCTGCCACGGTTCCCGGGCCGGCGCGTCGTCCAGGACCGCGTCGAGCAGGGACCGGGTGTAGGGGTCCCGGGGGGAACGGACGATCTGTTCGGCCGTGCCGGTCTCCACGATCCGGCCGTCGCTCATCACCGCGACCCGGTCGCAGAGGTCCGCGACGACGCCGAGGTTGTGGGTGACCAGGAGGACTCCCAGTCCGCGGTCCCGCTGGAGTCGGCGCAGCAGGTCCAGGATCTCCGCCTGGACCAGGACGTCCAGCGCGGTGGTCGGCTCGTCGGCGATGAGCAGTTCCGGGTCGCAGGACATCGCCCCGGCGATCAGGACCCGCTGGGCCATGCCACCCGATATCTCGTGCGGATACAGCCGCATCGCCCGCTCGGGGGCGGGAATCTCCACCAGCCGCAGCAGATTCAGCGCGCGGGCGGCGGCCTCCTTGCGGGAGAGTCCCAGCACCTGCCGGATCGGTTCCATGAGCTGGCTGCCGATGGTGAAGGCCGGGTCGAGATTGCTCATCGGCTCCTGCGGAACGTACGCCACCGTCCCGCCCCGCAGGGAGCGGTGGACGCGCTCCGGCAGGCCGGCCACCTCGCGCCCCGCGACGGTGATGCTGCCCGCCCCGATCCGCCCTCCCTCGGGGAGGATCCCGAGGACCGAGAACGCGGTCTGGGTCTTGCCCGATCCCGACTCGCCGACCAGACCGACGATCTCCCCGGGGTGTACGTCGAGGTCGACCCCGTGGACGACCTGCTTCCGCGTGCCGTCCGGCTTTCCGTACCCGACCGTGAGTCCCCGCACCGACAGCAGAGGGCTCCGCGCGCCGCTCCCCGCCGGGATCGACGGCACCGGCGGCACCGGCGGAACCCGCGCCCCCTTCGCACGGCGCGCACCGCGTCCGCCGTCCTGTCCGCCGCCGCCGCGCTCCTCCAGTACATCGCGCAGCGCGCCCGCCAGGAGGACGAGGGCACCGTTGGTGAGGCCGAGGGCCAGCCCGGGCCAGAGCATGAGCAGCGGAGCCCGCTGGATGTTCTGGAACGCCTCGTTCAGCATCGCCCCCCAGGTGGCGGACGAACCGCTGCCGACGCCCAGGAACTCCAGACCCGCCTGGAGACCGATGGCGATACCGGCCACCAGAGCCACCTGGATGATGACGGGACCGCGCACCACGATGAGGATGTGCCGCGTCACGATCCTGGTGTCGGACAGCCCGGACACCTTGGCGGCGTCCACGTACAGCTCCTTGCGGACGTTGGCCACGATGCCCCGCACCAGGCGGAAGAAGCTCGGCGCGGCGAGCACGCCCAGCACGATCATCAGCACCCATACGTTGGGCCCGAGGATGGCCCGCGAGGCGAGCAGCACCACCATGGCGGGCAGCGCCATGACGAGGTTCACGCCCCAGTTGGCCACCGAGTCGAACCGGCCGCCGTAGTACCCGGCGTACAGACCGGACGGCACCCCGAGCGCGAGAGCCACCGCGAGGGCGATCAGCGCCCCGCCGAGCGTGTTGCGCCCGCCGTACAGGATCCGGGAGAGGATGTCGCGCCCCGCCGAGTCCATCCCCAGCGGGTGCGCGCCGTCGGGCCCGGCGAACGCGTCGCCCAGCGAGGAGACGTCGGGAGCCTGGGGGGCGAGCAGCGGCGCCAGCAGCACCGCGACGACGAGGAGCAGCAGCACGCCGGCCGAGACCGCGCCCAGCGGGTTGCGCAGGAGCCTGCGTGCCGCTTTGCCCCGGGCGGGGCCCGCCGATCCGGTCGGGAGGTTGTCGCTCATGCGACCCTCGCCTTCGGGTTGAGCCAGCCGATCATGACATCGACCAGGAGGTTGATCAGGACCACTCCGACGACCGTGAGCATGACCAGCGCCATGATCACGGGGATGTCGCCGCGCGTGGTGTACGTGACGGTCATGCTGCCGATGCCGGGCAGACCGAAGATCTGCTCCACGAGCACGGCCCCGCCGAGCAGTCCGACGAACTGCATCCCGAGCACGGACAGCGCCGGAGCTGACGCGTTGCGCAGGACGTGCCGGAACACGATCCGCGACATGGGCAGCCCGCGGGCCCGCAGCGTACGGACGTAGTCCTGGCGCAGGACGTCGATGACCGCGCCGCGCACCTGCTGGGAGACGCCCGCCACGGAGGCGATGGACAGCGACAGCACGGGCAGGGCGATCGTGGACAGCCAACCGGAGGGCGACGCGGCGAACGGGGTGTAGCCGATGGCCGGGAACCAGTTCAGGTGGACCGCGAAGACCAGCACGATCACCAGGGTCACCAGGAACCCCGGCAGGGCGTAACCCACGACACCCAGGACCTGGACGAACCGGTCGACGGCTCCGCGCCGGACGCCCGCCCACACGCCGAGCAGGAACGACACGACGGTGGCGACGAGGGTGACGCCCACCATCAGGCTCGCGGTGACCGGCAGCCGGGCCGAGACCGTGGTGGCGACATCCTCGCTGGTGAACCAGGAGGTGCCGAGATCGCCCCGTACGGCGTGGGCCAGCCAGTCCGCGTACTGCGCGAGGACCGGCCGGTCCAGTCCGAGCGCGGCGTTCTTCGCGTCGACGGAGGCCTGGTCGGCGCCCTGGCCGAGGAGCTGCCGTCCCACGTCCAGGTCGGGGATCGACAGCAGCAGGTAGGAGAGGAGGGAGATGACGACCAGGAGTAGGGCTCCGGCCGCGATCCTGCGGGCGATGAAGTTCAGCATGGCACTCGGTATCTGTCGGGCACTCTGGATCCGGATCTGTCGGGCACTCGGGATCCGGGCGGGCTCAGCCGGCGGGGGCGTAGTTGTAGATCGAGGGGACGGCCATGCCGGACTGCGGGGTGATCCTCACCGTGCCGTCCGAGACGTGCAGATACGACATCCGGTAGAAGGGGAGGAACCAGCCGTCCTCGACGAGGTGGCGGTTGAGCTCCCGTGCCGCCTGCTTCGCCTCGTCGCCGGAGCCGCCGCGGATGCGCGGGATCAGCTTCTGGACCGTGGCGTCGGTCGTGCCGAACATGTTGAACGCGCCGGGTGTGACCAGCTCGTTGACGACGATCCAGTCGGACGAGGCCTGGCCCATGTTCATGACCATGCCGGAGTAGGCGCGGTCGGTGAACACCTTCTGGACCGCCGAGCCCCCGTCGAGGTCGTCCCACGTCAGCGTGACCCCGACGGCCTTGAAGTCGGTGGCGAGCGACGCGGCGAGGGCGTCGTTGACGATCGCGGAGATCCGGGGCAGCTTGATCGTGAACCCCTTGGGGTAACCCGCCGCCTTCAGCAGCCCCTTGGCCTTCGCGGGGTCGTGCGTGTAGTACGCGTCCAGCTTCGCTTCGTAGCCCTCGGTGTCCGGCCCGAAGACCTGGCCGGTGGCGGCGCCGCGGTTCTGCCGGATGGTGGCGAGCATGGTCTTCCGGTCGACCGCGTGGTTGAGGGCCTGACGTACGCGAGGGTCCTTGAGCGCGGGGGTCAGCTTCCCGTCCCGGTCGAACAGCAGCAGCCCCTGGAAGTCGAACTCCTGCCGCGTCGTCTTCACCCGGGGGTCCGACTCGACGCTGATCTGCTGGTCGGCGTTCTGCAGCAGGGCCGCGTTCACCTGACCGGTGCGGATGCCGTTGACGATCGCCGTCTCGTTGTCGAAGAAGCTGATCGAGAGGTCCTTGTAGGGGAGTTCCTCGCCCCAGTAGCCGGTGTTGCGCTCGTAGACCCACTTGGTCCCGATGGTCGTCCTCGCCTTCACGAGGCGGTAGGGGCCAGTGCCGTCGGGCGTCGTCTTGAGGCTGTCGCCCTTGGCGAACGCGGCGGGGTTCGCCATCAGGCCGGCCGCGTCGCTCAGGTAGAGGAGCATCGCCGGGTCGGGCTCGGCCAGCTTCAGCGTGACGTGCGTGGCGTCGAGGACCTCCACCGACGTGAGGCCGTTCAGCCACTTCGCATCGGCGCCGCCGCCCTTCTTGAAGCGCTCCAGGTTCGCCTTGACCGCGGCCGCGTCGAACGCGGTCCCGTCGGCGAACGTCACGTCCTCGCGCAGGGTGAGGGCCAGCTCGGTGCCCCCGGCGTCATATGCCCACTTCGTGGCGAGCATCGGGCTGAAGGCGCCATCCGGTTCCCGCTTGAGCAGTGTGTCGTAGGCGGCCTGGAAGAACGGCAGGGAGCTGCCGACCGCCTGGGCGGGGTCGAGACTCTGCGGATAGCTCAGCGTCGCGATGCTCAGCTGCGATCCGGCGCCCCGCACACCCGTGTCCGCGCATCCGGCGAGGGTGAGGACGGCCGCCAGGGAGGCCGCCAGGGCTCCGTTCCGCGTGGTTCTGCTCATGGGGTTCGCTCCGTCTGGAGGGCCGGGGATGGGCATCCCGGGGAAGAGTGGCGGTGAGCCTACCTGCGGAATTAACCACTTGGTAGGTTTTTCTGCTGCGAAAATCAACCAGCTGGTAAGTTCTGTGGCGCGCTGTCCGGCGCGCTGTCCGGCGCGCTGCCCGCAGCCCTGTTCGGGGCTCTGCCCGGGGCTGTTGGCCGGCGGTCCGTACCCGACGAGCACAGGAGGCCGCCGCGTTGAGCGAGGGACCCGCGCACGCCACGTACCGCCCGGCCGATCGCGAGGCGCACCGGCCGTCGAAGGGGGAGCGCACCCGCGCCCGCATCCTCGACGCCGCGACCGAGCTGTTCTCCCGGTCCGGCTTCCACGCGGTCTCGCTGCGCGACATCGCCGCCCACGCCGGGCTGACCCACGCCGGACTGCTGCACCACTTCCCGGGCAAGGAGTCCCTGCTCATCGAGGTGCTGGAGCGGCGCGACCTGATCGACGCCCGGGAGCTGTTCCCCGGCATCGTCGAGCCCGGCGCCCCCGCCCCGGACCCGGGCGACCGGCTGCGCCTGCTGGTCGCGGTGGTGGCCCGGAACAGCCGTACGCCCGGTCTCGTCGCGCTGTACGCGAAGCTGTCCGCCGAGGCCACCGACCCGGCCCACCCCGCGCACCGGTACTTCACGCGCCGCTACCGGCTGCTGCGGGCGGAGCTGACCGAACTCGTCCGGGCGTTCCAGGACGAGTCCGGACGCCACGGCGACGTGGATCCGGCCGTGGCGGCGGGTCAGCTGCTGGCACTGATGGACGGCCTCCAGACCCAGTGGCTGCTGGAGCCCGGTGCGGTGCCGATGGAGGCGCTGGTGCGTGACTTCCTGGACCGCCTCGGACTGCTGCCGGCCGACGGTACGGAGAGGAGCGGCGGGGCGGCGGGGCCCGGCGTCAGCGGGTGAGCGTCGCGAGTGCCGCATCGGCCGTACTCCGGTGTCCGGCGGCGTTCGGGTGGAACCCGGCCGCCTCCGTGGTCTGTTCGGGCTCGATCCAGCGCACGCCCTGCGGTTTGCACGCGTCGTGGCCGACCGAGGGCGCGTACGCGTCGACATAGGTGTCGCGTCCGGCTCCGGCCTGCTGGGCCAGCATCGAGTTGAGCTGCTTCTGCTTGTCCCGGAACCAGGCGAAGTCGCCCTCGGCGAGCGGGACCGCGGCCCGGCAGGACGTGCCGTCGTCGGGGACGATCGCCGGGTAACCCACGACCAGGACCCGGGCCTTCGGCGACCGTCCGTGGATCTCGGCGAGCACCGCCGCCACCTTCGGCGCGGTGGCGTCGATCCGGGCGCCGATCTCGTCGGTCCCCAGAAGCGTGTAACTCCGTTTGCACGGTGCGCCGAGGGGCGCGAGCTTCCCGAGCAGGACGCACCGGGTGAGGACGCCCGCCAGGTCGAGGTCGTTGCCGCCGATGCCGAGGGTGACCAGTGTCGTGTCCGGCCGCAGGGCGTCGAGCTGGGGAGCCGCCGCACCCTGAGGAGCGGTCATGTGACCGGTGTCGGCCCCCGCACAGGTGGCGTCGGTGAACGTGGCGGCCGCGAGCGAGGCCGCCACGAGGGCCGGGTAGTTCCGCGAGGAGCGCCCGCACGCCTCGTCCGTCTGCTCGGGGATGCCCGCCCCCGAGCTGAAGGAGTCGCCGAGCGCCACGTAGTCGACCGGGCCGCCGCTGTGCGCCGGGGCGGGCGGCGGAGCCGCGGTGGCCGTGGTGCCGGAGAGCAGGGCGGTGGCGCTCGCCAGGGCCAGGGCCACGGTGAGGGGGCGGTGGCGGGCGGGAGCGGATGCGGAGCGCCTGCTGGGAGGGGGCATGGCCAGTCCTCGTCTCGTCGGCGGATGAGCTGGGTGAGCTGGATGAGCAGGGGGAAAGCGGTGGAACGCACGGCACTCGGGGCCCGGTCGCCACGGTGATGGGGATCGGTTCGGACCGGCACGACCGGATCGACCGGAGAGCGAAAACCGTACGATGAACGGTTTCTGATCGTCAAGGGATCGCGCACCACTCGTTCCGGCCGCGTCGGCGAGTGGTGGGTGTGGGGCGCGAGGGTGGGGGTGTCGGGGCCGGCGGGCCCCTTGACACCCAAAACCGATCAACTTACGGTTTTTGCGTCGTGGCGGCCTTCCCGGCTCGCCCGCCCCACCACCGATCCGACAGGTGCGCCGAATGACGAACGATCAGACCTCACCGCCCCCGGCCGGGGAACCGTCCTCCCCCCGGCCGACCCTCGCCGAGAAGGCGTCCCTGACCAGCGGTGACGGGGACTTCGTCACCACGGCCCTCGTCCGGGTGGGCGTCCCCGCCGTCACCCTCTCCGACGGGCCCCACGGGCTGCGCCTGCCGAAGGAGGCGGGCGACGGCGGACAGGTCGACCTGCACAGCGCGGCACCCGCCACCTGCTACCCGCCCGCCGTGGCGTTCGGCAGCGGCTGGGACCCGGAACTCGCCCACCGCGTCGCCGGAGCACTCGCCGACGAGGCCACCGCCCACGGCATCCGCGTCCTGCTCGGTCCGGGCATCAACATCAAGCGGTCCCCGCTGTGCGGCCGCAACTTCGAGTACTTCTCCGAGGACCCGCTGCTCACCGCCGAGCTCGGCGGCGCCATGGTCCGCGGACTCCAGGAGTCGGGTGTCGGCGCGGCCCTCAAGCACTACGCGGCCAACAACCAGGAGACCGACCGGATGCGGGTCAGCGCCGACATCGACGAACGCCCGCTGCGCGAGATCTACCTCCGCGCCTTCGAACGCATCGTCCGCCGCGACCGGCCCTGGTCCGTCATGTCCTCCTACAACGCGGTCAACGGCGTCACCCTCTCGGAGAACACCCGTCTGCTCACCGGCATCCTGCGCACCGAGTGGGGCTTCGACGGCATCGTGATGTCCGACTGGGGAGCCGTACGCGACCGGGTCGCCGCCCTCCGCGCCGGCCTCGACCTCCAGATGCCCGGCACCCAGGGGCGTACCGACCGTGAGGTCATCGCCGCGGTCACCGACGGATCCCTCGACGAAGCCGTGCTGGACACCTCCGTGGAACGCCTCGTCCGCTTCGCCCGGCGCACCGCCGACGCGGACCGCCCCGAACCCCGGATGTCCGTCGAGGACCACCACCGCCTCGCCGGACAGGCCGCCGAACGGTGCGTCGTCCTCCTCAAGAACGACGACGGCCTGCTGCCGCTGGACCCGGCCGCCGGAAGCGTCGCGGTCATCGGCGAACTCGCCCGTACACCTCGCTATCAGGGCGCCGGAAGCTCCCAGGTCACGCCCACCCGGCTCGACACACCCCTGGAGGCACTGCGCGCCCACGCCGACGGGGCCCGGGTCGACTTCGCCCCCGGCTACACCCTCCCGGGCGCCGGACCGGCGGGGGACGGGGCCGGGGGAGAGGAGGCGGAGGAGGCGCTGGAGGGGGACGCCTCGCTCGCCGGGACGGCGGTCCGGCTCGCCGCCGCCTCCGACACCGTCCTGCTCTTCCTCGGCCTCTCCGTCCACGACGAGTCCGAGGGCTTCGACCGGGACCACATCGACCTGCCCGAGGCCCAACTGCGGCTGCTCGACGCCGTCGTGGCGGCCAACCCGCGCGTCGCCGTCGTCCTGTCCAACGGGGGAGTGGTCCGCACCGACCCCTGGCACCGCACCGTGCCCGCAGTCGTCGAGGGCTGGCTGCTCGGTCAGGCGGGCGGCGGCGCACTGGCCCGGGTGCTGTTCGGCCAGGTCAACCCCTCCGGCAAGCTCGCCGAGACGGTCCCGCTGCGCCTGGAGGACTCGCCCAGCCACCTGTCGTTCCCCGGCGAGGAAGGCCATGTCCGTTACGGCGAGGGCGTTTTCGTCGGGTACCGGGGATACGACGCCGCCGCCCGCGAGGTCGCCTTCCCCTTCGGCCACGGGCTGTCGTACACCACGTTCGCGTACAGCGGGCTGCGCGTCACCCCGGACGAGGACGGGGCCCGCTTCGCGGTGGCCCTCACCGTCGCCAACACCGGGACGCGCGCCGGGCGGGAAGTCGTCCAGGTCTACAGCACCGGCCCCGCCGGCTCCCCGGTCGCCCGCCCCCCGAGGGAACTGCGCGGCTTCACGTCCGTGACCCTCGCGCCCGGCGAGAGCCGCGAGGTCGTCGTCCACGTCTCCCGCGACGACCTCGCCCACTACAGCGAGCGGGAGGGTGGCCGGCGCGTCGAGGGCGGCGACTGGGGCATCGAGGCCGGAGCCTCCTCCCGTGACATCCGGCAGTCCGCCGTGCTCCCGGTGCAGGGCGACCCCTCCCACCTCACCCTCAGCGGCCGCAACACCGTCGCCGAGTGGCTGGCCCACCCGGCCGGCGGTCCCCTGCTGATGAAGGCCTTCGCCGAGGGGCGTGCCGCCACCGGAGGGGGGCCGGGCGCGATGGAGAATCCGGCGATCCGCCGCTTCCTCGCCGGGACGCCGCTCGACGTGATCGCCGAGTTCCCCCAGAGCCCCGTCCGGCCCGAGGACGTCGTGGCCCTGGCCGAGCGGGCGGCGGAGCGGACCACGGACTCAGGGGCGCGGCAGCGGGGGTGACGGGGCGTTCGCCTGTGAGACCGCAGACGGGCGCGTACGGCGGGGAGACCGCCGTACGCGCCCGTCGGCGCGCGTGCCGGGCGGTCAGTCCTCCGTGCGGTCCGCCCCGCTCCCCGGTTCGAGGGAGAGCAGCCGCATGATGTCGTCGATCGGCTGCTCCATGTCCGTCGACCGGTCGATCAGCCACTGCAACTGGATGCCGTCGGCCACCGCGAGCAGGAGGACCGCCAGCCGTTCGGCGGGGATCCGCGTCGTCATCCGGCCCTCGTCCATCCGCTCACGCAGATACGCGGCGACGCGCTCGCGCAGCACCGGGTAGCGCTCCGCGAAGTGCGCGTGCGCCGGGTGCTCCGGATCGCCGGCCGCCGCCGCCATCGAGACGAACAGCTCCACCAGGCCCGGTGTCTTCGCGCTCTCCCGGATGATCTCGCGGTAGCTCTCCGGGCTGGAGCGCTCGCTCTGCCGCACCCGCGCCGTCTCGTCACGCATCCGGAGCACCTGGGTGAGCAGGTCCTCCTTGGAGCTGAAGTAGTGCATCAGACCGGGCAGGCTGAGACTGCACTTGGCGGCCACCTTGCGCAGCGACGTGCCGCGGTATCCCTCGGCGGCGAAGATCTCCAGTGCCGCCTGCAGGATCTCCGTGCGCTTCGCCTCGCCCTTTTCGTACGGGCCCCGTTTTGCCATGCCCGGAAGCCTAACCGGCGCTGCGGACACCGGCGGGCACGGCCGCCGGAGCCCCGTCCGGGATCTCCCCGGCCCGGGCCAGCGCACCGAGCCAGCGGGCGGAGGGCTTGGGCGTCCGGGCGAAGGTGCGGGGATCGACCGCGATGAGCCCGAAGGTCGGCCGGTAGGACCCCCACTCGTAGTTGTCCAGGGCGCTCCAGTGCAGATACCCGCGTACGTCGATCCCGTCGCGCAGGGCCGAGGCCAGGCTCGCCAGCGCCTCCGTCGTGTACGCGACGCGCCGCTCGTCGTCCCCGGTCGCGATGCCGTTCTCGGTGACCAGTACGGGAACGTGCGGGCCGACCACGGCGGCGGTGTGCCTGATCGCGAGGCCCAGCGCCTCGGGGTAGTACTCCCAGCCGGTCAGCGTGGTCTCGGCGCCCGGCTCCACCGGCAGCGGGCCGTCCGGGCCGATCCGGTGCCGGGTGTAGGCCTGGACGCCGATCCAGTCGTCCTCGCGGGCGGCCTCCAGGAACACGTCCTCCCGGGGGTGCGCGTGCGCCTCGGCGACCTCGGCCGCACCGGGTTCGGCCCGGTAGACCTGGTTGGCGACGGTCCACCCCACCCGGAGCCCCGGGTCGGCCGCCTTCAGCACCTCGTACGCCGCCCGGTGGGCCCGGATCAGGGATTGGGTGACCTCCGCGTCGGGCTCCACCGTGCTCGGGTCGAAAGCGGCGGCCCCGGACCCGGTCTGCTCCCCGGAGTTCAGCCGCCGGATCATCGTGTGCATCAGCGCGATCATGTTCGGCTCGTTGATCGTGGCCACATGCCGTACGCCCGCCGAGAGGATCTCCGCGGCGACGGAGGCGTACGCGGCGAAGAGGCCGGCCGCCTCGGGCGACGCCCAGCCGCCGCGTGCGCTGAACCACTGCGGGGAGGTGAAGTGATGCAGCGTCACCACCGGCGTCAGGCCGCGCTCCAGGGCTCCGAGGACCATGGCGCGGTAGTGCGCGACCGCCGCCCGTGAGACATGGCCCCGCTCGGGCTCGATACGGGCCCACTCGACGCTGAACCGGTAGGCGTTGAAACCGAGTTCACGCAGCAGGTCCATGTCCTCGGGCCAGCGGTGGAAGCTGTCGGCCGCGTCCCCGCTGCGCTCGGCGACGAAGGTGCCGGGCCGGTTCTCGACGGCCCACCAGTCGCTGCCGACGTTGTTCCCCTCGACCTGGTGGGCGGAGGTGGAGGCGCCCAGGAGGAAGCCCTCCGGCAGGGTGAGTCGGGGGCCGGTCGGGGGTGTCATGGAGGAGCTCCTTCCGCCGAGGAGCGCACGAGGGCGGACGGCCGCCGAAGCGCTCCACGAAAAGCGTTCATTGATCGGTTTTCGTGTTAGCGTACAGGTGCATCCGGCCCGGCAGGAAGAGGCGGCAGCCCCCGAGGCCCGCCGGAACCCACCGCTCCGGGAGGCCCGGCTCCGACCTGACGAGGACCCGGGCCTCCCGGTCGGCCGGGCACCGGGGCGCGGCCGACCGCACGGGCCGGGAACCCAGGGCCCGGCCCTCCGCACAGGCCGGGAACCCGGCCCCGTACCGGCACAGCAGCCCGTGGAGGAGACCATGAACGCCGTCATTCCCCAGCCCCGGCAGACGACCAGGAACGCCGCGACCGCAGGCCCGAGCACCAGGGGCGCCTGGCGGGTCGAGCCGGCCGACGCGGGCCTGAAGAGCCTCGCCGCCACGGTCCACGCCCTGCTGGTACCCCACCTCGGCGACCGCCTCCAGCCGCTGGGGGCCGGGCCCGACCCGGACGCCGCCACCCTCGTACTCGCCCTCGACGACGAGGCGGTCCCGGACGCCCGCACCCCCGTGGGCATCCCTCCGGCCGGGGGAACCGCCCCCGTCGACGAGTCCCACCGCCTGACGGTCGGCCCTTTCGGCATCACCTGCCGGGCCGCCACGCCCACCGGAGTGTTCCGCGCCGCCACCACGGCGCTCCATCTGCTCGCCACCTCGGGCGACCACGTGCCCGCCCAGGAACTGACCGACGCCCCGCACCACGCCTGGCGCGGACTCCTCGTCGACCCCGCCCGCGGCCACCTCACCCCCGGCGAACTGCGCACCGTCATCGACCTCGCCGCGCTCTACAAGCTGAACGTCCTCCATCTGCATCTGACCGACAACGAGGGCTGGCGCCTGGAGATCCCCGGCGTCCCCGAGCTCACGGCCCCCGCCCCGGACGGCACGTCACGCGCCTTCTACACCGCCGACGACTACCGCGCACTCCAGGCCTACGCCGCCGAACGCTTCGTCACCGTCGTCCCCGAGATCGACCTCCCCGGCCACTGCGCCACCCTCCGCGAGGCCCTGCCCGGACTCCCGGCCGCCCCCGCACCCGAGGGACTGACCGGCCGCTACCCGTTCGTCCCGCCGCTGGACCTCACGGACCCGGAGACCGGGAAGACCGTCGCCACGATCCTCGCGGACGTGTGCCGGCTGACCGACGGCCCCTTCGTCCACATCGGCGGCGACGAGGCGGTCGGCGTGACCGAGGAGAGCTTCGCCCGGTCGATCCGCGAACTGCGCGCACGGGTAAGGGAATCGGGCAAGCGCCCGGTCGGCTGGCAGGAATCCTCCCGGGCCGGGATCGGACCCGAGGACATCGCCCAGTTCTGGGTCGACGTCCCGATGATGGACCTGCCCGACACCTCCGAGGAGCTGGCAGCCCGCCCCGAACTCCTCGCGGCGGGCCAGACCCCGGAGTTCATCGCGGCGCTCAAGTCCTTCTTCGCGCCCAGCGACCACGACCTCGCCCGGATCCTCGACGGCGGCGGCCGCGTCCTGCTCTCCCCGCAGTCCCACCTCTACCTGGACCGCTCCTACGCCCCGGAGATCGTCCCGCCCGCCCAGGCGTCCACCGCCGCCCGTCTGGGGTTCGCCACCTACCGCCCCCTCGGCGTCGAACACACCGCACGCTGGGACCCGGCCTCCCACGGCATCCCCGAGGATCAGGTCGCCGGGGTGGAGGCCACCGTCTTCGCCGAATCCGTGAAGTCCCTCGACGACGTGACGACCCTGCTGCTGCCCCGCCTGCCCTCCGTCGCCGCGGCGGCCTGGACCGGCCGCGCCCCGGACTGGGACGACCACCGCACCCGCCTCGCCCACCACGGCCGGCTCTGGGAACAGCGCGGTCTCGCCTACCTGGCGTCCACCGAGATCGCCTGGGCGGGGCAGGACCGGGGATGAAGTCATCCGGCCCGGGATCACGGGGGGTTCAACCGGCGGGTGCCCGGAGGAAGTTCACGCGGCGGGCGCCACGATCGCGCCCTCGACGCCGT
Source organism: Streptomyces sp. NPDC091289 (assembly GCF_044757365.1). Classification (NCBI taxonomy): domain Bacteria; kingdom Bacillati; phylum Actinomycetota; class Actinomycetes; order Kitasatosporales; family Streptomycetaceae; genus Streptomyces; species Streptomyces sp. NPDC091289. The sequence continues at coordinate 32,909 of NZ_JBIVUT010000028.1, forward strand.
GACGCTTCAGGGCGTCCGCGACGAAACCGCCCGCCTTCATCTCCTCCACGAACGACGCCAGCGACTCCCGCGCCGCCTCCCCGCGCCCGGACGGCACCCCCATCGCCTGCTGGATCACCATGAACCGCCCCGGCAGCACCCGCACGCCCCCGGCCCGCGCCGCCTCGGCCTCCAGCAACTGCCGGATCCCGGCCGCCACGTCGACCTCGCCCGACCGGAGGGCCGCGAGCGCGCGAGGGGCGCCCTCCAGCCGGACGATCTCGGCCCGGTGGATCTCACGGGTGAGGAAGAGGTCGTACGCCGACCCGGCCCCGACCGAGATCCGGGTGCCCTCGCGGTCCACCTGGCCGTTCTCCGAGACCGAGGACGGTTCCGGCACGAGATAGCTGCCCTCGATGAGGACATAGGGGGCGGTGAACCGCAGCCCCTCGCCCCGGGCGGGGTCGACCGCGAAGAATCCGATGTCCGCGCGCCCGGCCCGCACCGCGTCGACCGACAGCGCGGCCCTCTCGAAGGCCACCGGCTCGACGGGGACCCCGAGCCGCCGCCCGAACTCCCGCGCGAGGTCGACGGAGACCCCGGCCGGCTCGCCGCTCGCCGGATCCCGGTGGGCCAGGATCGGATTGCCCAGGTTGATCGAGGCACGCAGGGTGCCGCCGGGCGCGAACGCGGAGACGAGAGCGGGAGAGATCGGCTGCTGAGTCATGGAGCCGAGTCTACGAGCGCGCCCGCCGCCGTCGAAGGGCGTACGGGACCGGCGGGACCGGCCCCGGGCCGCGGTCTCACGCACCGACCGTCCCGTCCACCCCTTCCCGCAGCAGATCCGCGTGACCGTTGTGGCGCCCGTACTCCAGCAGGACGTGCACCATGACCATCCGCAGCGAGACGTCCTTCTCCCACCGAGGCTGATGCCCCACCAGGTCCAGCGAAGCCGCCTCCCGCTCGATCCGGCGCGAGGTCTCCACCTCCGCCTCCCAGGCGGCGAACGCCTCGGCCCGGGTCGAGGCGCTCGCGTCGTACGCCGCCTGGAAGTCGTAGAGCTTCTCCGACCACACCATCGGGGCGGCACCGTCCTCGAACACCCGCCGGAACCAGGTGCGTTCCACCTCCGCGAGGTGCCGCACCAGAGCCAGCAGCGACAAGGCCGACGGCGGCATCGACCGCTCGCGCAACTCCTCGTCGTTCAGCCCCGCGCACTTCATGGCCAGGGTCTCCCGGTGGTAGTCGAGGAAGGCCCGCAGCGTCTCCCGCTCGCTCCCCAGCAGAGGAGGCCCGACCCGGTCGTCGTTCGTCATGATGATGTTCCTCGGCTTTCCCGGTCCATGCGCCCGGCCGACAGTATGACCGGCCCGCGCCCGACCGGGCGGGCGGGTTTCCTCCGGGCCTCTAGGGTGGTGAGGCATGGACGAGACGGAACTGCTCCGACACTCCGGCGGCCCGGTGACCCGGGAACGGATCCGGGACGATCTGACCGGCCTCGGCCTCGCGCCGGGCGACACCGTGATGTTCCATACGCGACTGTCCGCGATCGGCTACGTCCCCGGCGGCCCCCGGACCGTCATCGACGCCCTGCTGGACGTGGTGGGACCCACCGGCACCCTGGTGGTCACCTGCGGCTGGAACGACGCCCCGCCCTACGACTTCACCACCTGGCCCCGTGCCTGGCAGGAGGCCCTGCGCGCCCACCACCCCGCGTACGACCCGGAACTGAGCGAGGCCGAGCACACCAACGGACGCCTTCCGGAAGCCCTGCGCCACCGGCCCGGGGCCGTACGCAGCCGTCACCCCGACGTGAGCATCGCGGCGCTCGGCGCCTCGGCCGCCGAGCTGGTGGACGCCCATCCCTGGGACGATCCGCACGGCCCCGGCAGCCCGCTGGCGCGCCTGGTGGCCCTCGGCGGCCGGGTGCTCCTCCTCGGCGCGCCCCTGGAGACGATGACGCTCCTGCACCACGCCGAGGCGCTCGCCCAGGCCCCCGGCAAACGGTTCGTGACGTACGAACAGCCCATCCGGGTGGCGGGCGAGCGGGTCTGGCGCACCTTCCGGGACATCGACTCCGAGCACGGCGCGTTCGACTACTCCCCGGTCGTGCCCGAGGGGCAGGACCCCTTCGCGGCGATCGTCGGGAGCATGCTCGCCGCCGGCATCGGGCGGGAGGGTTTCGTCGGGGCGGCCAGGAGTTGTCTGTTCGACGCCGGACCCGCGGTGGACTTCGGCGTCCGCTGGATCGAGGAGCACCTGAACCCACCGTCGTGAACTCCCGTCCGCCGACGCGGTTCAGGACAGCCGCACCTTGATCGTCTGCGTCGCCCCGCGCGTCCCGGACAGATCGCCGAAGACGAGGCGCAACGACGCCCCCGCGGTCGCCGACGTCACCGTCGCCGGCTTCGACACGACCGAGGCGACGGCCCGGTTCCAGGTGAGGGTCAGGCTCGTCCGCATCCGCATCGGGTCGCTCACGCACACCGTCGCCGTCCCGTCGGCGTGCTCGGTGACCATCACGGAGCACGGTGCATCGGCCACCAGCGGCCCGACGCTCCCGCCGAACCAGAAGTTGACGGCGGTCAGCCCGAGCGAGTCCACCGCCACCCCCTGCTGATCATCCGTGTTGGCGAGCACCCGCAGCCAGCCGTTGTCCGCCGCCCGCGCCGCCGTGCGCTGTTCGGACGCGCCCGGCAGGAGCTGGTACGCGTACGTGGCGTCCGACGGGTCCTGGCCGTGGTCGAACCAGAGCGTGAGGTACTTCCGGGAGACCGGATCCGTGGAGCCCGCGGTGTTGATGTCGCGCCAGCTCCCCGTCCGGTTCTCCCGCAGCGCCTTCACGGTCGCCCCGCCGGGGAAGACGTAACCGCCGTGCCCGGCGAGATGCGCCCAGGACGCGTCGGTGAGCGTCGCCGACCACGGCAGCGTCAGGGGTTTGGCCGAGCCGTCGACGGTGAACGGGGCGTTGCCCGTCGGCCCGAGGTTGCGGTTGTCGACGGTGGTCTCCACAGCGGCGCCGTCGCGGCCGTGGATGCCCGCGCCCAGGCACACGACGGTGTCGTCGAGGAAGAACCACGACTTCTTCGCCATCAGCGTGCTGGACAGCCCCTTGAGGTACTGCCCCACCGTGGCGCGCTTCTTGTCGGTGACCCCGCCGACCCAGTTCACATCGGGGAGCGAAACACCCCAGTCGCCGCCCGCCCCGTCGGCGAGCACCTTGCGCGAGGCCGTGGTGCCGGGCAGCCGGTACGGATCGACGGTGGGCCAGAAGGCGTCGCTGTACTGGCCGTTGGCGAAGGTGTCGCCCCACCAGGAGAGCATCCCCGAACCGGTGTGCCAGCCGCGCAGATTCTCGCCGTTGCCGACCTCGTAATAGGTGATCCGCCGGTCGGCCATGCTCAGCGACGCCGCCCAGCCCGGGCGGCGGTGCGTGGCCCGCGCCATGTCGGGGAACAGCCGATGGCCGTCCGGCTCGGGGACCGGGGTGAGCGAGGTGTCGTCCAGGACGCTCTTGATCCGGGCCAGCGCGGTGAGGCCGAGCGAGGGATTGCTCAGCGGCGGGCTGTAGTAGTCGCGCTGCGCCCAGCCCTTGACGAGCGCCCGCCACCGCGCGTTCTCGGCGTCCGACGCGCCGCGCCCGAGCAGCACGATGGAGGCGAGGATCGGGTGCCCGCGCCGGTGGTCGTCGACCTCGCCCCGGCTGATGGCGCGCCCCGCGACGGAATCCATCACGAGGCCGTTGAAGAGGAACGGGGCCCAGGCGTTCTCCACCGCGTCGAACACCACCTGCCGCTTCGGGTCGGCGACCTCCCATGTGGTCCCCTTCAGCAGCGCGAACAGCAGCCCGAGCCCGCCGAGCATCACCGATCCGTAGCTGCCGGTGTACGGCACGGTGGTGTGCTGGATGAACGAGCCGTCGGCGTACAGCCCATCACCCTTGTCCACCAGCGGGAAGACGGGGGAGAGGGCGTCCCGGGCCAGCGCGATCTTCGCCGCGTTCGCTCCGACGACCCCGCGCAGCGCCAGCACCCGGCACAGGTCGACCCGGTTCGCCCCGGTGCTGGTCCCGGTGTACGAGGCAACGGCGGAGTCCGGTACGAAATGGTCGACGGCGGCGCAGTAGCGCGTCAGCTGCTCCGGGGTGAGGGCGTCGTACATCAGCACGCACACGTCCAGCAGGGCCTGTGGCGCGCCGATCTGCCAGCTGTACCAGTTGCCGTATCGGGTCTGCCCGTCGTTGTAGACCTGGGTGTTGAGATGTTCCAGGCCGGTGAGCACCGCATCGCGCAGTCCGGTGTTCCCGGTCAGGCCGGTGCCCTGCTGGCGGTAGGCCTGGGCCATGGTGTTCAGCCGGGTGAAACTGTCGGCCATCAGCCCCGAGAGAACGTACGACTCAGGGTCCGTGTCCGGGTCCGGATCCGCGAACACGGCGTCGGGCCAGAGCGAGCCCTGTGCCGGGGCCATGGAATCCAGCCACTGCGAGGCCTTCGCGCCGAGGTCGGCCAGCCGGCTCCTGAAGGGTTCGGCGGTCGGGCTGAACCCCTCGCCGAGGATCAGCGCACTCCAGGTGGCGCGGAGCGCGGCGTACGGATCGTCCTCGGCGGCGGCGACTGCCGTGGCCGCGCCGGGCGCGGCGAGCGTCAGTGCGCCGCCACCCGCGGCGGTGAGCGCCGCGGAGGTGGCCAGGAAGGTACGGCGGGACCAGGCAGAAGTCATGGGAGAGCTCCGGGTCGGTGAGGTGTCTCCGGCGGGAACCCGGCGCGCGTGGGGCGCTGAACTGAACCCGGGATCCGACTGTTCTGAGCGGGCGGGCACTTTCTAGCAGCCGCCGGACGACTCGCTCAATGACTTTGGCCGAATTGATCGTATCGATCGTTTCTTGGGGCGTGTATGACGCTGCCGGGTGCGAACCGGCGCGCGCCCGTCGCACCGGGGCAAAAACCTGCTCGGATCGTTTCGAGCGCATGTGATCGATATGGTTGGGGCAGGCCAGCCAGGCCCGGCCCAGCTGTCTCCGAGCCCAGGGGGATCCATGCGACTGCACGTCGATCAGCGCCACGAGCGGGTGCTCGAACTCGTCCGCGAGCGCGGCAGCCTGCGCGTCGCCGAACTGGCCGAGGAGCTCGGCATGTCCGCCGTCACCCTGCGCCGGGACGTCGAGGCCCTGGCCGCCCAGGGGCTGGTGGATCGGCTGCACGGCGCGGTGGTGTGGCCCGCCGGGCAGTCCCGGCCCGCACCCGCCGCCGCGCCCCCCGCCGAAGGGCTGGTGGTGGGCATGGTGGTGCCGACCACCGAGTACTACTACGCGGATGTCGTGCGCGGCGCCCGGCGGACGGTCGAGGCGGCGGGCGCCCGGCTGACGATCGGGCTCTCCCGCTACCTCCCCGACGAGGACGCCGCCCAGACCCGCCGGCTGCTGTCCACCGGCGCCGACGGGCTCCTGCTCACGCCGAGCTGGGAGCGCGGCTGCCCGGAGCAGGGCGAAGGGCTGTGGACGGTCGAGCAGGAGACCCCGGTCGTCCTGGTGGAACGCTCGGCGCCCCTCGGCCATCCGGCGGCGCGCCTGGACCGGGTGCGCTCGGACCATGCGCACGGCGCCGCCGAAGCGGTGGCGCACCTGGCCGGGCTCGGGCACCGGGCGATCGCGCTCGCCGTGCAGGACAGCCCGACCGCTCCCCGGCTCCGGGTCGGCTACCGGGCCGCCGTGGAGGCGCTGGGGCTGACCCCGGTGTCGGCCTCGCCGCTGGACGACGCCCCGTCGCGGTCGGAGGCCGATCGTTTCGAGCGGACGCTGGAGTATCTCTGCGAGGGCGTGGCGAGCGGTGACGTGACCGCCGCGATCGTGCACAGCGACGCGGACGCGATCGTCCTCATCCCCCGGCTCCAGGCCAGAGGAGTACGGGTGCCCGAGGACCTCGCGGTGATCGCGTACGACGACGAGGTCGCCTCGCTCGCCGATCTGCCGCTCACCGCCGTGGCCCCGGACAAACACGCCGTGGGGGCCGCCGCCGCCCGGCTCCTGCTGTCCCGTCTCGGCGTGGCCGAACCCGGCGCGACGGATGCGGGTCCTGGCGCGGGCGCAGGCGCAGGTGCGGCGGGCGGGGGTTCCGTCGCCCGCCGGCACCTGGACATCCTGCCCACGCTGCGGATCCGCGTCTCCTGCGGGGCGGCCGCTGCCGCCTCCTGACCCAGGACGAGCCACTGGCTCAGGAAGAGCGACGCCGCGAGCCGTGCCCCGGGCCAACAGGCCCCCAGGGCGCGGCTTTTCGCGTTCCCGGGCTTCGACGGGCCGCACGGACGCCCGGGCGAGTCACTCGTGATCGATTCGATTGATTTGGTCGTTTGCTCTTGACGGCGATCGGTTCTGCGCAAAATGATGTGTGCCGTTCACCTCATCTCCCGCAGTTCGAGGTCCCGTAGGAGCCGGCCCATGCCCTGTATCGCCCGCACGTCCCGCCTCGCCCTGGCGGCGTCCGCCGCTTCACTCGCCCTGCTCGTCACCGCCTGCGGCGGATCGGGATCGGACGCCTCGGGCCCCGGGGACGGCAAGCCCGTCACCCTCACCTTCTGGTCGGCCACCGCGGGCGCCAAGGAAACGGCCGACGCGTTCAACAAGGCGCACACCGACATCAAGGTGAAGTTCTCGATGGTCCCCGCGGGCCCCGAGGGCGTCACCAAGCTCTCCAACGCGGTCAAGGGCGGCAACGCCCCCGACGTGGCCACCATGGACTACTCCGCCCTGCCCGAGTACGCCAGCGAGGGCAACCTGGAGGACCTCACCCCCAGCTCCGGCGAGCTGGTGAAGAAGGAGTTCCCCGAAGCCGTCCAGTCCCTGGTCAACCTCGGCGGCTCCACCTGGGCGGTGCCGTTCGACGTCACCCCGATCCAGCTCTTCTACCGCAAGGACCTGTTCAAGAAGTACGGCGTCGAGGTGCCGACGACCTGGGCCGCGTACCGTACGGCCGCCGAGAAGATCCACAAGGGCGACCCCGGCGTCACCATCACCAACTTCGGCGGCGGCGACCCCGCCCTGCTCTCCGGTCTCGCCTGGCAGGCCGGCGCCCGGTGGTACGGCACCAGCGGCGACGCCTGGAAGGTGAACATCGACGACCCGGCCTCCCGCAAGGTCGCCGCCTACTGGGACGGCCTCCTCGCGGACGGTCTCGCCTCCAGGACCCCGCTCTGGGGCGAGGGCGAGAACAAGGAACGCGCCACCGGCAAGGTGGCCACCATCATCGGCGCCGCCTGGAGCGCCGGAAACTTCCCCGTCAGCTACCCCGACGCCAAGGGCAAGTGGGGCATAGCGCCCCTGCCCACCTGGGACGGCAAGCCGAGCACCGGCATGTACGGCGGAACCTCCTACATCGTGCCCAAGGGCAGCGAACACACCGAGGCCGCCGCCGAGTTCATCAAGTGGGTCACCACCGACCCCGAGGCCATGACCGCCCGCCTCAGCTCACTCAAGACCCCCAGCAGCGCCCTGCCCGCCAACGAGGGCATGCGCGCCGTGGCGGCCAAGCAGTTCGACAACTCCTACTTCGGCGACCAGGACGTCTACGCCGTGGCCGGTGAGGCCGCCGACACCATCGTGCCCGGCTGGACCTGGGGCCCGGTGCAGCAGCAGGTGACCTCGGCGCAGATGGCCGCGGGCGGCGACCACACGAAGATGCTGAACTCCGGCCAGGCGAAGGGCGAGAGCGCGGTCACCGACCGCGGTCTGAAGCTCGACAAGTAGCCGTACGGCCGCCTGGAGCACACCGTTCCGGGCGGCCCGTCTCCTCATCCCGTCCAGCCCATCCCGCCGAAGGAGCACCAGGTGGCAGCCCCACTCGCCCGGCCGGGCACGACCCCGGCACCCCCGGGCGGCCCCGGCACACGACGCGGACAGCGCCGGGCCCTCGCCCTGTTCACGGTGCCGTTCTTCGCGCTCTTCACCGCCGTGACCGTCCTGCCGATGATCTACGCGGCCTGGATGAGCCTCTACCGCGAGGAGTCCTCCGGCCTGGGCTTCGGCGGAACCGAGCGCGTCTTCGCCGGGTTCGGCAACTTCACCGAAGCCCTCGGCAACGAGGCGTTCCTCCGCTCGTTCGGCAACATCGCCCTCTACTGCGCGCTCTACATCCCCGCGATGGTCGGCGGCGCGCTCATCCTGGCCCTGCTCGTCGACTCGACCATGGCCCGGGCCCGGCGCTTCTTCCAGATCGCCTACTTCCTGCCGCACGCGGTGCCCGGCCTGATCGCCTCGCTGATCTGGCTCTACCTCTACACACCCGGCCTCAGCCCGGTCACCGAAGCCCTCGACGCCCTCGGCGCGAACTGGAACTTCTTCGGCCAGGACGAGGCGATCTTCTCGGTCGTCAACATCTCCGCCTGGCAGTGGACCGGCTACAACATGATCATCTTCTACGCCGGACTCCAGGCCGTGCCCCGCGAGGTCCTGGAAGCCGCGACCGTCGACGGAGCCGGAGCCCTGCGCACCGCCCTCCAGGTCAAGATCCCCATGATCCGGCCGACCGTCGTCCTGACCCTGCTCTTCACCTGCGTCGGCGCCATCCAGCTCTTCGACGCCCCCAAGCTCGTACAGCTCCGCGCCAACACCATGGGCGAGGACTGGTCGCCGACCATGTTCATCTACACCGCGGCCTTCAAGGGCCACGACTACGGCCTGGCCGCCGCGAGTTCCCTCCTGCTCGCCCTCTTCGCCGGCCTGCTGTCCTTCGTCGTCACCAAGCTCGGCAACCGGTGGAAGGCCTCATGAGCATCCAGACAGCCAACCGCGAAGCACCGGCCGCCACCACACGACCCGACCGGGCCGACCGCCGCACCACACCACGGCCGCCCGCATGCCGGGGCCGCACCGGAAGCCTCACCTCGCGCGTCATGGTGAACGGCGTGCTCGCCGTCGTCGCCGTCTACACCCTGATGCCGCTGACCTGGCTCCTCATCGCCTCCACCAAGAGCTACCGGGACCTGTTCGCCACCAACCCGTTCAGCCTCGGCGACTTCCGGTTCCTGGCCAATCTGACCGCCCTCCTCGAATACAACGACGGGGTGTTCGTCCGCTGGCTGCTCAACAGCCTCCTGTACACCGTCGTCGCCTCCGGGCTCTCCACCCTCATCTCGGTGGCCTGCGGCTACGCCTTCGACAAATACGCCTTCCGCGGCCGGGAGAAGTGGTTCGGGGTCGTCCTCGTCGGCGTCCTCATCCCCTCCACGGTCGTCCAGCTCCCGCTCTATCTGATGGCCTCCGAACTGGGCCTCGTCAACACCTACTGGGCCGTCCTCGTCCCCAGCCTCGTGAACCCGTTCGGCGTCTACCTCGCCCGCGTCTTCTCCGAGGGGTACGTGCCGGGCGAGGTCCTGGAAGCGGCCCGGATGGACGGGGCGGGCGAGGTGCGGACCTTCACGAAGGTCGCCCTGCCGATGCTCGCGCCCGGCTTCGTGACCATCTTCCTGTTCTCCTTCACCGCGAGCTGGAACAACTTCTACGGCGCGCTCATGATGCTCAACGACGACCAGCTCTACCCGGTCAACCTGGGCCTCTACATGTGGAACCAGAACGTCAACCAGCAGCCGGAGCTCTACCCGCTGGTCATCATCGGCTCGCTCGTCGCCGTCGTCCCCCTGATCGTCGCCTTCCTCTGCCTCCAGCGCTTCTGGCGCTCGGGCCTCACCGCAGGAGCCGTCAAGTGAGCCACCCCGCCACGCCCCAGCGGACCCGACCCCGCACCGTCCTGGCGATGAGCGGCGAGACCCGTGCGGCGATCCTGGCCCCCGAGGCCCTGGACCGGCTCGCCCGCGTCGCCGACCTGGTCCCCGGCCTCCTCGTCACCGACTTCGACGCCGACGACCCCGCCCAGCGCACCGGGCTCCACGAGGCCGAGGTCCTGTTCACCGGCTGGGGCTGCCCGCCGCTCGGCCCGGCCGCCCTGAGCGCCATGCCCCGGCTGCGCGCCGTCATCCACGCCGCCGGCTCCGTCAAGCACCACATCACCCAGGACGTCTGGGACCGCGGCATCACCGTCAGCACCGCCGCGACGGCCAACGCCTTCCCGGTCGCCGAATACACGGTCGCGGCGATCCTCTTCGCCAACAAGAACATCCTGGAGAGCGCCCGCGTCTACCGCGCGGCACGCACCCGGGTGAACCTCCTCGAACGGTTCCCCGCCGTCGGCAACTACCGCCGCACCGTGGGCATCGTCGGCGCCTCCCGCATCGGACGCCGCGTCGTCGAACTGCTGCGCCCCTACGATCTGCGCGTCCTGGTCCACGACCCGTACCTGGACGAAGCCGGCGCCCGGACCCTGGGCGTGGAACGGGTCGAACTCGACGCCCTGGCGGCCGAGAGCGACGTCGTGAGCATCCACGCCCCCGAACTCCCCGCGACCCGGCACCTGTTCGACGCCGGACGCCTCGCCCTGATGCGGGACGGGGCGACCCTCGTCAACACCGCGCGCGGCTCCCTGGTGGACACCGCAGCGCTGGTCAAGGAACTGGTCTCCGGACGGCTGCACGCCGTGCTCGACCACACCGAACCGGAAGTCCTGCCCGCCGACTCGCCCCTCTACGACCTGCCGAACGTGCTGCTCACCCCGCACATCGCCGGGTCCCAGGGCGGCGAACTCCACCGGCTCGCGGACGCCGCCGTCGACGAGCTCGAACGCTACGCGCACGGCCTGCCGTTCGCCCACGCCGTGGACCCCCGCACCCTGCACCAGCAGGCCTGACCCCGTACCCGTACACCCCTCGTACCCCTCCCGGGAGACCCGCCATGTCCCGTGCCCGCCGGGTGCTCGTCGTCGGCATCGACGGAGTGCGCCTCGACACCCTGAACCGCGTGCCCACCCCGCACCTCGACACGGTGGCCGACGCGGGCTTCCTGGCCCCGGTGGCCGTGGGGGAGGGCACGCCGACCATGTCCGGGCCGTGCTGGGCGACGATCCTCACGGGTGTGAGCGTCACCAAGCACGCCGTGTGGAGCAACGACTTCAGCGGCCACCGGCTGGGCGTCTTCCCGGACTTCACGACCCGCCTGGCCCGCCAGGACGGCCGCCGCACCTATGCGGCCGCCGCGTGGGAACCCCTGGTCACCGTCGCCGACGGCGGCCCGATGCTCCGCAGGCCCACGCGGCTCACCCACCACGCACCGGCCGCCGACACCCCCGCCGCCTGGGAGGAGGCCGACGCCTCGACCGTGCGCGACGCGGTGGGCGTCCTCACCCACGAGGACCCCGAGGCGTCCTTCGTCTACCTCGGCGCCCCCGACGAGACGGCCCACCACCTCGGCTGCGGCGACGCGTACGAGGCGTCGATCCGGGCGGCCGACCGCCGCCTGGGCGAGCTCCTGACGGCCGTGCGCTCACGCCCCTCGTACGAGGCCGAGGCCTGGACCGTCCTCGTCGTCACCGACCACGGACACCGCGACGAAGGCGGTCACGGCGGTGACAGCCCGGCCGAACGCACCGCGTGGCTGGCCTGCGCGGGCCCGGACATCACGGCCGGGGCCCGCCCCGCCCGCCCGGTCCGGCACGAGGACGTCGCCGCCCAGGTGTACGCGGCCCTGGACCGTACGCCCGACTCGCACTGGACGCTCGACGGCAGCCGGATACCCACCGTGCCGCGCGCGGTCCTCCTCGACAGGGACGGCGCCCTCGTCGACACCGAACCCCTCTGACCGGAGGCGGCACGCACCGTGGCGGCGGCCCTCGGCCATACCCCCACCGACGAGGAGGGGAGGGCGCCGGAGCCCTCGGCCGCGCCTGCGCCGACTCGGCCGCCCTTCTCGTACGACTGTGGCCGGAGACCGCCCGTCCGGAAGCTGCCGGGCCGGAAGTCGCTTCGCTCGCGACGGACTGCCCGCGGCGCTGGTGTCGGCCTTGCCGCGCCGGGTGCCGGCCGTGCCCTCGTCGGAGCCCATCACCTCCGCCCCCCCCGGACGTCAGGTCCGGGCGGATCTCACCTTCCTGCTCGTCACGCGGCGTGCGCCCTCCCCGAAGGCAGCAGCGAGATCATCCGGGCCACCGTGCGGGCCATCGCGTCCCGCCCGTCCGCCAGATAGCGGCGCGGGTCCACGCCCCGGTCGTCCTGGGCCAGCCGCTCCCGTATCGCTCCGGTCATCGCGATGTTGAGCGCGGTACCGATGTTGACCTTGCGGATCCCGCCCGCCACGGCGCGCGCCAGCTCCTCGTCGGAGGCGCCGGACGAACCGTGCAGCACCAGCGGGACCGGCACGGCCTCCCGCAGCCTGCCCAGCAGACCGTGGTCGATGACGGCGTCCCGCGAAGTCATGGCGTGCGAGGTGCCGACCGCCACCGCCAGCGCGTCGACCCCGGTGGCCGCCACGAACGACCGGGCCTCGTCGGGATCCGTACGGGCCCCGGGCGCATGGGCGTCGAGCGCCGGCTCCCCGTTCTTCCCGCCGACCTGCCCGAGCTCGGCCTCCAGCCACAGGCCCCGCTCGTGCGCCCATACGACGGCGGCGCGGGTGGCCGCCAGGTTCTCCGCGTACGGCAGCTTGGCGGCGTCGAACATCGCCGAACTGAAACCGCAGTCCGCCGCCCGGTGCAGCAGTTCGGTCGACTGCACATGGTCGAGGTGCAGGGACACGGGCACGGCGGCCTGGTCCGCCACCTCCGCCGCCGCGCGCGCGAGCGGACGGGGCCGGCCCCGGTGGTAGGCGACGGCGTTCTCGCTGATCTGCAGGATCACCGGCGACCCCGCGGCCTCCGCGCCCTCGGCGATGGCTTCCGCGTGTTCGAGGGTGATGACGTTGAACGCGGCGACCGCGCGCTGCCGCGCGGCGGCCTCGGCGATCAGATCGCCGGTGGCGGCGATGGGCATGGCGACTCCGGGATGAGGGACCGTCGGCGGGAGACGGGAGAGAGGCAAGGGAGGGTGGAGTGGCCGGGCTGTCAGGCCGTGGTGCTGAGGATGACCGAGCGGGTGAGGTGGCGCGGCCGGTCCGGGTCGAGACCGCGGGCGTTCGCGATGGCCAGGGCCAGACGCTGCACCCGGACCAGCTCCGCCAGCGGGTCGAGTCCGCCGGCCACCCAGCGGGCGCCGGTCGCGTGCACCTCGTCCATCAGCCCGGAGGGGGCCTCGCCGAGCATCCAGGTCGCGGTGGAGCGGGTGGAGATGCTGATCGGGCCGTGCCGGTACTCCATCGCCGGGTACGCCTCGGTCCAGGCGAGCGCGGCCTCGCGCATCTTCAGCGCCGCCTCGTTGGCGAGCCCGACGCTCCACCCCTGGCCGAGGAAGGTGAACTGGCTGCACTCCACAAGACCGGAGGGCAGCGGCTCGGCGAGCGCCACCTGGGCGTCCTCGACGACCGCGTCGGTGTGCAGGCCCAGATGGGCGCGGAGCAGGGTCAGCGCCGAGGTCGCGAAGCGGGTCTGCACGACGGACTTCTCGTCGGCGAACTCCAGCACGATCGTGTCGTCGGCCATCGCCGCCATCGGGGTGTCGGGGTCACCGATGACCACCGTGCGGCGCGTCGTGTCACCGATCTGCCCGAGGAGTCCGAGCACCTCCGTCGTGGTGCCGGAGCGACTCAGCGCCAGGACCCGGTCGTACGGGCGGCCTGCCGGGAACTCCGACGCGGCGAAGGCATCGGTCTCGCCCTGGCCACTGCCCTCCCGAAGAGCCGCGTAGGCCTGGGCCATGAAGTACGACGTACCGCAGCCGACCACGGCGATGCGCTCGCCGGCCGCCGGAAGCCGGTGGGCGAGCCCGTCCGCCATGCCGGCGGCCACCTGCCAGCAGTCGGGCTGGCTGGCCAGCTCCTGAGCCACGTGCGTCATCTGCGCTCCCTGTTCCCGTTCTCGACGGTCAATGCTCGAAGCTGCATATTAGGCGAGCGTTTCGAGCAATATCAAGCAGACGGGTGCAGGGTTCGTGCCGCCGGGCGCGGTGCCGGGGCGATCGGACTCCCGGCACCGCACACATCCCTCACGTCATTCATGGCCTCATGAGCAGCGACTCCCACGCGATCGCGGTGTCCGGGTGACGGGCCGACAGCACCGCGCCCGCCGGACCCGCGGCATCCGCGTCGGGCGTGGCCCAGACGCCGTCGCAGCCGAGCAGCTCCGCGACCGCGTCGAGTGTCCCCGGGTGGGCGAAGAGCAGGGCGGCGCCACGGCTCCCGCCGCCGGCCGCCTCCGCACGGCCGGTGGCCGGCGCATGCGCCTCCGGCACCTCACGCCACGGCGGTACCCACGTGTCCAGCGCGGCGAGCCGGGCCGGGAAGATCCGCCCCGCCTCACGGACCAACAGCGGGGCCAGGTCCGCCGCTCCGGCGCGCAGCGTCGAGATCAGGGTCGGCAGCCACGGCAGCAGAACCGGATCCGGCAGCCGCCCGAACGCGTTCGACACGGCCTCCACCACCACGTCCGCCAACCCCGGCACCGGCACCAACGCGTGCACGAAGCCGCTCAGATAACGCGGATAGGCGGGCACCACCATCGGGTTCGCCAGGAGCTCGCCGCAGCGCTCCCGCAGCTCGGCCCGGGACAGGGCGCCGAGCTGCACCTGCGCCGCCCACAGGAGCGCCGTCCGCTCCGGGTCCGTGGGGCGCGACTGGGCGACGGCCAGCTCCAGCTGGGCCCGGTCGCAGCCCAGGGACAGCGCCAGGCCCTCCATGCTGAACAGGAAGCCCAGCATCGCCGCCACCTGCCCCACGGTCACGTCCTCGTCCGTGAACGCCGTCGGCAGCAAGGTGCAGTAGTGCGCGTAACCGGCCTTGACGAACGACTCCACCCACGGCGGCAGCACCGGCTCACCGGTGCGGTAGTACGCCAGCAGCCCCCGCACCCGCCGCAGCACCTCCGGCGCCCCGTCCACGGTGCGCTCGGCGGCCAGGACCTCCAGGGCCCGGTGGCCCAGCTCATCGGCGAGACGGCGGCCGCGGAGATACAGCGTCGCGTCCTCGACGGCGGCGAGGACGACCGCCGTCGTCGCCCGTGGCCCGTACGCATCGCGGCGCAGCCGCTGCTCCAGAACCTGCTCGATGCTCACCCCCTCGTAACCGAGCTCGATGAGCGCCCGCTGATGGGTGCCCAGCGCCAGGTCCCAGGACTCCTGGATCGAACGCTCGCCGAGCTTCCGCTCACCCATGATCGGCCGGGCCGCGCCGTGCGGCATCAGCCGGCGCAGCATCCACAGGACGTCGGAGCACGCCCCGAGCTCCGGGCGGGAGTTCATGTCCAGCAGCGCACGCTGCACACCACGCTGCTGGAGCCTCAACTCCAGCGGTGCGAGCCGGTCGTGCACATCGCGGGCCAGCGGCGGCAGCGCGTCGTAGCCGACCCGGCCGATCCGGTCGCCGCCCATCATGATCTCGACGAGACGGCGCACGTCCCGCCGGCCCGGCACCGTGTCCTTCTCGATGCAGGTGATCGCCGCGTCCTGGAAGTCGTACGGCGTCGGCTTGGCCCGGTCCCGCATCCCGGCCAGCAGGATCGACGTCTCGAACACCGCGATGGCGTCGGCGGTGGAGGCCGGATAGCCGCTGCGCCGTGCCGCGCGCACGATGTCCACCGACCACCCCAGCAGCTCGGCCTCGTCGAGCGTGTCGAGAACGGGGGGCCGTCGCAGGAACCCGGAGAGCCGGTCCGTGGCGGCCTCCTCCGGGGGAGCGGAAACGACCGGGGCCGCCCTCTTCGCCGCGCGCGGCTTCTTCGCCCCGTCCTGCCCGGCCAGCCGGTAGGGCCGCACCCGGGTGCGCTTGAGGTTCGTCGCCCACTGCGTCGCGGCGATCGACACCGAGCCGGAAGCCAACCCGAACTGCGCCTCGATCGCCGCATGGCTGGACGGGATCAGACCGTGCTGCCAGGTGGTGGCGGATCGCGGGGAGATCACATACGACCCGCTGCCCGCCACCCCGAACTCCTCGACCCGGCTGGCCGCGTGGAAGGCGCCGCACACATACAGGCAGTCCTCCGGGTCGGCCCCGCTCGACGCCAGGTGCTCGCGCATCCGGGTCCACATGTATCGCTCGCGCTCCTCGTCCACCCGGACCCGGTCCCCGTCGCCCGGGGCGAGCCGGCGGAACAGGCTGCCGATGAGGAACATGACCTGGCGGTAGGCGGCGTGGTCGCTGTCGCCGAGCGGGACCTCGACGTACTGGTGCCACCACTCCGACCAGTGCCGCACCTTGCCGTGGCGCAGCAGATGCTCCTCCAGCTCGGCGAAGCGGGGCCGCAGATCGCCGATCTCCACGCCGACCGCCTCACCGTGCAGCGCGGCCTCGGGCTCCGCCGTCCCGGCCGCCGGACCGGCCGCCTCCTCGGGGGCCCGCTCGCCGTGGCGGCTGTCCCACTGGAAGACGTGGTCGGACGACCGGTCGACGAGGACCAGCTCGACGCCCGGGGTGTCGAGGGCGTACGCGATGGCCTGATACTCGGCGGACGCCTCGGTGACCGGGGCCACGACCGACAGCGGGGCCCACTCGGCGGGGAACCCGTCGATGTCGCTCGCGAAGGCCTGGACGGCCACCGGCAGGCGGCAGTTGCGCAGCTCGCCGAGGAGCGGCGCCATGTCCTCGCACAGCTCCAGATACACGACCTTGGGCTGCTTCTCGCGCAGCCGGCGGGCCATGGCGAGGGCGGAGGCGGGCGAGTGGTGGCAGACCGGGAAGATCTCCAGCGGCTCGCGCACCGCCCGGTCGACGTCGTCGACCATGCCGAGGAGGATGCCCTCCAGCGCGTCGGGCCCGCCGGCGAAGGCGGTGGCGGCCTCGTGCAACTGCCCGCGCAGCGCGGTGAACGGCGCCTCCCCGGGGCCGTTCTCTCCGGAGCCGTTCTCCCCGGGGCCGTCCGTGGGGGACCCGCTCATGACAGCGTGGCGATCGTGTCGCGGCCGCCGTCCAGGAACTCCGGCCACGAGCCGCCCTCCTGCTTGCTGCGCGGCTCGACGACACCGTGCAGGTACTTGTTGAAGATGGCCAGGTCCTCGGGGTCCCGCCGGGCGAGGGAGCCGACGAGCGAGGAGCCGAGCGTGCGGGCGGTCAGCGTGCTCTCGCCGAAGAAGTTGCTGTGCAGGACGGCGTCCTCCAGCACACCGATCTGCTCCGCCGTCGACAGCACGGACTCCAGCCTCTCGTCGTCGCTGCCCGCCGAGGCCGCCGAGGCCCGCAGATCGGCGAAGCTCCGGAGAAGGATGTCGAGCAGCGTCGGAGGTACGTCCAGGTCGATCGCGTGGCGGCGCAGCAGTTCCTCGGTGCGGAAGCGGACGATCTCCGCCTCGCTCTTCTTGTTCGTCACGACCGGGATGCGTACGAAGTTGAACCGGCGCTTCAGCGCGGACGACAGGTCGTTGACGCCCCGGTCACGGCTGTTGGCGGTCGCGATGATCGAGAAGCCCGGCTTGGCGAAGACGATGTTGTCGCCCCCGTCCGTACCGTCGCTCTGCAGCTCGGGGACGGAGATGTACTTCTCCGAGAGAATCGAGATCAGCGCGTCCTGGACGTCGCTGGTGGAACGGGTCAGTTCCTCGAAACGGCCGATGGCGCCCGTCTCCATCGCGGTCATGATCGGCGACGGGATCATCGACTCACGCGACTGGCCCTTGGCGATGACCATGGACACGTTCCAGGAGTACTTGATGTGGTCCTCGGTCGTGCCGGCCGTACCCTGCACCACCAGCGTGGAGTTGCGGGAGATCGCGGCGGACAGCAGCTCCGCCAGCCAGCTCTTGCCGGTGCCGGGGTCTCCTATCAGCAGCAGACCGCGGTCGGAGGCGAGGGTGACGATCGAGCGCTCGACGAAGCTCCGGTCACCGAACCACTTCTGGGAGATCTCCCGGTCCAGGCCGTCGGCGCGCTCGGACCCCAGGACGAACAGCCGGACCATCTTCGGGGAGAGCCGCCAGGAGAACGGCTTGGGGCTGTCGTCGATCGACTCCAGCCAGTCGAGCTCCTCGGCGTACTTGGTCTCGGCGGGGGCACGCAACACATCGGACATGAGAGGGCCTTTCTGAACAGGCGGGAAAAATGTCAAGGAGGTCAAAGGGCTCAGGGAGCCCAGGGAGCCCAGGGACGCCGGGTCCCCGGGGCTCACGTGAGGAACGTCTTGAGTTCGTGCACGAGCTTGGCGATGTGCCCGGAGACCACGGGCGTGCCCAGGGCCTTGAACCGCTCCCGGAACCAGGGGTTGACCTCCTGCCGTCCGGAGCTGGTCACCGAGCCGACGGGAATGAACTTCACCCCCGAGCGGTGAACGGCCTCGATGCCTTCGAACAGTGGCTGGGAACGGTCGAACTCGTAGAAGTCCGAGATCCACACCATGACGGTGTTCTTCGGCTCGGCGATCTTCGGGCGGGCCATCGCCATCGCGACGGGGCCGTCGTTCCCGCCGCCGAGATTCGTGCGCAGCAGCACGTCGAACGGGTCGCGCACCCATGGTGTGAGGTCGATCGAGCGGGTGTCGTAGGCGATCAGATGGACGTCGACCTTCGGCAGCCCGGCGAAGATGGAGGCCAGGATGGTGCAGTTCACCATCGAGTCGACCATGGAGCCGGACTGGTCCACCACGACGATCAGCCGCTGCGGCGCCGTCCTGCGGACGGTGTGCCGGTAGTAGAGGCGATCGACGTAGAGCCGCTCCTCCTCCGGACTCCAGTTGGTGAGGTTCTTCCAGATCGTGCGGTCCAGGTCGAGATTGCGGAAGACGCGCTTGGGCGGCACCGAACGGTCCAGCTCTCCGGCGGTCGCTTTCTCCACCTGCGTACGCAGGACCTCGGCCACCTCGTCGACGTAACGGCGGATGAGCGACTTGGCGTTGGCGAGGGCCACACCCGACAGGTTGCCCTTGTCCCGCAGCAACTGCTCGATCAGGGACATGCTGGGCGTCAGCCGCGCGGCCAGCGCCGGGTCGGCCAACACCTCCCGCAGCCGCATGCGCCCCACGAGGTCCGCTTCGATCGCCGCCAGCTCGGGCCCGAGGCCACCGGCGTCCAGGCCCGCGCCCGCCGCCCGCCCGCCCCGGAGCCCGCCGGGCGGACCGCCCAGCGCACGCTCCAGCCAGCCCGCGTCGGACTGCCAGCGCGCCAGCTGCTCGGCGGTCACCGTGCTCGAACCGGTCGCGTAGACATTCAGCAGCACCTTCGAGACCAGCGCGGCGCGCCGGACCTCCGCCGCCCGGTCACGGTCGCCGGTCGCGTCGTCCTCCGGTGTCATCAGCCCGTCGAACTCGGCGGCCAGCTCCGGGTGACGCTGCACGACCGAGTCGAGCGAAGTCCCGGGATCCAGCAGCGCGGACGGCAGACCGATGTCCTCGACCACCCCCAGGCTCGCCGACTCCAGCGCGGGCTGCTCCTCACCGTCGAAGAGGCGGGCCAGGAGCCGCCAGTACAGCACCTGACGGCGGTTGTCGTACGGATCGGGCCCGGCCTGCTCCGGCGGCCCGGCGGGACCGGGGGTGAGCCCGGTGAGGTCCTCGGTCATTTCCGCAACAGCCTTCCGGCGCGCTCGCGCAGCACGGCGACGGCGTCGGTGGCGGCCTTCTCCGCCCGGACACCGGCCTTGTCGGTCGTACCGCCCGCCCATGCCCCGGCGTGCACGGCGACGGCCTTCTTCCGCACGGTCGCCTCGACCGCGAGCGGCTGGAGAAAGAACTCCCCGGCATCCCAGCGCAGCAGCCCGACACAGGCGTGGGAGGCCGCGACCGCCTCGGGCGTCAGCGGCCCGGCGGCGGGCAGCCGGTCGGTGTCGACGGCCAAGGGCTGTCCGGCCACGTCGAACGTGAGGCGGTCGTCCTCGGTCCGGGCGGTGTAACCCTCCAGCAGCACCGGAACGGCGATCCGGACCGGATGCCGGTCCAGCGGCGCGACACGGGAGGCCGTCGCGGCGGACAGTATCACGCGCGCCGTGGCGAAGGCGTCGGCCGGCTCACCCGAACGGGCCCGCTCGTCGTCCCAGAGCAGATCCCCCTCGGCGGTCACCGGCATGGCGTCCAGCTCCATCGAGCGGCCCTCGCTCACCGCCCCGAGCAGAGCCGTACGGGGACGCAGCAGCTGCCACAGGCCCGCTCCGACGACCGTGTCGGGCTTGGGCGCCGCGACCCCGGCGCGCACCAGACGCGGCGCCCCGCCGTCCGCGGGCTCGAACACGGCGTGGACCTGCGCCTGCACGGCCGTCGCGTGCTCCTGCACATCGACGCCGAGCGGCAGCAGACGCCCGGTCGCCGCGGCGACCGCGGGCCCCCCGGCGGCGCCGGGCACGGTCAACAGCAGGGCGCGCGACCACAGATCGGCCCAGCGGCGGACCGGCACACGCTCCAGCGTCGCCCCCGGACAGGACGCGGCGAGCTCGGCGGCGAACCCGTCGAGCAGCGTCGCCCGGCGGCGCAGCCCCGGATCGGGCAGCATCGCGGAGACCACCGGCGCTGCCCCGGCGACGAGCTCGTGGTCGATGCCCCGCCAGCCGCCGCGCGCGAGATCGCACAGCCAACTGCGGGCCGCCGCGAGGAGGTTCGTGCCCTGCTCCGGCACGGCGGACGCCGGGGGAGAGGCTTGCGCCTCCGCCTGCTCCTGTTCCTGCTCGGCGGTGGGCCGGCCGACGGCCTCGTCGATCCGGTGCGTCAAGGCGTCGTGCACGGAGCCCAGCAGTGCGCAGCGGGCGGCCGCGAGCGCCACGAAGTGATCCTCCCCGGCGGCTCCGGCCTTCGCTTTGTCGGCTGCCTCCGCGACCCGCGCGGCCAGCGGGGTCCCGGCGACGGCGTCGGCGAGCCCGGCGACCGCGGCCGCCTGGGCGGGCCCCGGCCGCAGCAGACCGGCCACCAGCGCCCCGTCGAAGGCGTCCACGGCGGCGAGTGCCTCGTCGAGTCCGTCGACCGGGTCGGACAGCAGGTCGCCGCGCATCAGGCCACCGCCCGCGTCGGCGGGAACCACTGCATCTCGGGCAACGGCGCGGTGACCGGCTCCAGCTCGAGATAGGCCAGCTGCCGCAGAAAGCGGCTGAACACCTGTGCGGCCGCCGAGGAATCGCCCCGCTCCGGCCGCGCGGCAGTCATGGCGGCGGTGAGGGTCTGTGCGTCGGGCTCTCCGTCCGGGGTGTCCACCGCGAGGTAGCGGGCGACGCGCTCCGCGCCGTACTGCAGGACCGCCTCGCCGACGAGCGCCTGGATGTGCTTGCAGAACGTGCCGCGCGCACCGCCGCAGGGCCGATTGTTGTTGGTGCTGCACGCGAACGCGTACGTCCGGGCCGCCACGGACGACACGTACACCCGCCCGATGTCCGATCCGCTGGAGACGACCCCCTGCAACCGGCCGTCGGCCAGTTCGACGAACGGCACCTTGGCCAGCTTCCGCGGCCGCGCGGGCGGCACCACCCGCGCGGTACTCGACTTCTCCCAGACCGACAACGCGCCAACTCCCATCATGCGAAAGGGGATGTCCACGCCATCGCGGCGGGACATCAACGAACCTAATCCCGACCACTGACAACGCGGCCGGCAGCCCGTGAGCTCCCGCGTCCGGCACGAGGAGACGCTGAGACGCTGAGACGCTCATGAACTCCAGGGGTGCCGCGCGAGCATGTCCGGGTCGACGGTGCGAGTGAGGAGGTGAAGGGGCGCGGCACGGACACCGGCCGCCTCCGCCGCCTCCCAGTGGGCCAGGCCCGTGGCCGCGTCGACCGGACCGTGGACGAGCGGCACATCGGCCCCCGAGGCATGGAGCAAGGACTCCAGCCGGCAGGACGCGAGGGTGTCCGGCACCATCGGCTGCGCGAGATATCCGGCCACGGCGGCGGCCGGCAGCCCCTCGGCCACCTGCCGTTCCGTGGTGCCGGCACTCAACAGCCCGCCACCGACGATCAGGACGTCCTTCGCCCGGTCCATCCGGCCGATGGCACGAGACGTGTCGAAGCAGTGCGGGAAGGAGTCGTCGACCACCGTCGTGCCCGGTGCGAGCCGGTCGACGTCCAGGAGCGTGCCGCCCCCGCTGACCGCCGCGACGATCAGCCGGGCCCCGTACACGGCGTCGGGCAGCCCCTGGTGCGACTCGACCACCTCCACGACCTCGGCGAGGCCGCGCTCCAGGAGGCTTTCGGCCAGTTCCTTCAGGCGCGGCCCGCTGCCCGGCACGTCACAGAGCAGCAGCCGGGCGGGCGGCCGCTGGGCCCGGGTGAGCAGCAACTCCAGCGATGAGCAGCCGATCGAGCCGAGCCCCACGAACGCGACGGTGAGAGAGCCCAGTTCCTGCCCGGTCGCGTCGAGAGCGGCGTGCACGGTCCTGACGACGGACACGACGGTCGCCGCGTGGCCCGTGGTGACGGCAGGCACAGCGGGACCGGATCCGGTCCCGCCGACGGCCCGCAGGACGTCGAAGCCGTAACCGGTGAGCGACGGGATCATTCCGGCCAGGGACACGGTCCGCGCACCGAGGGACGAGGCGAGTCCCACTCCCCGCGTGGTGTGCCCGAGGAGGCCGTCACCGGGGACGAGTTCGTCCGCGAACAGCGGGACACACACGAACCCGGAACGGCCCAGCGGCGTACGCAGCGTCTCCAGGAGCCGTGGCCGCCCGCCGGGGAACAGCAGGGTCCGCAACTCCTCGCGTGGCAGCGCCGCCTCCGGCAGGCCCGCCAGCCGGGCGAGGTCGGCCGGGGACGGCAGATAGCCGACGAGCGCCGCGTCCATCGGCTGGTCATGGCCGGAGCCGCCCGGCCGGTCGAGGCGGCCGGGACCGCGACCGTGACTGGGCACGGGGTCGGGACTGGGCACTGGACCGGGCACGGTCGAGGCCGCCGCCCGCCCGAGACCCTCGCGTACCGAGTCCGCGAACGCGGCCAGCTCCTCCGGGGTGAACGCCCTCGCCGCCGCACGGACGGTGATCCGCAGCCGCCCGCCGTCCGGACGGGCCGCGAGGAACACATCCGTACCGGCCGGAGGCGGCGTGTACGCGCTGTCGCCGTCCTCCCGGGTGACCGTCAGCGCCCCGCCGCTCTCCGCGCCCAGGGCGGAGAAGTCCAGATAGGTGAAGAAGAACTGCGAGGTCAGGGGCAGCCCGTTGGGCAGCAGCGGCACGGCCCCCTCGTGGGTCTGCGCCGCGACGGCCTCGGCCGCGACGCGCCGCACATCGTCCTCGAAACCCGCGTCGTCGGTCCGGCCGGACGCCGGAGCGGCCGGCCGTAGGGGAACGGCCGTGGCGAAGGGACCGAACACCCGGTGCGCGTCGGGCAGGGCAGGGTCCCGGCCGCTCACCGCGAGACCGAGCAGCAGATCCGCCTGGCCGGTGGCGGCTACGAGCGCCCGGTAGTAGGCGGTGAGCACCGGGGCGTGGAGGGTGGAGCCGGTACGTGCGGCAAGGCTGCGCAGCGCTGTCACCTGCTCGGCGTCGACCGTGAACCGGTGGGTGTGGAACAGCGGGGTCGCGGCGGTCCCCGGAGGCGTGCCGGCGGCCCGACCGGCGGAGAGCACGGGCGGCCGGTAGGGCGCACCGAGGCGTGCCCACCGGTCCTCGCCGCTCGTCGTGACGGAGCCCGAACCGGGGGCCGTCGCGGAGGCGGAGGAGGTGCGTTCCGCGAGCCGGACGGCGTGGTCGCGGAAGGTGCTGCGCAAGGGGCGCAAGGGGGCCGCCGCCGGTTCCTCACCGCGGGACAGGGCGTCGTACACGGTCGTCAGCTCCCGTACCAGGAGCGCGGCGCTGTAACCGTCGCCGATGATGTGGTGGGCGTGTGCCACCAGGACGTGTTCGTCGGGGGCGACGGTAAGCACCCGCAGGCGCAGCAGCGGCCAGGCCCAGGGTTCGAAACGGCGGGCCCGTTCGGCGGTGACCCGTTCTTCCACCTGCTCCGGGTCGGTGAGGGACTCGAAGTCGACCGGCAGGCGCAGTGAGGGCGGAAGTTCCTGCTGAACGGCCGGGCGGGCCCCGGCCGGGAAGACAGTGCGCAGCATCGGATGGCGTACGACGAGCGTGTCCACCGCGCTCTGGAAGCGGTCGCGGTCGAGGGTTCCGCGCAGCCGCAGCCGCGTGAGCCCGGACGAGGTCGCGCCCGGTGCGATGGCTTCGGCCAGCAGGAAGCCCCGCTGGGTGGGGGTGAGAGGGAAGGGCGCCGGACTCGCGGCCGGATCGAGGGCCCGGGAGAGGGTGGCGGCCTCATCGGGTTCCCACGCCGACACGTGCGCCACGGCGTCGCCGCCCGCGTCCACCGCGTCCACCGCGCCCGCGAGGGCGGCGAGCGTACGGTGACGGTAGATCACGGTCGGCCGGGGGAGCGGCCCGCCCTGCTGCTCCAGCCGGGCGAACACCTCCAGCACGAGCAGGGAGTCGCCGCCCAGCGCGAAGAAGTCGTCCTCACGGCACACGTCGTCGGTCCGGAACAGGGCGGACCAGACGGCGGCCAGCCGGACCTCGGTCGGCGTGCGGGGCGGTGTACGGACATCGCCCGTACGCGCGCCGAGGCCGGCATCGGGGTCCGCCCCGGGCGCGACGGTCGCTTCCTGAAGCGTCCGGTGTGTCGGGAGCGTCGGGAGTGTCGGCAGTGTACGGCGGTCGATCTTGCCCGTGTTGGTGAGCGGCATCCTGCCGATACGGGTGATCCGGGACGGAAGCATGTACGGAGGCAGCGACTTCGCCAGATGGAGCCGCAGCGCCACGGCATCCGCCCGGGACGATCCGGGCCCGGGTGTCACGAAGGCGGTGAGGCGTCCGTCCTCGGCGAGGACGACGGCGTGGGTGACGTCCGGGTGGGTCTCGAGCACCGCCTCGATCTCGCCCGGCTCGACCCGGTTGCCCCGGATCTTCACCTGGTCGTCCAGCCGCCCGAGGAACTCCAGGGTGCCGTCCTCGGAACACTGCACCCGGTCGCCGCTGCGGTACCAGCGCCGCCCGTGACGGACGGTGAACGCGGCCTCGGTCAGGGCGGGTTCGCCGAGGTACCCCGGGGTCAGGCCGATGCCGGAGATGAGGAGCTCGCCGGCCTCGCCGGGCCGCAGGCGCTCCCCGTCGGGGCCGACGACCTCCACCTCCGTGCCCGAGACCGGGCGGCCGATGGGGAGTCGCCGCACCTGGTCGCCGGGCCGGGTGCGGATGATGTGGCAGCTCGTGTTGATGGTCGCCTCGGTCGGGCCGTACAGGTTGGCGATGTGCTGGCCGTCGCCGAAGAGGTCGAACCAGCGGCGTACGTGGGCGGGTGACAGGGCCTCGCCGCCGACATGGATCCACCGGAGCGCGGAGAGGTCCGGCCGCGGTGCGCCGCGCCGTACTCGCTCCTCGGATGCGCCGAGGAGCTGTTCCCAGAGCGTGGGGACGGAGCTCCAGACGGTGATCCGGCTCCGTTCGACGTACGTCAGCAGCCGGTCGGGGTCGCGCAGCAGGTCCCAGGCCACCGTGACGACGGTGGCGCCGACGAGCAGCGGGGCGAGGAGCTGGCGGACGGAGGCGTCGAAGCAGGGTGACGCGGTCTGGGCGAGCCGGTCGCGCTCGTCGTACCCGAAGGCGCCGATCGCCCAGTCGAGGTAGTTCTCCATCGACCGGTGGGCGATGGGCACGGCCTTGGGCCGGCCGGTGGATCCGGAAGTGAAGATCACATAGGCGGTCTCGCCCGCGCCGACCGGGCCGTCGGGTGCGGGGGCCGCGTCCGGGGACCGGACGGCACCGGCGTCGACGGACGGGAGCGGCGCGGACGCGTCGACGGACACCAGGGTGATGTCGTCGCCGAGCGTTTCCCCCACCTCCCGGGTGGCGGCGTGACACAGCACCGTACGTGCCCCCGAGCGCGTGAGCTGGTCCACCAGCCGCGCGGCCGGGTGACCTGCGTCCAGCGGAACCCAGCCCGCCCCGGCGCGCAGGGCCGCGACGACCGCGACGACGGTGTCCGCGCCGGGCTCGGTGAGCAGCCCGACGAGGCTGCCCGGGGTGACGCCGCGGGCCGGGAGCGAGGCCGCGAGGGCGTGGGAGGCGCGGTCGAGTTCGGCGTACGTCAGGGTGGCGTCGCCGGTGTCGACGGCGACCGCGTCCGGGGTGGCCCGGAACCGTTCGACCAGCCGGCGCACGAGGGTGGCCGACCCGGTGTCCCGCCGTGACGTGGTTTCCGTGGCTCCCGTGACCGCCGGTGCGGCGGAAGCGGGCTCGTCCCGCACGGTTCCGGCAGCGGCCAGGGGCCGGGTCAGGGGCCCGACCGGGGTCCGGGCCACGGGAAGATCCGGGACGTCGGGCCGAGGCCGGACGAGAGCGGCGAGCTCGTCGTGGAAGTCGCGGTCCAGGCGGGCGACGGTCGCCGGGTCGAAGAGCCGGACGGGAAAGTTCCACGAGAAGCGCAGGACCGTCTCGTCCTGCCAGCACAGCAGGCTCAGGCGGGTCGCGGCGGTGGCGGTGCCGGCGGCGGTCGGCCGCACGCTCACCGGACAACGCCCGTCGAGGGCAGCGGGGAAGCGCGAGAAGCTGAAGCCGGCCGGGCTCACCGTGCGGGGTCCGGCCTCGGACGGGTCCGTCGGCAGCAGCCCCGCCAGGTCGAGGCCGGTGAGGCCCGCGTGCTGCTCGCTCTCCAGCCAGATCCTCGCGAGCCGTTCGGCCAGGGCCTCGACCGGTTCGTCCGGGTCCGTCGCGCACAGCAGGGGGAGGGTGTCGGCGAGCGGCCCCACAAGCCGGTCCAGACCCGGCAGCCGGCCCTCCCGCCGGGCGCGGGCGACGTTCACCGCGATCTCCCGCTGACCGCTCCACCGGGCGAGACAGCGCACGTGCACGGCCAGCAGCAGATGGAACAGGCTCACCCCGTGAGCCGCGGCCCGCTTCTCCAACGCGGCGGTCAGCGCCGCGTCGAGGGCGCTCTGATGCGTGGCCAGGGGAGCCGTCGGAAGGGCCGACGGATCACCGTCGTACGGCAGGCGCAGCGGCTCGCCCCGGGAGGCCAGCCGCTCCGACCAGTACCGCCGGTCGGCGGCGAGAGCCCTCGCGCCGTCCGTGGAGGACCGCTCATCGGCAGCGGCCGCCGCGTACCGCGCGAAGTCGGTGCCGAGTGCAGGCAGCGTCGGTGCGTGCCCGTGCCCGTGCCCGTGCTCGTCCCCGTGACCGTGGGCGAGGGCGGTGTAGAGCGACCAGAGCTCCCCGGCAAGGACGTTGAGGCTGTATCCGTCACCGGCCGCATGGTGGATCACCAGCACCAGATGGGACAGCTCCGGACTCTCCCGGGCGAGGACCGCGCGTACGGGAGGCTCGGCGGCGAGGTCGAACGGCCGGTTGCACAGAGCCGTTTCGAGCTCCTCGATACGTCCGGAAAGCTCGTGTACCTCGTACCAGGTGGAGAGATCGGCGGGCGGTGCGACGTACTGCCGCGGTGTCGCCGAGCCGATCCCGTCCGGGGTGCTCCCGATGCTCTCGACGCGGATCCTCAGCATGGTGTGCCGGTCGGCGAGCGCGGCGAGCGCCCGGCCCAGGAGCCGGGTGTCCAGGGGGCCTTGGACGGTCTGGCGGACGTAGCCGTGGGCCGGCACCTCCGGGTGGAGCCGACTGCTGGTGTACAGGGCCCGTTGGACGGGGGTGAGGGGGAAGGCCACCCCGTCCGGCACGGGGGCGGGCACAGCGGCAGGCCCAGGGGTCGCCACCGGAGCCGGGGCGGGGGTGGTGTCGAGGTGCGCGGCCAGCTCGCCGACGGTCCGGTATTCGAAGAAGAGCGTCGCGGGCAGGGGCCTGTCCAGCTCCCGTTCGAGCTGCTTGACGAGGTCGACGGCGGCGAGCGAGTCGAGGCCGAGGGTGAGGAACGGCTCGTCGTCGGGAATCCCGGCGGGAGGCAGACCCAGCGCCGAGGCCAGCAGCCCACGGAGCAACGCGGCGGTACCGGTACGGGGTTGGCCCCCCGGGCGCGTACTGCGGCCCATGCTCACGCTCGTGCCGGTGCCGGCACCGATGGTGGCGGCGGCGGGGCTGAGTACCCGGCCCGACGCCGCCAGCCCCGTTCCCGTGGCTGCCGCCGTCACGGTCGGGGGCGTGACGACCGCAGGTCGCGGGAACGGCGTGAGGTCGGCGAGCAGCAGCTGAGCCGCGTCGACGCCGCATGCCGTGCGGAGCGCCGCCAGTGCGGGACCGGGGGCGACGGGCCGGCCCCCGGCGCTCCGCACAGGGGCGGATTCCCCATCGGGCCCGGTGCCGAGCGCCGCTGCCATCCCCGTCCCGGCGATGGCGGCGAGGTTCACCGACTGCCAGGGCCTGCCCGCGTGTCGTTCCGACGCGGCGAACGCGTCGAGGAAGGCGTTGGCGCCGGCGTAGTCGCCCAGCGCGCCCGCCAGGCCGGGCAGCACGGCACCGACGGAGGAGAAGGCGATACGGACCGCCGGGTCGAGCCCGTGCCGGCGCAGGGCCAGCGAGAGCAGCAGGCTGCCCCGGGTCTTGGCGGCCATGACGTCCGCCGTCTCCTCCGCGCGCCTGTTCCGCAGGGTGCCGGGCCGCACCACCCCCGCGGCGTGGAAGAGGGCGTCGAGGCGGGGCAGTCCGGCGAGGAGCGCGTCGACATCCCGCTCCACCGAGACGTCGGCCACGCGGTAGTGGACCGTGGCGCCCAGCGCCCGGAGTTCCTCGGCCAGCCCCTCGGGCGGTCGCGGGGAGCGTCCGGCGAGCACGAGGGTCGGGCGGCCCCGGCCGGCGAGGTCCCGGGCGAGCGCAGCTCCGATTCCGCCGCCGCCCCCGGTGATGAGGAAGGTGCCGTCGGGCGGCAGCGGTGACCGCGTCGCCTCGGCCGGTGCTGTGCCGCCGCCCGGCAGCGGTACGAAGCGGCGGGCGAGCCTGCGCCCCGCGCGCCAGGCGACGGTGTCGACGCTGCCCGGAACACCGCCCGACGCCAGCTCGGCCAGCACGGCCACCAGGCGCTGGGACGGGGTGTCCAGCGAACAGAGGTCGACGGCGATGGCCGAAGCACCCGGAGTCTCCTGCGGCAGAGCCAGCAGCAGTCCGCCGAGCACGGCGTGGGCCGGCTGCGGATTTTCCCGTACGGCCCCCGTGACGTGCACGTCCTCGGTCAGCACCAGCAGCCGGTCCGCACGCGTCTCGTCCCACCGTGCGAGTGCCTCGTCGAAGGCGGCCAGCGCGGCGTCCTGGGCCCGGCCGAGCGCGTCGCCGGTGTCCTGACCGGGGGCGGGCCCGGCCACCAAAACCACGGCGTCCGGCGGCCCGTCGCCCGGTTCGTACATCCGGACGCCCTCGGCTGCGAGTTGCGACGCGAGCCGGTCGACGGACGCGGAGTCGGGTCCTGTCAGCAGCACCGAACGCACGGTCCCCGCTGCCTTTCCGGGCAGTGCGGCGTCCGCCCACAGGACCCGGTGCAGGAGAGGACTCGCGGGCGGACCGGCCCAGTACCGGCTGCGCTGGAAGGGGTAGGTGGGCAGGGGAATCCGGCGGTGGTCCGCGTCGAGGGCGGTCCGGTCCAGCGGCACGCCGAGCGACCACAGGCGGCCGACGGTCTTCAGGAGCGCCCTGCGCCCGCCGTGCTCGTCACCGGGCAGCCGCTCCGCGTCCGCGCGGTCGTCAGTACGCCCCGGCAGGGCGGACATCACCGTGACCGAGCCACGTGTCGCGTCGGAAGCGCTGGAGGCATCGGCCGCACGGGATGTATCAGCCGCACCGGAGCTACCGGCCGCGCCACTCGCGTACCTCCCCGCCCCCACCCCCACCGCCGCGCGGACCGCGCCCGACAGGATCGCTCCGTGGCCGACCTCGACGAAGGTGTCGTACCCCTCCCGGGCCAGACGATCCACGGCCGCCCCGAACAGCACCGGGCGCTCGGCGTGCTCGCGCAGATACTGCGGGCCGAGGACCGGCTGCCACTCGGCGGTGACGGTGCTCATGAGCGGAACGGACGGGGCCTGCGGGGTCAGCGCACGGGCCGCGTCGGCGAGCCGGCCGGCGACCGGCCGCATCAGCGGTGAGTGAAAGGCCCGGGAGACCCGCAGGCGACGGGTGGGGACGGACTGGGCGTCGAGGGCGAGGACGGCGCGCTCCACGGCGGAGACGGTCCCGGAGAGGACCTGGAGCCCGGGACCGTTGTACGCGGCCACCGCGAGCGCCCCGTCGGACGCCGTCACCACCGCGGCGACCGCGTCCTCACCTCCACGGACGGCGATCATGGCGCCCGGCTCGGTGAACGTACCCATGAGACGGCCGCGTTCGGCCGCGAACCGCACCGCCTCCCGAAGTGTCAGCACCCCGCTGGAACAGGCGGCGGTGATCTCCCCGACGCTGTGCCCGGCGACCGCGTCGGGCGCCACGCCCCAGGCACGCAGCTGGCGGGCGAGCGCCACCCCGGAGGCGACGAGGAGCGGCTGCGCCACCTCCGTCACGGCCTGCGCGGCGGCGTCCACCTCCGGGTCCAGCCCCCAGTCCAGCAGGGTCCGCCCGCACACCGGGCCGAGGACGGCGGACGCCTCGTCGAACGTGTCCCGGAACACCGACGCCGTCCGGTACAGCGCCAAATCCTGGCCGGGGAACTGCGCTCCCTGCCCGGGAAACAGGAACGCCACGCGCGGCCGGGAACGGACGAGGCTCCCGACGCGCCCGCCCGCCTCGCCCGGCCCGGCGGCGACAGCGGTGAGCTGTTCCCGCAGCTCACCGTCCGCGACGAGGGCGAGCCGGTGAGGTCCCTCGTCCCGGGACGAGCTCGCGGTCCGGCAGACGTCGCCCTCGCGCAGGTGCGGACGGGTCTCCAGATGCACGGCGAGCTGGGCCACCGCGTCACGCAGCCCGCCCGCACTGCGCGCCGAGAGGGTCAGCAAGTGAGGCCCCTCGGCCGCGACTTCGCGCGCGGGACCCGGCGACGGCGGGAGCGGAGCCTGCTCGAGAACGGCATGGGCGTTCGTACCGCCGAAACCGAACGCGTTGATCCCCGCGACGAGAGGCCCGGCGGACGTCCACTCCCGGGCCTCGGTCACCACGGAGAAGCCGGCGGGGGCGAGGCCCGACGAGGCAGGGGTGTGGTGCAGCGACGGCGGCAGCCTGCGATGGCCCAGGGCCAGCACGACCTTCACCAGCGCGGGCAGCGCGGCGGCGTTCAGCAGATGCCCGATGTTCGTCTTCACCGAACCGAGCAACCGCGGCTCGCCGTCGGGCCGTACGGGAAACGCGTGGGCCAGCGACCGCAGCTCGATCGGGTCCCCTACGGCCGTGCCGGTCCCGTGGGCCTCCACATAGCTCACCGAGGCGGGATCGACGCCCGCCGCCTCGTACGCCCGGGTGATGGCCTCGCGCTGCCGCAACGGGTTGGGCGCCATGAGGCTCATCGACCGGCCGTCGTTGTTGACGGCCGTGCCCCGGACCACAGCGAGCACCGGATCGTCCGCGAGCCGGGCCGCGTCGAGACGCGTCAGGACGATCGCCGCACCTCCCTCGCCGGGCACGAAGCCGTCGGCGTCGGCGCTGAAAGCGCGGCTGCGCCCGGTGGGGGACAGGGCCCCCGCCTCTTCCAGCAGCCGGTGCGGGGCGGAGGTCAGATGGAGGTTGACCCCGCCGACGACGGCGAGGTCGCACTCACCGTCCAGGAGGCTGCGCCGGGCCAGATGCAGCGCCACGAGACCCGACGAGCAGGCCGTGTCCACGGCGAGCGCGGGACCGTCGAGGTCGAGACACTGGGAGACCCGGGCGGCGATGAGGGCGGGCAGATTCCCGGTGAGCGTGGCGGGCGGCGGAGAACCGTCGGCCGAGGCCCGGTCCAGGACCTCCCGGTAGCCACTGTCCCCGACCGCCACGAACACACCGACCCTGCGACCGAGCCGACGGGGCCCCGCGTATCCGGCACGTTCGAGGGCCTCGTGCGCGAGTTCGAGGAAGAGCCGCGCCTGCGGGTCGAGCACGCGTGCCTCGTCCTCGCCGATGCCGAAGTATCCGGCGTCGAAAACGGCCGGGTCCTCCAGCAACGCCGCCCAACGCCTCCGGGGAACTGCCGGCCCGGCCCCCGGACCGTCGTGGCCGTCATGGCCGTCGTCCCAACGCCCGTGCGGTACGGGGATGACGGCGTCGTGCCCGTCGACGAGCAGGTCCCAGAAGGCCTCGGGGGTGTCGGCGCCGGGGAACCGGCAGGCCATCCCGATGACGGCCGCAGAGGTAGCGGCTCCGGGGGAAGCAGGCGAGAAGGCGGGCGCGGAAGTGGGTGTGGAGGCGGAGGCCGCGTCCGCCCCGGGGACAATGGTCAGAAGGTGCCCGGCGAGAGCGGTCACCGTGCCGTGGTCACGGATGACCGCCGGCGGCAACGTCACACCGAACGCGTCCTCCAGCGCCACCAACACCTCCATGGCCTTCAGCGACGTCCCTCCGAGGCTCCCGAAAGACTCGTACGCCCCGATCGACCCGGCGGACCGGCCCAGTACCCGCGCCCACACCTCCCGCACGGCCTCGACGGTCCCGGCCCACGCCCGGGGCGCCTCCGCGCGGGGCTCCGCCGGCGACCGCGGCGCCTCCGCCGGGCCGGCAGCCGCGGCGGACGGGGGACCAGCGCCGCCACCCGCCGCGAACTCGGCCGCCCGCCGCTCACCGCCCGCGAACGCGCCCTCCTCGAACCGCTCCCGCAACCGCCGACGCTGCAGCTTGCCGCTCGTCGTCCGGGGGAACGCCCCCGGCGGCAGGGCCAGCACCCGCACATCGTCATGGAACAGGGCCTCGCGCACCCGGCCCGCGACACGTTCGAGCACCTCCGCCGCATCGCGCGGGGGCCGCGCCCAGGGGACGAACACCACGACGCGCTCCGCACCGCTGACCGGGTCGGTCGAACCGATCACCGCCGGGACGCCGGGCGGCAGCCCGGGCGTCGCCGCCGCGACCGACTCCAGGTCCGTGGCGTGGAAGGTGCGGCCGTTGAGGAACAGCACGTCCTTGTGCCGGCCGGTGACGCACAGCCGCCCGTCCCGCAGGAACCCGAGATCACCGGTGCGGAGCCACCCCTCGGCGAACACCTCCGCGCTCACGCCGGGAAGGCGGTGGTAGCCACGGGCCAGTTGGGGCCCGCTCACCACGATGTGGCCGACGCGCCGGTCCCCGAGAACGGTGCCCGCGTCATCGACGATCCGGACGGCGCAGCCCGCCACGGGCCGCCCCACATCCATCAACTCGACGGTTCCTTCGCCCGGTTCGGCGTCCACCGCCACTCCACGGCTCAACGACGCCCGGTCCAGGATCAGCGGCTCGGCCACTTCCCCGGGCGGCGGGAAGGTCACCGCCAGCGTCGCCTCCGCCAGGCCGTAGACGGGCTGGGCCGCCGCCGGATCCAGCCCCGCCGGCCGCGTCTTGAGGGCGAACGCACGCCACACCGCGGGCGCGATCGGCTCCGCGCCGACCAGGAGCAGCCGTACGGCCGAGAGGTCCAGCCGGGCCAGGACCTCGTCGGGAACACGGCGTACGGCCAGCGCCAGCGCGAAGTTGGCCGCGGACAGCACCGTGGCCCGGTGCCGGGCCGCCACCTCGAACCACACGCGGGGCCGCTTGGCGAACGTCAACGGGCCGATCTTGACCTGCCTGGCCCGGGCGGCCAGCGGAGCGAGATGGGTGCCGATGAGCCCCATGTCGTGGAAGTACGGCATCCAGCTGACCACCACGTCGTCGGCGCCGAGCGCCGATGCGGCCCGTATCTGCTCCAGATTGGCCAGCACCGCACCGTGCGTCACCTCCACCCCCTTGGGCGCACCGGTGCTCCCCGAGGAGAACTGCACGAACGCGACATCATCGGGGCCCGAGGGAGGGGCCGGCTCCCGCAGGGCCGGCCCCTCCCGCAGGACATCGAGAGCCAGGGCGCGTACACCGTCGGGGAGTTCGCCCGCCAGAGACGCGGTCGAGCCGTCCACGACGACGGGCGGCCGCCCCAGGTGCTCCCAGACCGGCAGCACCCGACGGGCGTCCGGAGCCAGCGGAACCGGAACCAGACCGGCCGCCAACGCACCCCAGAACATCGGCTGGAAGTCCTCGCTGCGGTCCGCCAGCAACGGCACACAGGTCCCCGGCGCCACCCCCGCCTCCCGGAATCCGCCGGCCACGCGCAAGGAATCGTCCAGGAGTTCGCGCAGCGTGACGGTCAGTTCGCTGCCGTCGCCGCGCACATGCACGACGACCTGCCCGGGAGCCTCACGGACCGCGTCCAGCAGTACATCCAGCAGTGTCATGTGGTGCTCCACCGGTCGATCGGTCCGTTCCTCGCAGAATGATCTTAAAAACGTGCGAGTCGTGGGGAATCAACCGCCGGGAGGAGACCGCATGCACCCTGGGAGTGACGTGATGGAGCCTGGCGGGAGGTGTTCGGCTCGGGCCGGGCCCGGACCCACGGGTACTACCTGGACGTGCCGTTCGCCGAGACCGTGATCGGCTCCGACAGCGTCCTGGACGGCACTGTCGAACGCATCATGCTCGACACCGGCCTGTCCGGGCCGCCGCCGACCGACCGCTGACGCGCCCCGATCCCGGCAGCCCACAGAGCCCTGCCCGGCCGGTCATGGGCCGGTCCGGGCAGGTGACACATCGGGTACGCGCTCGCCTACGCGCTCTTCGGCGCGGCCTGCTGCACGACCTCGAAGGACCACACCGAGGAACTGCTGGAGGCCGGCTTCGGGCGGTCGCCGCCGCCCTGGTGAGCCGCCTTCATCGGGCCCTCCATCCACGCCTGGAACGACTCCTCGTCACGCCACCGCGTGTACACCAGGTAGTCGTCAGTCCCTTCGACGGGGCGGAGAAGCTCGAACCATTCGAAGCCGTCGGAGTTCTCGACGGCGCCGGCGCGTGACGCGAAGCGCTTCTCGAGGGTTTCCCGCTGTTCGGCGGGAACGGTCAGCACATTGATCTTGACTACGCTCATGGCACCATCCTGCCGTACGGCGTCCGGGCCCCGACGCCCCAGGGTGGACGAAAACACCTTGGCCGACCACCACCGAGCTGCGACGATGCCTCTTTCCCCAGCGGAGGACATGTGGTCGTTTTCGTGTGTGCGGGGTGCGGCGCGCGCCTGACCGCCCCGCTGTCCGAGGTCGCCCTGCCGGTCCACGCCCATCAGACGTACGGGAACGGGGTACAGCTCCCCGTGCTGATGGAGCCGGGCACCTTCGCCGTGGAACCCGAGCCGTGGGGGCCGCCGTGGCGGGTGTGGGAGGAGACCGGGCCGGAGGAGGCCGCGGCTCGCGGCATCCACGCGCCGGTCCACGCCCTGTCCCACGGCTTGCCGGGCGCGATCGCCATCGCCCCCGGAGACGCCCGTGGCACCCTGCTGATCCCCGAGAAGGGCGCCGGCTCCTGCTGCGGCCTCGACGGGGCGGACGGACCCAACATGGCCTGCGAGGCGTGCGGTCTGCCCGTGGCGAGCAGGATCGACGACTGCTCGCTCTGGCAGGCGGTCTGGCTCGCCCCGGACGCCGTGCGCCGTCACCCGGTCGGGGACGCCGACCGCGTACCGCTCTCCTGGGCGGAGCTGCTGGCGGAGGAGAGGAGAACGCCCCCCTTCGAACCGATCGCCTCATGGGGATCGCGTCGGGGGACGCGCCACTGGTGGCTCTGGAGCCCGCGGTGGGAAGCGGCGGCCGGCCGGGCGCTCGCCCACCTGCTGGCGGCTTCGGAAGGCCGACCGGTGACCGTCCCGGACGGCCTGGCCCAGGACGTCTTCCAGCGCACCCTCGACGCCCTCCTCCCCACGGGGCCGCCGAGGAAGCGGGCCGCCCTGGCCGGACCGGGACAGCCGGCACCCGACGCGGACGCGGACATCTTTCTCGTACCCGTACATCCGCAGACGGGGGAGTGGTGGAACCCGGACGGGGCGGGCGCGGCGGGCGGTCCGGTGCCGCTGCCCTTCGGGGTGTGGCTGTGGCTGGCCCGGCCCGAGCCGCCCCTGCACCGACCCGCGTCCGGTGTCCTGCCCGACGGCGTCCTCCGCGACGACCCGCCGGCACCGCGCGCGCCTCACCTGTTCCGGGCCGACTGGGGCGTCTTCCAGCACACGATGGTCCGTCTGCCGGCTGTCCGCAGCCCCTGGCTGCGCGAGATCCTCACGGACCACGTCCGTCTCCGTCTCTTCTGACCCTGTCTCTGCTGACTCTGTCTCTGCTGACGACGGTCTTCTGACAACGGCGATCTCTCACCCGCGCGGAGCCGTCGCCGGTAGCGACACCGTGGCCCGGAGCCCGCCGCCGGCGCGCGGGGTGAGCGTGAGTGTTCCGTCGTGTGCGCGGGTGATGGTCTCGACGATGGCCAGTCCGAGTCCGACGCCCGCGTGGTGGGTGCGCGTGCGTTCGGCGCCGCGCCGGAACGGTTCGGTGAGCGTCGCCACCAACTGGGGGGTGAGCTGGGCACCGGTGTTCTCGACCGTGAGCACGACGGTCTCCGGGCGGACGACGGTGGTGACCTGGACCCTGCCCTGTCCGGGCACATTCCCGGGCAGGTTGTGGACGATCGCGTTGTGCACGAGGTTCGTCGTCAGCTGCAGCAACAGCGTCGGCGCCCCGACCGTGGGGGTGATGTCACCGTGCGTCTCGACGGTGACGCCATGTTCTTCCGCGAGGGGCAGCAGGGTCTCGGTGGCCTCTTCCGCCAGGAGCGACAGATCGACGGGTTCCCGGGCGAAGGAACCCCGGCCGGCCCGGCTGAGCACGAGCAGCGCCTCGGTGAGGTCGATGGCCCGGCCGTTGACGGCGTACAGGCGGTCGATAATCTCGCCCGTGTCGCGGTCCGGATCGGTGCGGGCCACCTCGAGAAGCGTCTTCGAGATCGCGAGAGGGGTGCGCAGTTCGTGGGAGGCGTTGGCCGCGAACCTCTCCTGCTCGGCGACGTGCGCTTCGAGCCGGGCGAGCATCGTGTCGAAGGCGTCGGCGAGTTCCCGGAACTCGTCCTTGCGGCCCGGCAGCCGGATCCGGTGGGAGAGCGACCCGTGCGTGGCCGTACGGGTGGCCTCCGTAATACGGGTCAGAGGAGCGAGCATGCGGCCGGCCAGGAACCAGCCTCCCAGGAGCCCGAGGACCAGAAGGATCGCCAGTACGGTGGCCGCCGCCGGGGCGAAGGTGTACGTCAGGAGCTGACGATTGGGGTTCTCGTGGAGCATGCGCTGGTCCCAGTCGTCGGGAACGTACTCCAGGAGGTACACCCACACCGCTGTGAGCAGCAGGACGCCCGCGACCATGAGGAATCCGGCGTAACTGAGGGTGAGCTTGAGACGGACGCTCAACCCGGGCCGCCTATCCACGGTCCCCTCCGCCGCCGCTTCCGGTGTCGGCCGCCGCGTCGATGCGGTAGCCGACGCCGGGCACGGTCGCGATGATCCAGGGCTCCCCGAGGCGTTTGCGCAGAGCCGATACGGTGATGCGCACGGCGTTGGTGAACGGATCGGCGTTCTCGTCCCAGGCGCGTTCGAGGAGTTCTTCCGCGCTGACGACACCGCCCTGGGCGGCGATCAGGACTTCGAGCACGGCGAACTGTTTCCGGGTCAGCGCGACGTACCGGCCGTCGCGGTACACCTCTCTGCGGAACGGGTCGAGCCGCAGACCCGCGATCTCCCGCACGGGAGGCCTGCTGTGGGCGCGTCTGCGGTCGAGCGCCCGGAGCCGGAGCGCGAGTTCCCGGAGTTCGAAGGGTTTCGTGAGGTAGTCGTCGGCGCCGAGCTCGAACCCGGAGGCCTTGTCGTCGAGCCGGTCGGCCGCGGTGAGCATGAGGATCGGCGTTCCGCTGCCGGAGGCGACGATGTGCCGGGCGATCTCGTCACCGGAAGGGCCGGGGACGTCACGGTCGAGGACGGCGATGTCGTAGGTGTTGACGCCCAGCAGCTCCAGTGCGGTGTCGCCGTCGCCCGCGATATCGGCCGCGATCGCTTCGAGGCGCAGACCGTCGCGGATGGCTTCTGCCAGGTAGGGCTCGTCCTCGACGATCAGCACACGCATGTCCCCGATGGTAGGAGTCGGCGCATATCGTCGGCGTATCGAAAAGCGCATACGCGCCGGCAACTCCACGCTGCCTTGACTGGCAGCATGACTCGACCACCGCCATCGGCGCGCACCACGACCCACCGGATCCGCCGACCCCATGCAGGACCCGAGGATGCGGCCGTGAGCGGCAGTGAGCGAGGAGAGACGATGACGCAGGTGGACACGGCCGGGACCGCACCGGACGTCACAGGACCGGGCGTCACAGGACCGGGCGTCACCGAACAGCGCGAGACCCCGTCCGGCTCCCGGCCCGGGCTCTGGAAGCGCGGCCGGGTCCTCGCGGCGTCGGCACTGCTGCTGGGCCTGATCCTGCTGCTGCACGCGAGCATCCCCAACCGGATCGGGAACCTCGGCAGCCTGGTCGAGACCTTCCTGCCGTGGTTCGGCCTGTTCGTCCCGGTGCTGCTGGCCGGGGCGGTGCTGCGCCGCTCCCCCCTCGCGGTCATCGCTCTGCTCCTGCCGGTCGTGGCGTGGCTGGCCCTCTTCGGTGGCCTGCTCACCGACAGGTCCCGAGCGGGCGGCGACCTCACGGTCGCCTCCCACAACGTCGGCGCGGACAACTCCGATCCGGTCGGCACGGCCCGCGCCCTGGCCGGCTCCGGTGCGGACGTGCTGGCACTGGAGGAGCTGGCCGCGGACGCCCGGGGGACGTACGAGAAGGAACTGGCGAAGGCGTACCCGCACCACACGGTGCGGGGCACGGTCGGGCTGTGGAGCAGGTTCCCGTTGTCGGACACCCGGCCGGTCGACGTGAAGATGGACATCGGGCCGCTCGGGGACGCCAAGCCCGCCGAGGTCAAGATGGTCTACAACCGGGGGCTGCGGACCACGGTGGCCACGGACCATGGACCACTGGCGGTGTACGTGGCACATCTGGGGTCCGTACGCGTCAACCCCAGGGCGGGGCTTTCGACGGGTCAGCGGGACGCCGGCGCGCGGTCGCTGGGCCAGGCCCTCGCCGCCGAACGGAACGAGCGGGTGGTGCTGCTCGGCGACCTGAACGGCACCATGGACGACCGCGCGTACGCCGACATCACCTCGCGGATGGAATCGGCCCAGGAAGCGGCGGGGGACGGCTTCGGCTTCAGCTGGCCGGCCACGTTCCCGGTGGTGCGGATCGACCACATCATGGTCCGGGGCGTGGAGCCGAACAGCTCGTGGGTCCTGCCCGCCACCGGCAGCGACCACCGGCCGGTGGCGGCCCGCATCAGCTGGTGAACGCCGAGGAAGGCCCGGACACGTCCGGAGCCCTCCCCCCCCCCGAGATTCCACGGGCCGTCCGCACCGACGCGAAAATCCACCTGCCCTCCGGCCGACGACCCGGCAGGATGCCCTCCGTGAACCACCTCCTGTGCGGGCTCGCCGCGAACGAGAACCTGCCGCCCCCGCTGGTCGACCGGCTGATCGCCGTCGCCGACGCCGAGGTCGCCGAACACCTCGCCGAACGGGCGGACCTCAGCCACGCCCAGGCCGTCGCCCTGGCCGCGCGCGTCGAGGAGAGCGCGGTACGGCTCGCGTACGAGGGACGGCTGACGGCTGCGGACGTCGACCCCCTGGCCCGGCCCGACGTCGCACTCGCTCTGCTCGACAGGGGCGAAGGCCCCGCCGCGTGGGCGCGCCTCCTCGCAGCCGATCCGGTCGTCGAACACCGGGAGAAGCTGGCCGCCTGCCCGGACCTTCCGCCGGACGTGGTCGACGCCCTGTCGGCGGACACGGAGATACGGGTCGTCGCGGAGGTCGCCCTGTGGGCCCCGGCGGACGTGGCCGCCCGGCTCGCGGCGCATCCGCACGCCGAGGTGCGCCGCGCGGCGGCGGTCAACGAAGCGACACCCCCGTCCGTACTGGAGGCCCTGGTCAGCGGCGAAGGGCTGCCCGCCGCGCGGCACTGCCTGGTCTGCGACCGGGAAACGCTCCCGTTCACCCACGATCCGCGGTGTCCGCGTGACGACTGCGACCTGCGGCCGGGAGCCTCCTGCGACGGCTCCCACGCATCCACCACCCACGACCTGCTGCAGGCGGCGCTCCGCAACCCGGCCACCCCGGCCGGAGCCCTCACCGGCTTCGTCGACCACCCGTCACTGCTGCTGCGCTGGGCACTGGCGGCCCGCCGTGATCTGCCGTCCGCGGTGTACGAACGCCTCGCCTCCGACCCCAACTCCGGGGTCCGCGCCGACCTGGCGGAGAACCCCGCGATCGGCGACGCCCTGATCCGCGCGCTGGCGGACGACGACAGCCACGACGTGCGGCGGGGGCTCGCGCACCACCCGGCCGTACCGCTCGACGTCCTCACCCGCCTGGCCCGCGGTACGAGGATCGGCGCCACCCTGCTGCCGCGGATCGCCTCCGCTTCCCCCGCCGAGGTCGAGGCGCTGGCCGGATCGCCGAACCCGGCCGCGCGGATGCTCGTGGCGCAACGACGCGACCTCCCCGTGGAGATCCGCGACGCCCTGGCCACCGACCCCGACGCCGCAGTGGTCAAGTCCATCGCTCCGCACCCCGGGTTCCAGGAGTCGCGGCTCCGCGCCATGGCCGGCCGGCACGGCGGCCAGGTCATCGCGAGGATCGCCGCCAACCCCGATGCGACGTCGGCGCTGCTGGAGGAGCTGGCCCGCAACGAACCACCCGTGCGGAAGGCGCTCCGGGTCATCGCCCGGCACCGCAACGCCACGGCCCCGGCGCTCCTCGCCTGCCTGGACGACGCCGAGGCACGACCCGTGGCCGCCGGGCATCAGGCGCTTCCGCCGGACGTCATCACGGCTTTGGTGGCGGGTCCCGATGCGCGGTCGGCGGAAGCGGCCGCCGCCAACCCCTCGCTGCCGCACGCGGTGATGACGGAGCTCCTGCCTCCGCCGGCCGCCTGAGACGCCCGCACGGCCCGCCCTCGCTCGCCCCGCGCGGTTCGCCCTCCGCGGGAGCGGGCCGCATCCACGCGCTAAGCTGCGCATTCCCCGCGGGGGAAGTCCGGTCGAAATCCGGCGCTGACCCGCAACGGTAGGCGGAACCATCGGTTCCGTGAGCCCGATCACCCGTGGGGGAGAAGGCTCCTGACCATTCGCCGTGGACTGCGAAAAGGGCGCTGCACGGGGCGGCCGTCGTCCGGGCCGCTCCTCCTCGCGCAGACGTACGGCCCGAGGCGAAAGCGACCGACCCGTGGCCACGTCGCTCGACCGCATACCCTCCAAGCCCTCGCGCCCGGCGCGGGTCGGCACCGGACCGGCGCCACCACGGCGCGTACCCCTGCCGATCCTCCTGACCGGACTCTGCCTGGCCCTTCCCCTCTCGCTCGTCTGCGGGGCGGGCCTCGGGTCCTCGGGGCTCTCCTGGGCCGAAGTGCTGCGCTACCTCTGGGCGGGACTGACCGGCGGAGCCATCGGCCCCGACGAGGTCCCCGCCTACACCATCGTCTGGGAACTGCGCCTGCCGCGCGCCGTGCTGGCCGCCGTCGTGGGAGCCGGTCTCTCCGCCATCGGCGTCGCCGTCCAGGCCATGGTGCGCAACGCGCTCGCCGACCCGTTCGTGCTCGGCATCTCCTCGGGCGCGGCGGTCGGCGCCAACGCCGTACTCATCTTCGGGGCCTTGGGCGCCCTCGGCATCTGGGCCCTGTCCACGGCGGCGTTCCTCTCCGCTCTCCTCGCCATGCTGCTCGTGTACGCGGTCGCCCGCACCGAACGCGGACTGACCCCGCTCCGCCTCGTCCTGACGGGGACCGCGATGTACTACGGCTTCTCGGCCGTCACCACGTTCATGGTGTTCGCCGCCGAGCGCGGGGAAGCGGCCCGCTCCGCGATGATGTGGCTGCTCGGCAGCCTCAGCGGGGCCAACTGGGCCGCCGTGCCGATCGCCGCCGGGGCGGTGCTCGCCGGCCTCGCGCACCTCGGCTGGTCGGCACGGCGCCTGAACGCCCTCGCCATGGGCGACGAGACCGCCGCCGCACTCGGGGTCGATCCCGGGCGACTGCGCAAGGAGCTCTTCCTCGTCTCCGCGGCCGTCACCGGTGCGGTCGTCGCGGTGAGCGGAGCGATCGGCTTCGTCGGCCTGATGGTCCCGCACGCCGCACGGATGGTGATCGGCGCCGACCACCGCCGGCTCCTGGCCGTCGCCCCCCTCGCGGGAGCCGTCCTGCTGATCTGGGTGGACATCCTCTCGCGCGTGGTGCTGGCACCGGCCGAACTGCCGGTGGGCGTCCTCACCGCGGTCATCGGCGTTCCCTGCTTCATCCTCCTCATGCGCCGGCGCGCCTACTCCTTCGGAGGCATCTGATGCGGATCGACGTCGACGCGCTCACCGTCGAGATCGCCGGTGCACGGCTGGTGGACCAGGTCACCCTCGGCGCGGCCGACGGACAGCTCGTCGGCCTGGTCGGCCCCAACGGCAGCGGGAAGTCCACGCTGCTGCGCTGCGTCTACCGGGCCCTGCGCCCCTCGGCCGGCGCCGTCAGGATCGGCGGTGAGGACCTCCACGCCCTGAGCACCCGGGAAGGCGCCCGCCGGCTGGCCGCGCTTCCGCAGGACGCGGTCGCGGAATTCGACTTCACCGTGGCCGAGATCGTCGCCATGGGGCGTCTGCCGCATCAGGGGCCGGTGGCCCGGACGACCGACGAGGACCGCCGGCTCTGCGCCGACGCCCTGGAGGGGGTCGGCGCGGAACACCTCGCCGGACGCGGATTCCTCACCCTCTCCGGCGGCGAGCGGCAGCGCGTCCTGATCGCCCGCGCCCTCGCCCAGCAGCCCCGGGTCCTGGTCCTCGACGAGCCCACCAACCACTTGGACATCGCCCATCAGCTGGAAGTCCTCGCCCTGGTCCGCGGCAGCGGCCTGACCGTGCTCACCGCCCTGCACGACCTGAACCTCGCCGCCCTGCACTGCGACCTCCTCCACGTCATCGACCGCGGCCGGATCGTCGCATCCGGGGCCCCGCACACCGTCCTGACCACCGAATTGCTGGCCGACGTCTTCGGCGTACGGGCACACCGCGTCGCCCACCCCGAGACCGGAGCGCTCCAACTTCTCTTCGACCTTCCCCCCGCCCGCCCCACCTCCTGAGGAGCCATCGACCACCATGCCGAACCCCCTGCGTCCCGCAGCCCTCGTTCTCGTAGCCGCCCTGGCCCTCACCGGCTGCGGAGCGGACGTCACGTCGAAGGCCGATGGGAAGGACGACGCCGCCGGAGCCGACCGGCACTACCCGGTGACCGTCGAGAACTGCGGTGAGAAGAAGAGCTACGCCAAGGCCCCGCAGCGCGTCGTGACCAACGACGTCGGCATCACCGAGATCATGTTCGCCCTCGGACTGGCGGACCACATGGCCGGATACGTGATGCCCGACGACAAGGGCGACATGACGTCCGTCCCCTGGAAGGACGGCTACACGAAGACCAAGTGGCTCTCCAAGGAGCGGATCAACAAGGAACTGGTCCTCGACGCACGCGCCGACCTGGTCTTCGCCGGCTGGAACTACGGCTTCAACGAAGGCGAAGGGTTCACCCCCGCCGAACTGAAGCGCGTGGGCGTCGACTCCTACCTGCTCAGCGAATCGTGCCGCAACGGGCAGGGCAAGGCCCGCGGGGTCATGCCCCCGCTCGAAGCGCTCTACACCGACCTGCGGAACCTCGGGAAGATCTTCGACGTCGAGGACCGGGCGGACACCCTCATCACGGCCTTCGAGAAGGAGGTCGCCGACGCCCGGGCGAAGGCGGCGAAGGGCGGCGACCGCCTCCGCGTCTTCCTGTACGACGACGGGAAGGACAAGCCGCTGACCTCGGGCGCGTACGCCGGACCGCACGACATCATCACCAAGGCCGGCGGCGACCACATCATGAAGGACCTCAAGGACAGTTGGACGACGGTGGGGTGGGAGACCGTGGTCGACCGCGACCCCGAGGTCATCGTCATCAACAACTACGGGGGCACCGGCGCCGACCAGAAGCGGAAGTTCCTGAAGTCCTACAAGCCGCTCGCCGGCGTGTCCGCGATCAAGAACGACCGGATCGTCG
This sequence comes from Streptomyces sp. NPDC091289, assembly GCF_044757365.1. NCBI lineage: Bacteria > Bacillati > Actinomycetota > Actinomycetes > Kitasatosporales > Streptomycetaceae > Streptomyces > Streptomyces sp. NPDC091289. The sequence continues at coordinate 76,736 of NZ_JBIVUT010000028.1, forward strand.
TCCTCGACTACGTGGACCTGGTCGAGAGCCCGCGCAACCCCGCCGCCATCAGCTCACTGGCGGAGGACCTGCGGACGTTCGCCCGGTAGCCCCGGCCCGACACGGCGTCGATGGCCGAAAGCTGACGCCCCACCACCTCACCCGGTCCCCACCACCTCACCCGGTCCCGGCCGCCGCCCCGTCGTCGTCGACGGGAACGCCCAGCCGGCCGGCCACGGTGGTGAGGGCCGCTCCCAGCGGAAGGGCGACGCGGGTGAGGGCGTGCCGGTCGCCCCGGGTCGGGTCCCGGTTGACGATCAGCACCGGCGTTCCGGCCCCGGCGGCCTGACGGACGAACCGGAGCCCGGACATCACCGTCAGGGAGGACCCCAGAACCAGCAGCGCGGACGCCTCATGGACCAGTTCGCGGCAGATCTCGACCCGTTGCGGGGGCACGGCCTCGCCGAAGAACACCACATCCGGTTTGAGGATGCCCCCGCAGACGGTGCAGGGCACCACCCGGAAGTCCCCGACCTGCTCGTCCGTGAGGTCGGCGTCCCCGTCCGGGTTGATCGCGGCGGCCACCGGCGCGAAGCCCTCGTTGGCCTCCTCCAGCCGATGGGCGAGTTCGCGCCGGTGGCTGAACGCGCCGCAGGAGAGGCAGACGACCCGGTCCAGGCGCCCGTGGAGATCCACGACTCCCTCGCTGCCGGCGGCCTGGTGCAGACCGTCGACATTCTGGGTGATCACACCCGAGAGCAGACCGTGCCGCCCGAACGCGGCCACGGCCCGGTGCCCGGTGTTGGGCCTGGCCCGGCCGAACGTGCGCCAGCCGAGATGGCTGCGTGCCCAGTACCGCCGACGCGCCGGGGCCTCGGCGGTGAAGTCCTGGTAGGTCATCGGGGTGTGCCGGCTGAGGCTTCCGCCCTCGCCGCGGTAGTCGGGGATGCCCGACTCCGTGGAGATGCCCGCCCCGCTCAGGACCAGGACACCGCCACCGCCCAGAGCCTCGGTGACCGGCTCCAGGTCCGTGGTGGCCGGCGGCGGCTCCTCGGTGGAGGTCCAGCTCAGAGTGGGTCGCATACGCATGCCCCCAGGGTACGGAAGCGGCTCCTGACGCCGATGAGGGCGATGGCGCCGAGCGTCGCCGGCCGGAGACCGCGCAGGGTGCGTTTCCGGCCTATTTCTATTGACAGGGGCATGATCAAGCTGCGGGTGCGGCATAGGTTCTGCGGCCCCGGGAGGACCGGCGACCGGCCACACCCGCTCGGCGGTTCGGTTCGCCGTGACCGTCCTCCCACTCCCTCGGCTCCCCTGCGGAGCCGAGCCCCCCATGAGTGAAGGGACAGCAATGCCGAATTCCAGATGGCTCAAGGCGGCCGGTGTCGCAGCGGCGATCACCCTGGCCACGGCTACGGCGGCGCACGCCGCTCCCGCGCCGGACCCGGCGGCGACGGAGAACGCGTCGGCGGTGGTGACGCTCCGGTACGACGACAGCCGTGCCGGCGGCTGGGAGGCGGCGATCGCGGCCGGGGTCGCCTCGTGGAACGCGAACGTCGACAACGTCGAGCTCGTCGAGGCCGCCCCCGGCACACCGGCCGAGATACAGATCGTGGCCACCAGCGGCTGGCCGCAGGCCACACTCGGACCGGTCCGCCCCGGTGGTCAGGCCAGGGTGGAGCTGGGCAGTCAGGCGGTCACCGAGGGTCACGACAAGACCCGTATCGCCGCCCACGAGCTCGGTCACAGCCTGGGGCTGCCGGACACCAAGCCCGGCCCCTGCGCCCAGCTGATGTCGGGCTCCAGCGCCGGTACGAGCTGCACGAACGCCGTCCCGGACGCGGCCGAGCAGGCCCGTGTCGAATCCGCCTACGCGGGCGGCTTCGCCTCGCGCACCCCGGCCGACGGTCGCGTCCTGGTGGACGCCCCGTAACCGGTCGTCCGAGGACGGGTGAGGCTCCGGCCTCGTTCCGAACCCGGTCCTCGGCCGCCCCCGGGCACCGTCACCGACTCTTCGTACCGAAGGGGCCGCCGTCGCCGAACGCGAGACGGGCGAAGCGTTCGGCGATGAGGCGGTGGGTGGCGGGGTCCGGGTGCAGGTCGTCGGGCAGCGGGAGTTCGGCGTGGTCGCTCCCGCTGTAGAGGGCGAGGCCGTCGAGGTAGTGCAGATGCGGGTCGGCGGCGGCGCGTTGTCCGACGATCCGGGCCAGTTCGTCCCGGATGACGGTGAGGGTGAGCTTCCCGGCGGCGGTCTCGGCCGGGTCGCCGGTGGCTTTGAACCGCAGTCGCCCTTCGCTCATCCCGCTGTAGTCCAGGGCGCAGGGGCCGGGCGTGGTCTCGTGGATGGGGCAGCAGATCGGCGAGACGACCAACAGCGGGGCGGTGGGGTGCCCTTCGCGGACGGTGTCGAGGAAGCCGTGGACGGCCGGGCCGAACGCGCGCAGCCGCATCAGATCGGCGTTGACGATGTTGATGCCGATCTTGACGCTGATCAGGTCGGCGGATGTGTCGCGTATGGCGCGGGCGGTGAAGGGGTCGAGCAGCGCACTGCCGCCGAACCCCAGGTTGATCAGTTCGGCTGCGCCGAGGGCGGCGGCCAGGGCGGGCCAGGTGCCGGTCGGGGTGGTGGCGTTGGACCCGTGGCTGATGGAACTGCCGTGGTGCAGCCAGACCGGACGGCCGCTCGGCCGGGGGCTCAGGACGGGGGCGTCGGTGCGCAGGGCGACCAGGTGCGTGGTCTCGTCGTGGGGCAGCCAGATCTCGACGTCCTTCTCGGCGTCCGGCAGACCGGTGAACCGGAGCGTCTCCACGGGGCCGGGCCGGGACTGTGTGGTCATCGTGGCCGGATCGATGGTGAGCGTATCGCCGTCGGCGGCACTGGCCCGGGCGGCCGGGCGACCGTCCACGAGGAGCTCGTACACCCCGTCGGGGCGCGGCGGCGCGCCGACGTAGACCCGCTTGGTGGCCACCACGTCCAGCTCGACGGCGGTGGCCCGGGTGCGGAACGCCAGCCGGACCCCGGAGGGCTGCGACTCGGCCATGGCCAGTTGACCGTCGGGAATCTGCAGCCGTGCGCGCGCGGGCAACCGGTGCGGCAGCACGCCGCGATCGGTGTGCTCCAGGTCGAGCGCGCCACGCAGGATGCCGGGGGTGATGGGAGTCGTCGTCCAGTCGTGCCGGGTGGTCATGATCTCTGTGCCTTCATCCGTCGGGGGCTGGGAGGTTCGGTCAGGAATGAGCGGGCCAGTTGCGCAGCAGGGCGTCGAGCGCATCGATGATCTCGTTCCAGCTCTCCTCGGAGCCGGGAGAGCTGTGGCGGAAGGCGCCGGCCGTCTCCAGCTCCACGTAACCGTTGAAGACGCTGCCCAGGAGTCGTACCGCGTGTGTCTCCTGGAGCTCGGTCAGGGCGTAGCCGCGCAGGATCGCCCGCGTCATCCGGGAGTGCCGGATGCCCGCGCTCGCCACCGCCGCGTCCGGGTCGAGCCGGAACCGGGCCGCGGTGAAGCGGCCCGGGTACTGGAGGGCGTAGTCGCGGTAGGCGTCGGCGAAGGCGCGGAGCGCGTCCTTGCCGGCCCGGCCGGCGATAGCGGCCGACGCCCGGTCGGCGAGCTCCTCCAGGGCGAGCAGGGCGATCTTCGTCCTGAGGTCGTGGGCGTTCTTGACGTGTGAGTAGAGGCTCGCGGTCCTGATGCCCAGCTTCCGGGCGAGCTCCGAAGGTGTCACATGCTCGAAGCCGATCTCGTCCGCCAGCTCGGCTCCCGCCCGCACCACCCGCTCCACGGCCAGTCCTGCTCTTGCCATGCCGTCCTCCGAACGCTTCTCCGCGGTTACCTAAACAAATATAGATTTGCCTAAGAGTTTTAGGCAAATTAGCGTGGGCCGCATGGAACCGCTGACCGAGCAAGAGATCCGCTCCGCATTCGTGAACTGCACCAAGGGCGAGGCCAAACGCCTGTCCGTCCCGCGCGACCTGGCCGACCGCCCCTGGGGCGACCTGGACTTCCTGGGCTGGCGCGACCCCCAGGCCCCCGGCCGGGGTTACCTGGTGGTCCCGTCCGACCAGGGCCCCGTCGGGATCCAGCTGCGCTCCTCCGACGCCGGCTCCTGGCAGACCCGCCGCAGCATGTGCTCGATGTGCGTGACCACCCACACCGGGGGCGTCTCCCTGCTGGTCGCCCCGAGGTCCGGGAAGGCGGGCCAGCAGGGCAACTCGGTCGGCGCCTACATGTGCAGCGACCTCGCCTGCTCGCTCTACGTACGCGGGAAGAAGGACGCGGGAGTCGGGGCGCGGCTCCGCGAGTCGCTCACCCTGGAGCAGCAGATCCAGCGAACCATGGCGAATCTCGGCGCGTTCATCACCAAGGTGACGGCACGGTGACGGTGTGAGGGTGGGGGAGCGGGATCACCGGCGTCTCGGGCGGGCCGCTGGTGGCGAACACGAAGGCGCGGACATCCCGCCGACCGTGGACGGCATGATTCCGGACGTCGTCCTGAACAGTTCCGGCCGTGGACGGTCCGGTGTTCCGCCCGGTGCCGGCCCGTCGCACCCGCTGGACCTGAGCCGATACGGCAGGGCTCGGGCGGGTGCGAAAGACATCGGCCAGATCGGCCGTCACAAGAACTGGCCGGTCCGCACATCGACCACATAGGTGCCTAGGGCATCCAATTGGGTGTGCGGTGTGGAGCGACCCGCTCCGTACCTATCACCGAGCTCTGCGAGGCGACCGCTCCATGACGCAATCCACGACGGAACCGGCCCGCCAGGACCCTGCCTCCACCTGCCCCGCCACCGAACCGACCACCGAACCGTCCGCCGCGACGCCGTTCCCGCAGGACCGCGACTGCCCCTACCACCCGCCCGCCGGGTACGCGCCGCTGCGCGAGGACCGGCCGCTGAGCCGGGTCACCCTCTACGACGGACGCCCGGTCTGGGCGGTCACCGGGCACGCCCTGGCCCGTCGACTGCTGGCGGACCCACGGCTGTCCACCGACCGCACCGACCCCGCCTTTCCCGTACCGGCCGAGCGGTTCGCCAACGCGCGGCAGCGGCGCGTGGCTCTGCTCGGCGTCGACGATCCCGAGCACAACGCCCAGCGCAGGATGCTCATCCCGAGCTTCTCCGTGAAGCGGATCGCCGCTCTGCGCCCGAGCATCCAGGAGACCGTGGACCGGCAGCTGGACGCGATGGAGCGGAAAGGGCCGCCCGCCGAGCTGGTGGCCGACTTCGCGCTGCCGGTGCCGTCGATGGTGATCTGCGCGCTCCTCGGTGTGCCGTACGCCGACCACGAGTTCTTCGAGGGGTGTTCGCGGCGGCTCCTGCGCGGGCCGGGCGCGGCCGATGTGGACCAGGCCCGGATCGAGCTGGAGGAGTACCTGGGCGCCCTGATCGACCGCAAGCGGGCGGAGCCGGGGGAGGGGCTGCTGGACGAGCTGATCCACCGCGACGGCCCGGACGGGCCCGTCGGCCGCGAGGACCTCGTCTCGTTCGCCATGATCCTGCTCATCGCGGGACACGAGACGACGGCGAACATGATCTCGCTCGGCACGTTCACGCTGTTGGGGCACCCCGGACAACTCGAGGCACTGCGCGCCGGAGAGACGACGACGTCCGTGGTGGTCGAGGAACTCCTGCGCTTCCTGTCCATCGCCGACGGGCTGCAACGGCTGGCGGCCGAGGACATCGAGGTGGCCGGGACGACGATCCGCAAGGGCGAGGGCGTCATGTTCTCGACCTCGCTCATCAACCGCGACACCGAGGTGTTCGCCGATCCGGAGACGCTCGACTGGGACCGGTCGGCCCGCCACCATCTCGCGTTCGGCTTCGGCGTCCACCAGTGCCTGGGCCAGAACCTGGCGCGCACCGAGCTCGATATCGCGCTGCGCACGCTCTTCGAACGGCTGCCGGCCCTCCGGCTCGCCGTGCCCGCGCACGAGATCCAGCACAAACCCGGGGACACGGTCCAGGGCCTGCTGGAACTCCCCGTGGCGTGGTGAGCGGCATGGGCGTCCGGGTCGACAAGGAACGCTGCGTGGGGGCCGGCATGTGCGCGCTGACGGCCCCGGACGTGTTCACGCAGGACGACGACGGGTTCAGCGAGATGCTTCCCGGCCGCCCGGCGGAGACGGGGGACCACCCGCTGGTGCGGGAAGCCGTACGCGCCTGTCCGGTGGGGGCGGTGGCCCTGACCGACGACTGACGGCCCGGGACCGCGGCGGGCCGCCCGGCCGCCACATACACCCGGGGCCTGCCCGGCGGGGCGCAACTGGCTTGCGCCCCGCCGGTTTCCGCGGTTACGCGGCGGGGGTCGGGTTGACCGTCACCCGGCCCTCGTTGTTACCGGGCTCGGGGTCGAACGGGAAGCCCGCGTTCGCGATCACCGGCCGCAGGGTCACGCGGCCCTCGGCGTTGGGGACGACGGTGTCGATGCGCAGGTCGAAGCGGAAGGTGCGAACGGTGTTCTCCAGCACCCAGTACGGCATTTCGCACACGTAACGCGATGCGCCGAGCCGGCCCGACCGGTAGCCGCCGGCCGACGTCCTGGCCTGACACGCGTCGGGGGCGCCGGTGACGGTGACACCCTCGGGAACGGTGAAGTCGACGAGGGCGACCGGGTCGCCGGAACCGAGGTTCCCGACCCAGCCCGGGCCCTTGTTACGGAAGGTGAGTGCGGCCTCGACGGTCTCCCCGACGGCGCCGTTGACCCGGGAGCCGCGCACCGTGAAGTCGGCCGTGTTGACCGCGTCCACGGCGACGATCCCGAAATTGTCGCTCGTGTCGATGTCGGTGGCCCCGCCCGCGGGCTGCACGTCGATGTCGAGGCGCTCCCTGAGCGCGTGGTCCTCGACGGAGATCCGGAACGGCTCCGGCAGCGTGAAGGTGTCACCGGGCAGGAGCACCTGGTCGAAGACGCACTCGGCGCGGGACATGGGCGCGTACGAGCCGCCCGTCCGCGTGTACGCGCACGCGGCGTAGCGCGCGTCGAACCCGAGACCGTGCGACGCGGTCATGTCGAGGGTGAAGCCCTGGGCGGGCTCGTGCCCCTCGTTGGTCACCGAGAGCGGCACCGTGTGGACGGTGCCCGGGGTGGCGCCCTCGACCGGGTCGAGCCCGTTCAGGACGAGGTTCGGGCCGGAGGTGACGGTGAGCGTCGTCTCGAAGGAGTCCAGGGGAGCCTCCAACGTTCCGTCCGGGCCACCGGTGGCGGTCGCGGCGTAGGTGATGCGACCGTGCGCCCCCGCCTCGGCGGTCTCGGCGGCGCGGACCTCGAGCCGCACCTGGGGGCTGTAGTCGTCGCCGATCGCGGGCACGTGGTCGACACTGCACACGGCGGTCGTCCCGGTGGGCGCGCAGTTCTCGGGCCAGGTCACCTCGGCCACCTGCGCGATGCCGGAGACGTCGACGGTGAGACGGCCGTCCGTGACGGTGAAGTTGTCGTTGTCGTGGTAGAGGCCGACCTCGACAGGCGTACCGGTCTCGGCGCCTGTCTGCAGGTTTTTCTCGTACGGCGCGTTGATCCACAGCTGGTCGGACTCCGTGGCGGACTCCCCGGCGGACGCCGGCACGGACAGACCGGCCAGGAGGATTCCTGCGGTCGCGACGGCACTTGCGCCGAAGCGTACGAAAGGGTGGACGGAGACGGGTCTCATGGTTCTCCAGTGACTGGGCACGATGCACTCCTGCCGACGGCTGAGGCGCCCCCGGCAGTGGTTGGACGATCAAGGAAGCCGCAAGGTTGTGCGCGGCAATCCGCCCCTCACCCCTTACGCCGACGACTCGTCAGGCGGCGTGCACACCACCGGTGGGCCGGGGCCCGCACCTCATGCACGGTGCGGGCCCCGCGAACCGGCAGGAGGCGAGCCCAGGGCGTTGCCTGACCGGATCAGAGGCCGAACTCCTGCGGGGACACTCCGAGTGCCACGCAGGCTTCCCGCAGAACCTGGGCCTCTGCCGGGGCGATGTACCCGTCCGCACCGGCGATCACGAAGCCCGTCTGGACGACCGCCTTGGCCTCCACGGGCTTCTTCGCCGCCTTGGCGATCTCCTGCATCGCCTCGGCCTTGCCCTGGGGGAAGTTGGCCATCATCTGGTCGACGTGCTTGTTGAACCTCTGCCTCAACTGCTCGGGCGGGAAGTTCTGCAGGACGTCGTTCTGAACGATCAGCGACTCCACGTGATGCCGCTCGGCCGGGTCGACGGACCCGTCGGCGGCGGCGACCAGAGCGCACATCGCCATGCTCGCGTCCCGATAGGCCCCGCTCTTGAGTTCCGCCTTGAGCGAGCTGAGTTGGGACTTGAGCAGCCCGACCAGCTTCTCCTTCGAACCCCCGGAAGCTCCCGTACCCGCCTGCCGTTGACCGGCGGGGCCCCTCGCGCCCTGCGACTGCTGCTGCAGCCCCTTGGCCTGGTCCTTGATGCGGTCCCACATGGCCATGTGTGCCACCTTGTCCATCGGATCGATTTCCCGCGCCCTGCGCGCGGCCTGTCGCAGCGACTCTTCGTGGACCGTTTCCGGCGGCCCTCGAAGAGTGACGGGCGGGCCGCCCCCGGCGTCATCCGTCCGTGCGGACACGGTCCTGCTGCCGATCGGCTCGACGGGCACGCACCCTGCGAACGACCGCTACCGCCAGCGCCGCGACCACCAGCACCAGGACGGCCTTCGAGAGGACGCCGACGTAACTCTCCACGAGGTCCCACTGGTCACCCAGCAGATATCCGGCCATGACGAGGATGAAGTTCCATATGAAGCTGCCCAGGGCGGTGAGCAGCACGAAGGTCGGCAGGGGCATCCGCTCGAGGCCTGCCGGGATGCTGATCAGGCTGCGAAAGATCGGAATCATCCGGCCGAAGAAGATGGCCTTCATGCCGTGCTTGACGAACCATTGCTCGGTCTTCTTCAGATCCGACACCTTCACCAGGGGGATCCGCTCCCACAGCGCGTACATGCGGTCCCGGCCGAAGAGAGCGCCGATCTGGTAAAGAGCGACAGCCCCCACCACCGACCCCAGCGTGGTCCAGAACAGGGCGGAGAACAGGCTGATCACTCCCTGTCCTGCGGCAAAGCCCGTGAGCGGCAGGATGACTTCGCTCGGCAACGGAGGGAAGAGATTCTCCAGGGCGATCGCCAGCCCGGCCCCGGGGCCGCCCATGGTGTCGACGAGGCTGGTGGCCCACCCCGCGATGCCGCCGGCCGGCTCCGAGGCGAGGGGAAATTGATGCATGCGCGTTTGCTCCAGGACTGAGTCGGGGTGTTGAGGAGGGGGGACTGACCGCATTGCCGCATGGCCGGATATCCGGACGGGCCGAGCGTTCCGCAACTCAGCGGCAGCTACAGCGGCGCGCGGAGAAGCACGGAAGTACGGAAGCGCGGAATTACGGAAGCGCGGAATTACGGAAGCGCGCGATCCCGAACGGATCTCATTCCGGGAATGCGAGAAGTGCGATGCGGCGCGCACGTTCTATGAAATGCCGAGGAACGAACCGTCGAATGTGTCAGGCGATTCGGGGCCCGGAGGGCTGCCGCAGGAGGTGACAGAGGTGTCGGATTCTTCGCTCAGCAGCGAAGGATCCGGGCGCGGTCGGGGCCGCGCGATCCGGGGTGCGAAGAATGCTGTCGGGTCACGTCCGCCGCGCAGTCGTGAAGATCCGCCGAGGAGAAGGGAATGGCGGCCTGAACGGTGGGCGATGCCGTCGTGCTCCCCGCCTTGTGGCGCTGCTGGAGGGTGACGTCACCGTCCACGCCCTCCAACGGAGTGTTCAGCCCTGATCCATCGAATACGGACACGGCCTGAGAGCGATCTGCCGTGGCGACGGTTCCCGGAGTCGGATCGGGGGCGCCGAGGGCGAACGCGGAAACGATCAGGAGCGCGGCGATACCGGCGTAGAAGGCCAGCATCTCCTTGCAGCGCATTCCTACGCTCCCTGTCCCGGTGGATTCCGCTCGACGAACGAAGTGCCAAAGCAACGCGGCGAATTGTCGCCGCAGGGCTGCACTCTAACAGCCCGAGATGAAGCGAACCCGAGGCCCTGGAAGCAGCCGACGGCGGCTAGAAACCGCTCAGCGGCGAGTCCCATGTGGAGTCGTGCCGCGGTCTGCCCATCAGGTGGGAGAGCAGGTACTCCGCCGTGCTCGGGGCGGTGTCCTGTGGGGCACCCGCCGCGGTCAGAGCGGCACCGAGCTGTGCCGGCGCCGTCCCCGGCACGGCCAGTTCGTCGAGAAGGGGAAGGAGGAGCAGGAGGCGGGCGGCGGAGTCCAGGACACCGTCGGCCGCGGGGGCGGGACTGTCGGCGAAGCGGACCAGCTCGTGCCAGGTCAGCCCGGTCCCCGAGAACCCTCCGTCCCCGCCGGTGATCCGCTCTGCGCAGCTCCGGCCCGGACGGGTGAGGAGGTAGTCGATGCCGTGATCACCCTCCAGATTGCGGTAGATCACCGCGACACCAGCGCCGTCCGCAGCGGGTACCCGGAACACCGGCCAGCGCTCGGGATCGAAGAGAATGTCGGTGACGGCATCCGTATCGGCGCCGTCATCGCCGAACCACTCCGGAACGGGACGCTCAACGCCTGTTCCGGCACCGCCCATCGTCATGAGGTAGCTCGACCAGAAGCCCGGTCGCGTCAGCAGTGGCTCCCCGGCAACCAGCGGGCCCTCGTCGTATCCCTTGATCAGCACTCCACAAGCCTGTCACCGACCACTGACACGGCCCGATTCTCAGACGCGCTCCAGAGGCGAGTGGGGGAGGGGCGGCAGCTCGATCTCGACGGGGTCGCCGGCGCGGACCGTTCCTCCGCTGCGGACCACCGCCATGACGCCCGACTTGAAGGTGAACTCGCCCGACCCGGGATCCAGGGCGAAGACCTCGCCGAGCAGCCCCGTGCGGAAGTCATTGATCTTCGCGCACGGGTTGCGCAGCCCCGTCACCTCCAGCACCGCCTCCTCGCCGAGGCGCAGCAGCGCCCCGGTGGGCAGGCCGAGGAGGTCCACTCCTCCGGTGGTGATGTTCTCGCCGAGCCGGCCGGCCGATACGTCGAAACCCTTGAGCGCGAGCTCGTCGAAGAGCTCCTCGTGCATCAGGTGGACCTGGCGCAGATTGGGCAGATCCGGTTCGTACGTCATACGGAACTGATGGCGAATCGTCTTCCCCGCATGCACATCCCCTTCCACGCCGAGCCCGGCGAGCAGGGTGATGAAGGGGCGGTTGGGCTTGCTGAACGCGTACTGCTCGCTGCGGCTCACCGCGGTGACCTGACCGCCCATCGGGTCCTCCATCCGTCGTCGTCCGGGGCGCCCGATCGTACGAAGGGCTCCTCAGGGTCCGGCTACCGGGGGTGCCCGGCAGCGGGCCGCGGCGAGCCTCGGCCGCTCCGACGACCTCCGGTGCAGGATGGCCGGGGGCGGCCCCGGGCCGCCCCGTGCTGTCCTGTCGCGAGGAGAGGCCCGGCCATGAAACAGCTCGACGAACCGCAGATCCCCCTGGCCGGCAGCCGAGGACCACGACCGGACAGGGACGCCCGGTTCGGCGCCGTAACGGTGGCGGCGTGAACGCGCCTCCGCCCGAAGACGCGTCGGGCGGCGGCCGTTACGGCGAGTCCTTCTTCCGCCCCGACCGGGCGGGGGAGGCAGAGCGCATCGACTTCGGTGCTCTCGCCTACGACGACGTGACCATGGCCGCCTGCTGGCGCTCGGAGCCGGGCCGGGATGGCACTGCCTCGACATCGGCGCCGGGACGGGCACGGTCGCGCACCGGCTGCTGGACGAGGCCGGGGTGCGGAGCGTGCTCGCCGTGGACCGCGACGTGCGCTTCCTGAACGCACGCCCCGCGCCCGGCCTCGAGGTGCTGGAGGCCGACATCACCGCCCCCTGCTTCGCCCCCGGCCGCTTCCAGCTCGTTCACGCGCGCTTCGTACTGATGCACCTGCCGGAGCGGGACCGTCTGATCGGCAAGCTGGCCGAACTCCTCACGCCCGGCGGTGTCCTGGTGCTCAGCGACGCGGTCGACCTGACGAGCGACCGCACGCCCACCACCCCGTACTCCACGGCGATGCGGGCGATGTGGCAAGGGCTTCGGGCCACCATCGGGACCGATGTCTCCTGGGTCCCGTCGTACCCGCACCTCCTGCGCGAGGCGGGACTGGAGCCCGTCGCCGCCGAGATGCACGTACCGCCGCTGCTGCCCGGCAGCGCCATCAGCCGCTTCTGGGCCGACACCTGGCGGCGCGGCAGGGAGGCGATGCTCTCCACCGGCCTGGTCGACGACGCGGCGGTCGACGCGGCGATCCGGTACCTGGAAAGCACCGCGTGCGCCGCGCTGTCGGCCGGCATGCTCACGGCCTGGGGGCGCAAGCCCGCGGGATCCGCACGCTGACGGGCACGGGGCTGCTGATGTTACGTGAAACCGGGCGACAGGAGCAGTGGGCGAGATCCGTGCAACCGGGCGACAGGAACGGCGGGCGCGGCCGTCGTCAGCCGTTGAGCCAGTCGCCCGGAATCAGCTCGCGGACGCGGTCGAGGTCCGCTGCCGTTCGGCCCCGGGCCAGGACGGCAGCGCCGTCGTCCTCGCGCAGGAGAACGTCCTGGCCCAGGAACCACCGCGACCCGTGTTCCTGCCCGGCGGGATATACGGGGAACGGCAGCCGGACGGCGTTCTTCTCCAGGATCCCGATGGTGTCGTCATCCGCGTCGAGGTAATCGCACCGCTCCTCATCCGCCTGCAGAGACTCCGACAGGATGATCTCGACGAAACAGAGGGACGTGCGTTCCAGCCAGTTCTCCCACCGCTCGGCGCTCTTGTCGGCCAGATCGGGCCGCACGCACACCGCGGGATCGTCGTCCCGGAGGCTTCCCAGGAGGATGCCCCAGGACGCGGCCCCCTGATTCTCGTGCCGGAAGACCAGAGCTTCCCCCGCGTCATCCACGTACAGGGCGGCCGGACCCAGCAACTCATCGTGATTACTGGTCAGATCCTGGCGGCGACCGAACAGCAGATACGCCTCGCGCAGGGCTGCCGGCAGCCGGACACCGAGCCGCTCCTCCGCCTCCGCCAGATCAGCGTCCGCCCACCCGTCACCGTCCTTGAGACCGTCGGCCCAATGAGCGGCAAAGCCCTGGACGAAGCTCCACGCACCACGGCGGCCATCGACGCCCCTGGCGAGAGACGCGGCAAGATCGAACCCTTGTGTCATGCCAGGACGCTATCCGATCCGGCCGAGCTGATCCGCCGGACATCTCTCTAGCCCCAGGTGAGCGGGTCGAGATGGAGGTAGAAGCGCAGGCGGTCATGGTCCAGGGCGATGCCGTACCGCTCGGCGAACGCCATGTCCGCGGCCCGTGCCCGCCCCTCGTCCACCCATGTCTCCCGCGCCTGCGCGAGCAGCAGCGCCAGGTCGGCGTGACGGTCGGCCGCCCCGAGACGGCCCAGGTCGATGAAGCCCGACACCCGCGAGGTCCCCGGATCGAGGATGATGTTGGGCAGACACAGATCTCCGTGGCAGACGACCGTGTCGGCGACCGCCTGATCCCGTCGCCGAGGGATCTCCCCGCCGAGGCGGGTCAACAGCTCGGCCGGGGGCACGTGTTGCTGCTCCAGGGGGAGGAACTCCGGATTCACGGCGTCACGGGCCACAACGTCGCGCGCGACGGCGACCACGTCGTCGAGCCCCCGGTGGAACGGACACGAGGACACCGGCACCTCGTGCAGTCGACGTACCGCGTCCGCGATGTGCCCCCAGGATGCTCGAAGGTCCTCGGCGCGCACCTGATCCGCGGATACACCGGAGACGGCACGGGTGACCAGGCAGGAGCCCGCATCACCGGCGTACCAGTCGAGGACCCGGGGGCCCGGTACGCCCTGGCCGCTCAGCCAGGCGATCCGATCGCGCTCGGCCGCCAGATCGGCCACGTCCGCAGCGGGTACGCACTTGGCATACCGGGTGGCGTCCGCGCTGCGAAAGACGAACGCTCCCGATTCGCCCGCGGTGACCGGCAGCCAGTCGCCCTCCATGCCGAGCAGCGCCGGCGACACGGTCCGGGGAGCGGAGCGATCACTCATGGCGGCCATTCTAGCCAGCCGTCGGCCCGGCAGTCCGAGCGCCGAGCAAGGGGCACCTGCACGGTCAGTGCCGGTGCCGGTGCCGGTGTCAGCGCGGTGCCGGTGCCGGTGTGCGGCGAGGTGCTGACGTTTCCGAAGTCACGTCCATTCCACACCGAGCTCCGTGAGCGCGGCGCGCTGTTCCTCGGCCAGCTTGTCGCGGCGGCTCCTGGTGTTGGAGATCCACACCCCGAGCTTCACCCTCACCGGCCCGGGCTCGCCCTCCACCGTGATCTCCTCCGTGTGGGCGCGGGGAACCCGGTGGTGGCCTTCGCGGGCGGCGTACTGAGCGAGGGCCCGTACGCCGCGCTCGAAGGACCCCGTCTTCCTGACCGTTGGCCGCTCCGGTTCGAACAGGGGGTGCAGGCCGAGCCGTTCCAGGCGTTCGCGCTGCTCGGGCATCAGGCCCCGCCACACGGCCGGATCACGCTGCCGGCGGACCCACGTCCCGACGTCGAGTCCGTGGACGGTGACGCCGGGCAGGATTTCGGCGGGGCCGTGCTCCTCGGCGAGCAGCACGCGGACGGCGGCGTAGTGCCGCTGCCAGTCGACGGGCCACCGCGGATTCCAGTCCGGGTCGATCGCCGCCAGGGCTTCGCGACGCTGTTCCGCGCGCTCCGCGTTCCTGCCGAGGCCGCCGGGCTTGCGGAGGTTGGCGAGCCACTGGCCGACGGCCACACCGTCCGTCACGGCGTCCTTCGGCGCGGCGAGCGTGGCGTGCTTCGCGTGGTAGGCGCGGGCGGACGCGAGCTTCTGCCGGAAGGCGGCATCCGCGACGGACCAGATCATGCCGAGTTCGTCGAGAAGCCCGGCCCGCCACGGCTTCAGGGTCCCGAGGCGGAACGCCCTTCGCTGCTCGCTGACCCAGGACCCGAGCGGAAGGGTGCCCCCGTCGCCGTCGAGGGGGACGACGGTGCCCATGGGAACGCGGGCGTCCCCGTGCTCCTGCGCCCAGGTGTACAGGGCGTTGTAGCCGGTGAGCCAGACCTCGGAGTCCGGTTGCAGGACGCGGGTACGCAGGAACGCGGCGATGACGCCGGGGTCATGGGGCACGGAGAACCGGAGCAGGGGCACCTCCGCTTCGCTGCCTGCGCCACTGCCTGTGCCTGCGCCTGTGCCCGCGGCCGTATCGCTGTGCGCGTCTGCGTCCGCGTCGCCGCCCGGGGCCGCTGACACCGCGTCCTCGCCGGTGTCGTCCTCCTGGACCGGGTCGAGGCCGACCACGGAAAGGGCCCGCCCCCGGGCGGTCATGCGTTCGACGAGCCGTTCGTCGTGTGCCCGGAGCCCCTGCAGCACGGCGACCAGAGGGCGGTAGCTCGCCGAGGCCATCATGTGGTCCGGGTCTTCACCGGGGCGGAGGAACACCGGGATGATCAGCCGGGACACCTTCCCCTCGCCGGGTTCCTGGCGCAGGCCCCGGCCGGCGATCTGCACGATCTCGACGGGGGAGCTGCGGGTGTCGGCGAAGACGACTCCGGCCACCCCGCGCTTGCCCCGGATATCGACCCCCTCACCGAGGACCCGACAACTGCACAGGAAACTCAGGTCCGTCACCCAGCCATCCGCGTCCAGCCCGTCCGCGAACCGGCTGAGTACGGCCCGGCGGTGCGCGGCCGGGTGCTCACCGCACAGCCAGTCCGCCCCGATCCGCCGCGGATACGCGACCGGGTCCACCGCATGGAGTTCGGCAGCGGTCTCCGGGAGGCCGCGGGCGAACGCCATGGCGTCCAAGGTGCGGGAGTGGAACGTCATGAACGACCGCATCCCGGTGGTGTCCGCATGCTTCAACAGCGCCGCCTGCAGCGCGGCGAGCCGCCGCCCCCGCCGTTCCTCCGGGGACGCGTCCGGTCCGGGCGGTGCGGGGTCGCGGATTTCCAGCACGTCGATCTCGAACCGTGCCAGGACCCCGCGCTCGACGCTCTCCATCAGCCCGAACTCGAACAGCACCGGCCCGTAGAGCTCTTCGTCGTCCATCGACGCCACCAGCCCCCCGCCCGGCCCGTCCGCCCCGGTGCCGCCGCCCGGCGCCGCCTCCCACAGGCGCGGGGTGGCCGTCATGTAGAGCCGCCGCTCGGCGGGGATCCGCCTCTGGTCGTGGACGGCCGCCCACGCCTTCCCGAGAGCGCCGGAGGTCCGGTGGGCCTCGTCGATGACGAGCAGGTCGAAGGGGGCCATGCGTTGTCCGTACGAGCCGAGCAGGGCCCGCTCCAGCACCCCCGGGGCCGCAGCGCCCTCTCCGGCGCCCCGGCCGTCCTCGTCACCCTGATCGTCCTCCAGGCCCTGGGGCGACAGGCTCGCGTACGTCGCGAACACCAGCATCGGACCGCTGCCGGCCCACAGCGCCAACTGCGTGGGGTTCGTCGTGCACCGGACGCCGAGGGCGTCGAGCAGCGGGTCCGAACCGAGACCGCACACCGCCACCGCCGGGCCGTCGTGCCCCACCGCGCGCCAGGCCTCGACCGTCTGCGTCAACAGCTCCAAGGTCGGCACCAGGACACCGATCAGGCCGCCGCGCGGAACCATCCGCAGCGAAGCCACGGCCGCCATGATCGTCTTGCCCGAGCCGGTCGCCATCCGGACCTGACCGCGCCGACCTCGATCTGGCACCGACCCGTCGGCGGGGAATGAGGGGAGGGAAAGGCCCTCGACGACGGCGTCGACGGCCTCCGCCTGATGCGGGCGAAGGCTGATTCCTTGGACATTCACCACTCTTGTACTCCCCATACCCGATGGAATCGACGGATTCGACGAGCCCGGACGTCAGACAATAGCGACACTCCGTGCTCCGGCCGTGTCTGCCCGCCCGGGGCGATCGCATCAGAGCGACGTCCAACACCCGTCCAATGTACGCGCAGGACATGTCCAATTGTTGTACGGTGAGGCGGTGAGTGAGAACAGTGTCGAAGCGCTCCTCGAAGAGGCCCGCCTGACGGCCGCTCTTCCGCCGCCGGCCGAGCGGCAGCGGCTGCGTGAAGCGGCCGGACTGTCCCGTGCCCAGGTCGCGTCGGCGGTCGGTGTCGGACGTTCCACCGTCGCCAACTGGGAGACCGGGGTCTCCGACCCGCAGCCCCCCGCACGCCTGCCCTACCTGCGGCTGCTGAAGGGCCTCGTCGAGATTTACCCGACAGCCCCCACGCCCGCCCCCGCTGCCACGACGGCACCCCCGCCCGCCGCTGTCGCGGACCCCGAACCGGCGGTGCCCGCACCCGTGTTCACCGGTCACGACACGCTGCGCGGCCCGGACGGGCTCGCCGTCGAGGGCGACCCGGGCCCCTGCGTCCGCTGCGGCGTCACCACCACATTCCGGTCCACCGACGGCCATCCGCTGCACGCCGGGGCCTTCTGCGTGCCCGCCGCGCCCCCGAACGCCGCCCCGCCCGCAACCGCCCCTGCCACAACCGTCCCCGTCCCGGCCGCCGGCCCGCTCGTACCAGGACTCCCGAACGTCCCCGCCCCGGCAGCCGCCTCACCCACCCCGGCACCGGTCCCGACCCGGCCGCAGCGCCGGGCCCGGTCGGCCGCCCGCGCCCAGGCCGAGACGACCTCGCAGATCAGCCGCGCTGTCCAGGAAGAAGCCGAACGCTCCGGCGGCGACGAGGAAACCGCGCTCAAGGCTCTGATCAAGCGGGCGATCCCGGACGTGATGCACCTGTTCAACGAGACCCGGGCCACCGCCCGTTACGACTACACGGCCTACCCCGCCCTGCCCGACATCCTGAAGAAGCCCTCGAAGAAGGACCCGGACCAGATCTGGGAAGCCCGCCCCCGCTTCCACCACCCGGGCTACTCCCTCAAGGCCCCCGGCGACACCAGGGTCACCGCCCTCGACGTCAACGCCGCCTACCTGTCCGCGCTGAAGTGCTGGCTCCCCATCGGGAAGCTCGAACACACCACCGGCGCCGACGGTGTCGGCCCCAAACGCGCCGGCGTCCACCTGATCACGCCCGCCCCCTGGCCCCACCCGCACCTGCCGGACCCGATCGGCGACCGCGACGAACCCGGCGCCCTCTGGGTCACCGACGCCACCCTGCGCCTGCTGCAACGCCTCTCCGGCCCCAAGCACGGACTCACCGAGGCGCCCGTCATCCACGAGTCGTGGACGTCCGGTGCCACGGAGAACTTCCTCGACGCCCTGCGCAAGACCCTCGGGGCCGCCCGCGAGGAGGCCATCGCCGAGGACGATCTCCTGACGCTGGAGTACGTCAAGGCGATGTACAGCAAGTTCATCTCGACGATGGGGGAGTCGATCCACAACCGGGAGATGGTCCGGCCGGACTGGATGCACATCATCCACAGCCAGGCCTACGCCAACCTCTGGGGCAAGGCCCACAAAGCGCACCTGGCGGGCCTCGACGTCGTCGCGATGACGGGCACCGACGAGCTCCACGTAACCGGCGACTGGCGCCAGGTCTTCCCCGAGGGCCGGGGCGTGTCCCAGATGAAGATCAAGCACGGCGAGGGCAAGGCGTCCGGTGAGTACACGATCGGCACGGTGACCCGCTGATGGCAGGCCGCTGGATGAACCTCGGCCAGTACAACGCCAACGGCGTCCCCGGCGCCGACGCCCTCGGCATCGCGATCGAGAACATGGTCACCGGCATCGCCTCGTCCGTCGACACCGAACGCGGCCTCGCCGCCCGCCTGCGCTACCTCACCACCACCGACGCCGGCTACGAGGCCATGGACCGCGCCGGCGTCCACGTCTCCCCCCGCACCCTCATCGCCTGGCTCGCCGAGGAACGCACCCCCAACCGCGCCAACCGCACCCGCCTGGACGCCGCCTACTGGGACCTGCGCCGCCGCAACGTGGCCACCGACCTCAAGCACCGGCTCAACAACAACGGTCGCGGCACCCGCGTCGAGATCAACCCCGTCGACCAGACCGCGGTGGAGCGCAAGTACCGACGCGATCTGGTCAGCCGCAGCATCAACGTCCGCGGCGTCTGGGACCGGGCAGTCGACGCCTGGCTCGACGACGACGCCCAGGAGCTCGACGCCATCTGGGACCGGATCATCGAGGACCTGGGCTCCGACTACGACGGCTACAGCAACGTCTCCTCCATCGGCTGGGCCGCCTGACCCCGGCTCACCGCACACGACCGTGGGGGAGCCCTACCGGAAGGCATACGGAACATGACTGGGCAACACGACCGCTGGGCGGAACTGACCGGTGGAGAAGCCGGGGAGGAATACGCCCGGCGGTTCGCCCGGCTCGCCGCATCGGGCCATGACATCCATGGCGAGGCCTCCTTCTGCGACACGCTGCTGGAGCCCGCCGCGCGGGTGCTCGACGCCGGCTGCGGCACCGGCCGGATCGCGATCCGGCTCGCCGAGCTGGGCCACCACTGCACCGGCGTGGACGTCGACTCCTCGATGCTCACCGTCGCCCGCCGCGAGGCACCCGCCCAGGAGTGGCTCCTCGGCGACCTGTCCCGTCTGGACGCCCTCGGCCTGGAACCGGGCTTCGACCTGGCGCTCGCCGCCGGGAACGTCATCCCCCTGCTGGCCCCCGGCACCGGACCGGCCGTCGTCGGGCACCTGGCGACCGCGCTGCGCCCCGGCGGACTGCTGGTCACGGGCATGGGGCTCGACGCGGCACACCTGCCGCTGCCGGAACCGCCCCTGACGCTCACCGAGTTCGACGCCTGGTGCACCGGAGCCGGACTGACCCTGCGGCAGCGTTACGCGACCTGGAGCGGCGACCCCTACGAGCACGGCTGCGGCTACGCCGTGAGTGTGCACTCCCGCCCCGCCGCATGAGCCTGTGCCGCATGAGTCCGCGCGCATGAGCTCGCGCGCGGGAGCCGACGGACCATCCGCCGACCTCCTCACCGCTGTCTGCCCTTCCTCTTCCTCACGCCCCGGAGCCACCTCGATGCCACGCGTCCTCCTCGTCGAAGACGACCCCTCCGTACGCGAGGGCGTCGAGATGGGGCTGCGCCGGCGCGGGCACGAGGTCCTCGCCACCGCCACCGGCGAGACCGGCCTGGAGGCGCTGCGCACCTTCCGCCCCGATCTCCTGCTGCTCGACCTGATGCTGCCCGTCATGGACGGCGTCCAGGTATGCCGCCGCGTGCGCGAGACCAGCCAGCTGCCGATCATCATGCTGACCGCGCTCGGCGACGGCCTGGACATCGTCGTCGGCCTGGACGCGGGCGCGGACGACTACATCGTCAAGCCCGCCCGTACCGAAGTCATCGAAGCCCGCATACGCGCCGTACTGCGCCGCATCGAAAGACCGGACGACGCGAGACCCGCCGTCGAGCACCACGGCGAACTCACCATCGACCGCGCCGGCCACACCGTCCTCACGTCGGGCGAGCCGGTCGCCCTCGCCCCCTCCGAACTGAAGCTGCTCCTGCACCTGTCCGCGACACCCCATCAGGTCTTCAGCCGGCAGCAGCTCCTGGAAGCCGTCTGGGAGCACACGTACCACAGCGACGTCCGGCTGGTGGACGCCTGCGTGCGCCGACTGCGCATCAAGATCGAGGACCCGTCCCGCGACCCCCGGTACATCCAGACCCTGCGAGGCTTCGGCTACCGCTTCGGCCCCCTGTGAGAAGGCCCGCGACGATCGCCGCGTTCGGGCTGCGCACCCGCCTCGTCCTCGCGTTCCTGCTGGTGGCCGCCGTCAGCGCCGTCACAACCGCCGCACTGACCTACCGGGAGGCCCGCAGCGCGGTCCTCGAACGCGCGCAGGACACCGCCGTCGTCTCCTTCCGCGAGGAGGCCGAACGGTTCGTCCCCAGCCTGCCCATGGACCAGGAATCGCTCCGGTGGCACCTCTACGACATCGCGGCACGCTCCCAACCCCATCCGTGGATCGTCTTCGCGGAGTACGGCACGCTCCGCGTCTCCTCGGGTGACCGCCCCGCCTCCGGGGTGCTGACCGAGAAGCTCCGCCGCACCGCGCTCACATCCCCGCACGGCAGCTTCCAACGGGTCGTCAAGGACGGGCGCGCCTACCTGACGATCGGGATGCCGGTGATGACCAGGGTCGTCGCCGGTGGTGACGTGGTGCCCAGCGGTCTCGTCCTGTACGCCGTGATGCCCATGACGAACGAGGAGGTGGACATCGACGCACTGGTGACCGCCGCCCGCGACGGCGCACTCCCGGGACTGGCCGTGGCCCTGGTGCCCGCCCTGCTCGCCGCACGCAGCGTGCTGCGCCCCGTACGCGAACTGCGGCGCGCCGCGCACTTCATGGGCGGCGGGCAGCTCGACACCCGTATCCCCGTACACGGCCGG
Organism: Streptomyces sp. NPDC091289; assembly: GCF_044757365.1. Taxonomy (NCBI): domain Bacteria; kingdom Bacillati; phylum Actinomycetota; class Actinomycetes; order Kitasatosporales; family Streptomycetaceae; genus Streptomyces; species Streptomyces sp. NPDC091289. The sequence goes on from NZ_JBIVUT010000028.1 coordinate 98,046, forward strand.
GACGAAATGGCCGACCTCGCAAGGACGTTCAACGATTCGGCCGCCCGCCTCGAACACTCCGTGCAGGAGCTGCGGGACGCCGGCGGGCGGGCCCGGCGCTTCGCCTCGGACGTCTCGCACGAACTGCGCACCCCGCTCGCCGGGATGCTCGCCGTCACGGACGTGCTGGACGAGGACGCCGGGACGCTCGACCCCGACACCGCGCGAGCGGTCCGCCTGATCAGCGCCGAGACCGGCAAACTGGCCGTGCTGGTGGAGGACCTGATGGAGATCTCCCGCTTCGACGCCCGCGCGGCGGAGCTCAACGCCGACGAGGTGGACGCGGCGGAGGCCGTACGCAGCACCCTGTCCGGCAGACAGTGGCACGGCCGGGTCCGCGCGGAACTGCCCGACGGGCTCCGGATCCGCCTCGACCCGCGCCGCTTCGACGTCATCGTCGCCAACCTCGTCGGCAACGCCCTGGACCACGGCGCCGAACCGGTCACCGTACGGCTCTCGGCACACGGAGGCGCGCTGATCACCGAGGTGCGCGACAGCGGCCCCGGGATAGCCCCCGACGCGTTGCCGCACATCTTCGACCGCTTCTACAAGGCGGACACCGCACGCTCCCGCTCGTCGGGCAGCGGCCTCGGACTCGCGATCACCGAGGAGAACGTACGGCTGCACGGCGGCACGATCCACGCGGAGAACACCCCCGACGGCGGAGCCAGGTTCACGGTACGGCTGCCCTTCGACGGGCCCGCGTGCGGAAACGACGCGCCGGACGGCCCGGATCCCGCCCACGACCCCGAGCCGGCGGACAGCCGCGACCGACGAACGGAGGCCACCGCATGAGGAAGCCGACGTTCCCCAGGCGCCCGGCGGTTCGGCTCGCCGCGCTCCTGATGCTCGCCGGGAGCACGCTCGCCGGCTGCGGCATCCAGGAGACGGCCGTGATCGAGGCGGGCCGGCCGGTCGTCGCCGATCTGCTTCCCCCACGTGAGGGACGCGTCCTGCTGTTCTTCCTCTCTCCCGACGACGAACTCCTGCCCGTGCCCCGGATCGTCGAGCATCCCTGGGAGAGGGCGAGCACGGGCGCCGACGGGCCGGGCACGGCGGACGAGGAGACGGGAGAGTCCTCACCGCTCGCGGCCGTCACCGCCCTGCTCGCCGGACCGGACAAGGCCGAACGAGGGGCCGGAATGCGCAACGCCCCCACCCTGCCGCGCGCGGCTACCTCCGTGGACCGGGTCGAGGTGGACGGCACCACCGTCGCGGTCGAGCTGCGCCTGCGGGTGACGCGGCTGGCCGCCCCCGCCCGCGATCAGCTCGTCTGCACGGCCGCGTACGCGGCGCACGCGAAGGGGGCCGTGTCCGTCACCCTGGTCGGGCAGGACGGACGCCTCGCCCCGGCCGACTGCCCCGTGCGCCCGGTCCCGGCACCGGCAGGCTGATCCCCGGACGAAGAAGGAGAACGGTCGGCCCGCACGCAGAGACAGCGGCTCGCCGGAACATGCGTTCCGGCGAGCCGCTCTCCTCGACTCAACTCACCCCGGGCCGTGCCCCGCCAACCCGGCGGCGGTACTTCACCTGCCGAAGAAGGCGTTGTGGATCGTGACCGTCGACTCGTTGTCCTTCTTGTCGACGACGACCGCCTTCAGCGACACCGCCTTGCCCTTCTCCGGGGCGCGCACGGTGACCTTGCCCGCGGTGACCTCGGCGGGCAGCCACTTCGTGCCGTCGTACGAGACCAGCACCCGCAGCGACTTGAGACCGGCTCCGGCCGCCGCGCCCTGCACCACGACCGGGAACGTCTGCTTGCCGCCCGCCGGAACAGTGGAGTCCGGAGCGAGCCGCGGCAGGAAACGCACCGTGGAGACCGGCAGCGTCGTCGGGGCTTCCGTGCGGGCCGAGGTGAAGGTCCACGAGGCGTCGATCCGCGTACCGGCGCGGTAGACCGCCGGGTTCCGGTTGATTGTGGTCGCCACCTTGTACGTGGCGGACTCCGGAGGCAGCGTGAAGAACCGCTCGTCGACGGCCGCGTCCTCCTTCGCGTACAGCACGCCGTTACGGTGGATGGTGGTGCTCGCGCTGTCGTACCGGGCGAACCCGGGGTGGCCCGGCCCGTCGCTGACCAGCATCAGCGAGCCGTGGATGTCGTCGCCGTCGCGGACGATCCCGTCGCCCGCACTCATCTTCGGCCCCATCACCCCGACATGGAAGTTCTCGGTGTGCGTCGTCCCCGGCTCGAACCGCCGCGTCCCCTCGAAGGAGTAGACCGCTTCGATCTGCCGGTTGCCCGCCGGGTCCTTCTCACCCAGCACACCCGCCAGGATGTTCCAGACCGCCCCGTCGTCCGTGGACAGATACACCTTCCGGGTCTCCGGCAGGGAACGCACGGAGAAGACCGGGTCGACACCGCCCTCGGCCACTTCGCCGTACGCCTTGACGATGCCGTCGAGGCCGGGCACGGACGACCCGATCCCCACCTTCACCAGGGCCATGTTCTTGGTCGTGTAGGTCTTGCTGTAGCCGGTCGCCAGCTCCGGAACCAGGCTGCCGGCGAGCGCGTTGTACTCGGTGGCCCCCTGCTTCCAGTGCGCGGACCACTGCTGGTAGAGGGAAGAATCGCCGGTCACCGGGGACCCCTGGAAGGCGGTGCGCACGTTGTCGAAGCTCGTGAAGTCGCTCCACAGAGTGATGCCCGCGTCGGGCGTGTTCAGGGAGTACATCATCCCCGCGCGCGTCGGCGTGGCCGTCGTGTCCGGCACCGTGAACGACACCGGCCGGGTGGTCCGGGCGTCGAGGTCGACCGTGGTCGGGCCGGTCACCGAGAACTGCGGGTTGTTGATCAGATCGGCGCCCTTCCCCGGGGCCGCGGGGTCGACCAGCAGGTCCGCCGACAGGTTGTAGGTGCCGCGCGGCAGCCGGACCGTGGCCGAACCGGACGAGAGATCCGGGAAGAACCGCAGGCCCGAGGCGGAGCCGTCGTACCCCTTCAGGTCGGCCTGCCAGCCGGTGCTGGGCGCGCCGTCCCGCCCGGTGGTGGTGAAGGTGACCTCGTACGACTCCGCCTCGCGCTCCACCGCTGCCGCCGTGCGTACGCTCCGGCCGTCCCCGGACGCGACGACGGTGGCCGAGTAGGAGCCGTCGACCGTACCGCCGAGCCGGGTATCGGCCGTCAGGTCCACGGCGGCGGTACCGCCCGCCGGGACCATGACCCGCTGTGCCCCGAGGGTGAAGAACCCGTCCGGAGCGGGCTGTCCGTCCGCGCCGGTGGGTGCCGCCAGCGACAGATCCAGCGTCACATCGGCGCTGCCGTTGTTCCGGTACGTCACCTGCTCGGTGACGGGGGAGTCGTCGGTGTGGGGCCACTGCTGGGTGCCCAGGGAGACCGACACCGGGTCGGCGACGACGCTCTGGTCGATCGCCCTGTCGACGGCGAGCCGGCCCGCGCCCTGCTGGAACACCGAGTGGGAGCCGCCCTCGGCCGAGCCCGTCAGGGTGGCCTTGATCTGTGCGCCCGTCCAGGTGGGGTTCTTCTGCTTGAGGATCGCCGCGGCGCCCGCGACGTGCGGGGTCGCCATCGACGTACCGCTCAGGCTCCGGTAGCCGGGCGGGTCCTGATCCTCCGTTCCCGCCGCCGCGGCCGCCGTGATGGACACGCCCGGCGCGGTGATGTCGGGCTTGACGGCCTTGTCACCGTTACGGGGGCCGACGCTGGAGAAGTCGGCGATAAGGTCGTCGTCGTCGACGGCGCCCACGGTCAGGGCCGCGTCGGCGCTGCCCGGCGACGCGACGGTGCCCTGGCCGGGACCGTTGTTGCCCGCCGCTATCGTGAACAGGACGCCCTTCTCCGCGGAGACCTTGTTGACCTGGGCTTCCATCGGGTCGATGCCGGGGGTGTCGAGGCCGCCCAGGCTCATGCTGATGACGTCGGCGCCCTGGGCGACAGCCCAGTCGACCCCCGCGATGATGCCGGAGTCGTCACCGAAACCCTCATCGTCCAGCACCTTGGCGTTGATCAGCTGAGCTCCGGGGGCCACGCCCTTGAACCGGGCGTCCTTCGCTCCGGTGCCGGCCGCCGTGGACGCCACATGGGTGCCGTGCCCGTTACGGTCCTCGGCGTCCGGGGAGGCGCTGAAGTTGCGCTCCGCCGCGACCCGGCCCGCCAGGTCCGGATGAGTGGCGTCGATGCCCGTGTCCACGACGGCGATCTTCACACCGGTGCCGTCGAACGACCGGGCCCAGGCCGCCGGGGCGCCGATCCGGCCGGTGCTGCGGTCGAGCGACGCCTTGCGCACACCGTCCAGCCAGATCCGCGCGACGCCGGACGCGGCGGCCGCCGAACCGTCGCGCCGCTGACGCGTCAGGGCGTCCCACAGCGCGCCCGTGCTGTCGGTGGCGGCGGCAGTGGTGACGGCATCGGCGTCGAGCGCCGACAGGGTCCGGCGGACGGTGGTGCCGTCGGCGGACCGCACCTCGGCGCGGGCCGACCCGGCCGCCGCCCCCCGGTAGCCGACGATCACCTTCAGGCCGGCCCGGTGGGCCTTGCGGCTCTCCGGCTCGGCGAGTCCGGTGATGTCGAACAGCCGCCGGTCCAGGGTGCCGTCGGCGATCAACTGCCGTGCGTCACGCGGCACCACATGGGTGCGGCCGTCGTGGATCTCGGTGAAGAAGGGAATGTCCTCGCGGCCCTCGGCCCGCTGAATGCCACCGACCCGGCCCTCGGCGTCCACGAGAACCCGGTCGCCGGTGATCAGGGTGACGGTGTGCACGGTCCCGCCGGCTGCTTCCAAGGCCTCGGCGGTGACCGGGGATGCCGTGTCCGGGCCGCCGGTCCTCCCCGACGCCGGGCCGGTCATGCCCATCGTCACGGCCACGGCGGCCGCCACGACGGCGTAGGCCTTCATTGATCGTTTACTCAAGACAGTCCCTGCTCAGGAGTGAATCGGGCGGGCGAAAACCCGGCCGCACGGGACGTGTTCGGATATGTGTACGCCCCGGATTTCTGAAGTATGCAGAGGCCGCTCGAACGCACTCAATGATCGTTGTGTAACAGCCGTCCGGCATGAACCGGCTCAACTCGGCAGGGCCCGTGAGGCAGTTGTCCGCTACGGACTCAACCGGACGGCGTGACCGGGGACCGGGCCCCGAACCACTGCTCCGCGCCGAACTCCTCGAACCGCTCCACCTCGACGAAGCCCAGCGTGGCCGCGAGGCGCATCGCGCGGCCGTTGGCGGTCTGCGTACAGAGCACCACCGGCTCACCGGGAAGCACACCGGCGAACCAGCCGAGTGCGGCGGCGCACGCCTCGGCGGCGTACCCGCGCCCCCACGCTTCCGGCAGGAACAGATAGCCGAGCTCGGCCTCCCCGGCATCCGGACGGACATGCCCCGGACGCTCCGCGTCGCGCCGGTCGAGCGTGACCATGCCGATCATCTCCCCGTCGAGCTCCGTCACGAAGAGACCGGGGCGCCGCCCGGGCACCTCGGGCACCGCGCGCTCGAGAGCATCACGTGGCCGCGGGCCACCGAGGTAGGTACCCACCTCCGGCGACGCGAACAACTCGATGAACACCGCACGGTCCCGGGCCTCGGACGCGCGGAGCACGAGCCGTTCGGTCCGGATCGGGGCGGGAGGCCAGGGGGCGAGACCGAGTTCAGCCATGCCGGGCAACGTATCGCACCCCGACAGGGGCGTGCCGAGGACGACCGGCATCCGCTGCCGCGGCGATCCGGCTCTCTGGCTCGGACGCTGACAGCCAAGGTCATGAAACAGCGCAGACGCCGCCACACCGCGTGCGGTTCAGAGTCCGGCGGCAACGAGGCTCCCCGCTCCCACGAGGGCGAAGACGCCCCCTATCACTCTGCACGTCATGACACTCCCCGGCCATGATCGGTAGGCGTAGGACATCGCCTGGAACCGGTCGGCCGACCCTCGGACATTGGCAGCCAGGAGCCCCCCGCCCACGAGAGCGACGCCTCCCCACATCAGCTCGAACGCGTGACTGTTCACGACGCGAGGATAGTTGCCTGCGTCGTGGGCGGGATTCTCCAGGGGTCCGCCGGACAACACTAGGAGCTGTCCGGCCCGATCATGCGATTCTTGGCTCGTGATTGATCACGGTATTGCTCTGCCGTACCACCGCCTCCATGTCGTGTCTGCCGTCGTGGCGCTGGCGAGCCCGACATGGCAGCGAGAGGTGTGGCTCGACCCGGGTCAGTCCGAGGACCTCGACTACACGGTGCATGTGCTTTTCGACGATTTCTGCGATGCGGACCATCCGTCGCCCTGGCTGGGGCAGTGCCTTCGCAGCGAGGAGGAGGTCGAACTGATGGCAGGTCTTGCTACCGCCTATAACGCGGTGCAGGACTCGGTCGGCTCCGCTGCCCGCGACGAGGTCTATCTGGACTCACCGGACTGGCCTGCCGTGGTCGCCGCGGCAGCCCGGTTGGCCCAGGTGCTGGTGTCCCATGGCTACTCGGCGATGAGCAAGTTGCATGACGCCGGCTGTCGCCGGCCGCTCGACGCCGAGCCGGTTGCGTCCGGGACGGATGACCAGCACGGCGATTCATGACCGCAGCCGGCAGGTGCCGGTGGCGGGTCGGTCCTGGCGCCGGCCGCGTGCTGTGCGCGCGCACGATGGTGGAGTCCACCGAGACGCCGACGGTCAATCTCGCCGACTACGTCGAACACACTCGTCGCGCTCCGTCTCCCCCCGCCATGCCTCCGTGAGCGGAAAGAGCTTCGGCAAGCAGGCGCTCGGGGCGGGACGCGAAGATCTCGCGGAGAGCGGCCAACTCGGCCGGGTCGCAGGCTTCCGTGGACGGACATGCCGGTCACCATGCAAGATCCGAAAGGCACGGCCTATGGGGTGTCCGGCACCGTGAAGGGGTTCGGCACCCCGCCCGTCCAGCGGTGCAGCACCGCCCGGCCGGTCTGCAAGACGGTCCCTCCGGAGTCGGCCGTACCCGCCTCGCCCAGGTAGAAGCGGCCGTTGTCGAGCGAGACCAGACCGTACTGGCCCGCCGACTCGTACCCGTACACACCGGACGGCTCGTGGAACAGCCCGCGCGGGAGAAGAGAGACGATGCGGCCGGACTCGGGCCGCGGCTGTCCCTTCACCACTCCCCGGCGGGCGGGCTTCGACCCGTCCAGCACGTAGAGCGAGTAGTTGGGGAAGGCCGTCTTCGTGCCCTTGTACACGGCCATCAGCCAGTTGCCGCTGTGCCCGTCGTACTCCAGGTTCTGGACGCCGTATCTGGTGTTGCCGGTGTAGGCGAAGAACTTGCCGCCGGGAGAGGCGGGGCCGCTGGTGTGCAGCGCACCTTCCGTGAGCGGCCTCTCGTACCTTCTCCAGTCACGCACGTCGTACTGGAGCAGCACCTGGTGGTCGTTGTCGGTGCGGGTGGTGTTGGCGTAGATCCCGTACGCGACAGTGAGCCGGCCGCCGCCCCTGCGGTTCAGGTCGGGTCCGAAGGCGACACCGTCGATCCCGCTGCAGCCGTAGCGGTGGTCGGGGGTATTGGCGGTGTCGCCGTCGAAGACCCCGTCGCCGTTCATGTCGGCGGTGTAGTCCCGTACGACTTCCCGGAGATGGACGGTGGAGACCACATGGGTGGTCCGGGCGTCCATGTTCATCCGGGTGATGCGGGCCCCGTCGAAGATCGCGATGTAGAACGCCTTGGCGGCTTTGTATTCGAGGGAGCCGTAGACCCGGCCGTCGCCGCTGTTGAAGTCCAGATCGCCCAGGTGACCGGTGAATCCGGTGACCGACCCGATGGGTCTGCCCTCAAGATCGGTTTTCACCAGCAGATCGGTGAAGGAGAAGTACATGTGGCCCCGGCGGCGGTCGATGGCCGTGCCCTGGAGATGCCCGGACCGCCAGGCCCCGCCGTCGACGGAAGCGGGCAGCGAAGGCGAGGGCGGCACGGCGCCGTTGTGTGAGGCGGAGGAAGGGGAGGAGGAGGGCGGGGACGGCGTACGGGCATGGGCCGCGCCCCCGCCCGCCGAGAGGAGGGCCGACGCGACGGCGGTGGACAGGAACAGGGCGGCGGTGTGAGCGAGTGCGCGGCTTCGCATGGTTCCTCCGAGATCGTGATCCTGGGGTGAGCGGCGCCACCGGATACGAGCGGTACTTCAGGCCCTGCGGTACGTCAGGTCCCGCGGTGTCTCAGGCCCTGCGGTACTTCAGGCCCTGCCGTGGGAGACCCGCGAACGCCGGGCCACGGCGTCCAGCGACACCGCCAGCAGCAATACCCCGCCGGTGACCATGAAGCGGTAGGCGGAGTCGAGATTCAGCAGCGTGAGCCCACTGGAGATCGACTGGATCACCAGAACGCCGAGCAGAGCGGCGAACGCCGTGCCCCGGCCGCCGAACAGGCTGGTGCCGCCGATGACAGCCGCCGCGATGGCGTTGAGGTTGACGTCACCGCCGCCACTGCTCTGGTTGGCCGCCGCGAGCCGCGAGGCGGAGAGGATCCCGCCGACGCACGCCAGCGTCGTGCACAGCACGAACGCGGTGGTGAGAACGGCCTTCACGTTCACGCCCGCACGCCGGGCGGCTTCCATGTTGCCGCCGACCGCATACATCGACTTGCCGAACGAGGTACGGGACAGGACGTAGTGCAACGCCAGCACCAGGGCCAGGAAGAACACGAACATCCAGCCCACCCCCCGGTCCCGGTTGAGATACCAGACCGCCGCGCCGAGGCCGGCCAGCAGCGCCAGGCTCCGTCCGACGAGCAGGCGCCGGGAGGTGGCGGCGAGGCCCGCCCGGCGGCGCTCCCCGGCGCGGGCGGCACCGGTCGCGTACAGCACCGCCGCGCCCGCGACGACCAGCGTGTACGCCAGCCAGGGCGGCAGGAACTGGAGTTGGGCGAAGGTCACCAGACCCGAGTCGAAGGGCAGGTTGATCGAGCCCTTGGGCCCGAGTATCCACAACTGCACGCCGAGAAAGCCGAGGAGACCGCCGAGGGTGATGACGAAGCTGGGCACCCCGATCCGGTTGTGGACCTGGGCGTAGAACCAGCCGATCAGCCCCGCGAGGACGAGCGAGGCGGTCACGGCGAGGCAGACCGGCAACCCCCGGTCCACGAAGAGGACCGCCAGGACGGCGGCGCCGAGTCCGCTGACCGAGCCGACCGACAGATCGATCTGGCCGACGAGGAGGACACAGACGACCCCCAGGGCGATGATGCCGACCGGCACGCTTTCGAGGGCGAGGTTCGTGAGGTTCGCGCTCGACAGGAAGATGGGGTTGAGGATCTGCATCACGACCCAGATGACCACGAGCCCGGCGAGGACGGGCAGGAGCCCGAGGTCGCCGCCGCGCAGCCGGCCGGACACCGCCCGCCCCTGGTCGCGCAACGCGTCGGACCAGGTCGCCGGCTTCCGGAGGCCGCCCTTGGAGAGCTCCGGGCTCGTGGCCGTGGCCGGTTCCGTCATGATGCCTCCCCCTCGCCCGCGGCTTCCGTGCCGCCGCCCACGCTCCGGTCCCGGCCGGCGCGGCGGCTGACCACGTTGTCCGTGGCTCCGGTGATGGCCGCCACCAGGTCCGACGCCGTCGCCTCGGCCGCGTCGAAGACGCCGTTGTTGCGGCCGAGCCGCAGGACGGCCACGGTGTCGGCGACGGCCCGCACATCGGCCATGTTGTGGCTGACCATGATGACGCCCAGGCCACGCTCCTTCAGACGCTCGATCAGGTTGAGCACCTCAGCTGTCTGCGCCACCCCCAGAGCGGCCGTCGGCTCGTCGAGGATGATCACCTTGGGGTCGCCCAGGAGGGTCCGCGCGATGGCCACCGTCTGCCGCTGGCCGCCGGACAGGGCCGCGACCGGGACGCGCACGGAGGGGATCTTCGCCGACAGCTCGCCGAGAAGAGCACGGGAGCGGACCTCCATGGCCACCTCGTCCAGGCGCAGCCCACGCAACTCCCGCCCGAGGAACAGGTTTTCCACCACGTTCAGGTTCTCGCACAGGGCGAGGTCCTGGAACACGGTCGCGATGCCGAGCTGCTGTGCGGTGGCGGGGGAGGGGATGGAGACGGTCCCGATGCCGAAGCCGATGGTTCCGGCGTCGGGCTGGTGCACCCCGGAGAGGACCTTGACCAGGGTGGTCTTTCCCGCGCCGTTGTCGCCGACCAGAGCGACGGCCTGGCCCGCGGCGACGTCGAGGGCGACATCGGTGAGTGCGGCGACCGCGCCGAAGGACTTGCTGATCCCGCGCAGGGAGAGCAGCGAGTCGCCCGGTGTCCCTTGAGGGGAGGGCAAGGACTCAGCAGACATCGACCGACCTTCCGAGGCAGGCGGGCGGGCAGGGGAGTGGTGGCCCCGGCAGGGCGGGAACGTGTCCTGCCCTCCGTGGACGACCGCGCGGCACCGTGGATGTCCGTGCGGTGCCGCAGCCGTCTCGTGCGACTACGTGACGCCTGCCTCGGCGCAGGCGGCCGCATACGTCGCCGTGCACACCTCAGCGGTCTTCAGCGGCTTTCCGTCGCCCACCAGAACCTCGGCGATGTTCTTCCGGGTGACCACGGTGGGGGTGAAGAGTTCCGAGGGGGTGCCGAAGAGCGTGGTGTCGCCCCGGGGCTTCTTTCCCTGGGCGAAGGCGTAGGCCGCGGTGGCCGCCGCTTCCGCGACGGTCTTGATGGGCTTGGAGATGGTGTTGTACTGATCGCCCTTGATGATCCGCTGCGCGGCGGCGAGTTCGGCGTCGTTCCCGGTCACCGGCGGCACGGTCACCCCGGCTGCTTTGAACGCGGCGATGGATCCGCCGCCCGTGCCGTCGTTGGCGGCCACCACTCCGGCGATCTTTCCCGGGAACTTGCTGATCTGGCCGCTGACCCAGCTCTGGGCCTTCCCGGGTTCCCAGGCAGGGGTGTCGTACTCGGCGAGGAGATCGAATCCGCTGGAGTCGACCGCGCTGTGGATGCCCTTCTTGATCAGGCCCGCCGCCGCGTCGGTCGGTGATCCGTTGACCTGGAGGAGACCGCCCTCGGCCGAGCCGGCCTTGAGATGGTCCACCAGGGACTTGCCGATCATGGAGCCGATCTTCTCGTTGTCGAAGGAGACGTAGTAGTCCGCCTTGACCGCCGGGATCGGCCGGTCGTACGCGATGACGGGGACCCCTCGCCCCTGCGCCGTGCGGACGGTGCTGGCCGCCGCTGCGGAGTCCACCGGGTCGATCACGATGACGTCGGCGCCCTGCGCGAGAGCGGAGTCGGCCTGCTGCTGCTGTTTGGCGGCATCGCCGCCCGCGTTCTGGTACAGCACCTGGCAACCGCCGCAGAGCTCCTTCACCTTGGCCTTGAAGAGCGGTGCGTCGTACAGCTCGTACCGGGTGGAGGCGATATCGGGCATCAGAAATGCGATCTTCGCGTCCTTCGACGAGCTGCCGTCCGAGCCGTTCGACCCGTTCGGTGCTTTCGTCGTGCAGGCAGCGGCGGAGACGATCACCGTCATCACGGATAAGGCTGCGGCAAACGATCTGACAGAGCGTTGCTTCACTGGAATCTCCCGGTCTTCAGGCGGAGAGCCTCCTCCGTGTCAAATTAACAGCGCAGATGTTAGTAGTGTCAATGGCCATGTCATAAATAACAGGAGGCGGTCAGGACAGCCGACAGAGCGACGGGCAGGACAGCGGCAGGACAGCGCGAGCGTTCAGAGCCGTCCACGTAACCGCGCGGGAGCTCCCCACGCGGTCCGGGCCGTCGCCAGCTCGGCCCGGTACCGCTCGTATCCGTCCTCGTACAGTGCCCGTACGTCCTCCCGCGGATCGACCACCTGATGGCGCCCCGGCGGCGCCTCGTACCCGGGGGACAGCGAGGCCCGGGCGACGGACACCACACCGAGCGCCCCGACCTGCTCCTCCAGCGGAATACGGACGGGCCGACCGAGGACGTCGGCGATCAGCCGGGCCCACATCACCGACCGCGTGCCGCCGCCGCACAGGGCGAGCGTGCCGCTCAGCCCCGCCGTGTCCAGGCAGTGCCGGGCCGCGTACCCGATGGCCTCGCAGACGGCCCGGACGGCGTCCGCCCGGCCGGTCGCCAGACTGAGCCCGTCGAGCCTGCCCTGGGCCGACGGCTCGACGAACGGGGCCCGTTCGCCCGCCTCGGACAGGAAGGGGAAGGCCCGGACGCCCCGGGCGCCGGGCGGGCTGTCCGTGAGCAGGGCGTCGACATCGGCCGTGGTCGCGCCGACGAGGGCCAGCACCCACTCCAGCGCCGCCGTTCCCACCATGGCGGGCATGGCCCGCAGCCACCGGCCGGGGTCGGGCGTGCACAGCCACATGCCGGCGGGCTCGGCGAGCGGATCGAGATCGACGCGGTCGGTCAGCACCTGGCTCGCGAGGGTCGTGCCGAGGATGAGGACCCCGTCCCCCACCTCACGCACCCCGCTGCCGATCGCGCAGGCCGGCAGATCGTAGGGCCCCGCCACGACCGGCAACCCCTCGGGCAGCCCCAGGAGTCCGGCACCCCGACCGTCCAGCCCGAGCACCGTCCCGGGAGCGGCCGGAAGCGGCAGCAGCCCCGCCCGGTCCTCGACACCGCACGCCGCCAGGGCCCGGGGCGCGTAACGGCGGGTACGGGGGTCGAGGAACGGCAGCGTCGCGTCGGAGGCGTCGAGGCACACCCGGCCGGTCAGGCGCTGGGCGACCGCGTCGACGCAGTACCCCGCGACGGCGGCCCGGTCCAGCGAGTCCGGCTCGTGCTCCTGGAGCCAGCTCAGCAGCGGGCCGTGGCACCCGGGGAACATTCCGGAGCCGGTGTGCGCGTAGGCCGTGCTGATCGTGCCGTCGACCAGCCAGCGGGTCACCAGGTCCGAGGCCCGCGCGTCCATCCAGGAAATGGCGGGCCGCACCGGACGGCCCTCGGAGTCCCGCAGCCACAGACCGTCCCCCTGCCCGGTGAGCGCCACGGCGTCCGGCGTACGGCCGAGGGCCGCGGCGACCTCGCGAACGACATCGACGACCCCGGCCACGACATCGTCGAGATCCTGCTCGACCCGCCCGCCCGACAACATCTCCACATGCGAGCGCCGACTCGCGGAGGCCAGGGCGCCGCCGGTCCCGTCGAACGCCACGGCCTTGGTGACCGACGTCCCGATGTCCACGCCGATGATGGTGCTCACGCCTGGTACCTCCTGTGCGGGCCGATGGGTTCCCGGGCGTCGTCGGCGGCGGCCGTCAGGGCCGACCGGCCGCCAGGACATCCCGATTCGCGAGGTGCGACAACTCCTCCCCCCGCAGGAAGCGGCCGACCTCGGCGGCGGTGATGGTCGCCGCACGGTGTGCCGTCTGCCGGGTCGCGCCCGCGAGATGGGGGGTGGTGATCACGTTCGGTACGTCCCGCAGGGCCCAGTCGGCGGGGATCGGCTCGATGTCGTACACATCGAGGGCGAGCGCCCCGAGACTGCCACCGCGCAGCAACTCCGGCAACGGTGCGTGGTCGAGGAGCCCGCCCCGGGCCGAGTTCACCAGGACCGCGCCGTGCGGCAGCAGCCCGAGACGTCGGGCGTCGATCAGGTGGTGGGTCTCCTCGGTCAGACGGGCATGCAGGCTCACCACCGAACTCCGGCTCAGGAGGGCGTCCAGCTCGACGAGTTCGACCCCGTCCGCCGTGACCGCGGCAGCGTCGGCGTACGGATCGGCCGCGAGCACATGAGCACCGAAGGCGCGCATCACCCGAGCCACGATGCGGCCGATGGCGCCGTAACCGACCAGTCCGACCGTGGCCCCGCCGAGCTCGCCGCCGCTCTCCTCGTACGCGTACAGATCGCCCCGCCAGACACCCCGCTTGAGCTCCGCGTCGGCGGTGCCGATACGCCGCATCGCGGCGAGCATCAGCCCCACGGCGAACTCGGCGGCGGCAGGCGCGTTGCGGCCGGGGGCGAAGCTGACCCTGACTCCGTGACGAGTGGCGGCGGCCAGGTCCACATTCACCGGCCCGCCCCGCGAAACGCTGACGAGACGCAGACCGGGCGATGCGGCGAACACCCGCTCGGTGAACGGGGCCATCTGCGTCACACAGACGGACGCCCCGGTCAGCGCCTCGACGAGCTCGTCCTCCGTGCCGCTCGCCTCACGGACCTCCGCGACCGGACCGAAGGGCTCGTGGGGCCAGGGGAGGGTCAGCTCCGCGAACTCCGGAAGCTCCCCGCCCGTGCGGGACAACTCCTGGCTCACAGCCGCGCGAATCAACGAGGGACGGACGAAGTGGTCGCCTGCGGCGAGGATGCGCATGACATCGGATTCCTTCTGCGAGGGAGCCGGGGGATTGCGTGGCGAGCAGGTCGGAGCGTGATCCGAGCCGCGACAGGCCGGTCCTGGGCTGTGGAATTTCTGTTAAATTTAACAGCGCCCACGTGAACCGGCAATGCACCGGGCCGCGAACGGCTCCACCCACCCGGCTCCACCCACACTCGGCATCGACCTCTCGACCTCGACGCGAAGGGCGGTCTCCATGACCTCTCGTCTCCTGCTGGTGCGGCACGGCGAGACCGAGTGGCACGCGGAGAACCGGTACGCCGGGGTCACCGACGTAGCCCTCACGCCCAGAGGCCTGGCCCAGGCGGCCGACCTCGGATCCTGGGCCGCCCATGCCGGCGTGGACGCGGTCGCCTGCTCCCCGCTCAGCCGCGCCCGCCTGACGGCGAGCCCCGCGGCGGTGGCGCTGGGCCTGGCGGTGGAGGTCCAGGAGGGGCTGCGGGAGGTCGACTTCGGATGGGGGGAGGGCCGGACCGTCGAGGAGATGGCCGAGGAGGACCCCGAAGCCGTACGGAGGTTCCGCGAGGACGCCGACGCCGGCGCCTTCCCCGGCTCGGAGCCCGTCGCCCGCGCCGCAGCCCGGGCGACCGGCTCCCTGCGCGACCTCGCGCACCGTCACCAGGGAGGCAAGGTGCTCGTCGTCGCCCACAACACCCTGCTGCGCATCGCCCTGTGCGAACTCCTCGGACTTCCCCTCGGGCACTACCGGCGGATCTTCCCGCGCCTGGACAACGGAGCCGTCACGGAGATCGAGATGCGGGGCACGGACACGGCGCTGCGCTCGCTCAACGTACCCACGACCGCGCTCCCCACGACCGGGCTCCCCACCCCCGCACTCCCCGCCCCCGCGCCCGGCCCGAGCCCTGCGGGAGACTGACCCCCATGACCAAGAGATCCGCCGAAGAACGCCGACGGCTCATCGCCGACCATGTCGTGGAGCAGGGCACGGCCACGGGCGCCGCTCTCGCCCAGCTCACGGGCGTCAGCCTGATGACCGTCCACCGCGACCTCGACGACCTCGCGCGGCAAGGGGTCCTGCGACGTTTCCGCGGCGGCGCTTCGGCTCTGCCGTCCACGGTGTTCGAGTCGAGCCTCGACTACCGGCTCGGCGTCAACACGGCGGAGAAGAACGCCGTCGCGCGCGCCGCCGCCGAACTGGTGGAGCCCGGCATGTCGGTGATGCTCGACGATTCCACCACGGTGCTGGTCATGGCCGGCCTGCTGGTCGACCTCGCCCCGCTCACCGTGGTCACCAACGCCCGCCGGGTGCTCGACGTCTTCACCGGGTGCGAGGGCATCCGTCTGATCGCACTGGGCGGCGAGTACTCACGTACCCATGACTCCTTCCTCGGGATGCCGTGCGTCGAGGCGGTGGAGGCGTTGTCTGTTGACGTTGTCGCGGTCTCCACGTCGGCTCTCGACGCCAGGATGGCCTACCACCAGGAGCAGGATGTGGTGCTGGTGAAGCGGGCGATGCTGGCGTCGGCGGCGACGAAGGTGATGCTCATGGACCACACCAAGCTGGCCCGGACCGCGTTGCACCGGGTGGGGCCCGTCGCCGACCTGGACCACCTCGTGGTGGATGACGGAGCGGACGCCGAACTGCTCGGCAAACTCCGCGAACGCACGCAGGTGACGGTGGCGCCCGTTGCACGGTGAAACCACCCCTCTCACACTGATGGAAGGCATGTTAATTCCACACGCAACCACCCACCTGAGCGGACACGCATAGTCCGGACGAGGCCCGTCGGGTGCCGGTGCCGGGGAAGGACGCATTCAGCCATGAGCAGCGAACCAAGCCGAACCACTCCCCACTCTCCGGACTCTCCGGCCGTGATCGGCATCGACGTGGCGACCGCGTCCGTCCGCGTCCTGTGTGCGGACGGGCAGGGGCGGGTGCTCGCCGAAGCCCGGGCCGACCTGCCACCCCCCGTACGCACCCCTGCGGGGACGAGCGAGCAGGACGCCCGTTCATGGTGGCCCGCCGTACGGTCGGCACTGCGCCGCACCACGGACGCACTGCCCCGGGGCGGCCGAGAGGTGATCGCGGTGGCCGTGTCCGCCACGTCCGGAACCATCGTGCCCACCGGGGTCGACGGCGAACCGCTCGGCCCGGCCTTGATGTACGACGACCGGCGAGCCGCCGACGTCAACGCGGAGGCCCAGCGGGCGGGCAGCGCCCGGTGGGACGCGCTCGGCCTGTCCGTGGGGCCGACCGCGGCGCTGGGCCGGGCCGTCTGGTGCTTGCGGACGTACGGCTCCGCCCTGCGCCACGTCCTGCACACACCCGACGTCGTCGGGCGCGAGCTGACGGGGCACCCTGTCGCCACCGACTGGAGCCATGCGCTCAAGTCCGGTTACGACGCCCGCGCTTCGGAGTGGGCGCAGGAGGTGTTCGAGGCCTTCGACTTCCCGCTCGCGCTGCTGCCCGCCGTAGGCGCCCCCGGTACGGAGGCCGGTGTCGTCGGCCGGGAAGCGGCCGAGGCGACGGGTCTGCCCGAAGGGTGCTCCGTACGCCTCGGGATGACGGACGGCTGCGCGGGCCAGATCGCCACAGGGGCGGTCGAGCCGGGCCGGTTCGTCGGCGTGCTCGGCACCACGTACGTCCTCAAGGGGGTTTCGGCGGACCTGGTTCGCGACCCGACCGGGGCGTTCTACAGCCATCGCCACCCCGACGGCTGGTGGCTCCCCGGCGGGGCGTCCAACACCGGAGGGGAGTGCTTGGCCCAGGTCGGTGCGTCCCGTCTGCCGGAGCTGGACGCCGCCGCGGCGGCCCGGGGCCCGGCGTCGTACGTGCGCTACCCCCTGTGCCGTGACGGCGAACGGTTCCCCTTCGTCTCCGGCACGGCGCGCGGCTTCGAGCTGGGCCGCCCCGGCGACGAGGTGGACTCCCACCGGGCCGCACTCGAAGGAGTCGCTTTCGTCGAACGCCTGGCTCTGGACCGGGTCGAGCGTCTCGGCGTCCCGGTGCTGGGCCCTCTGTACGCGGCGGGCGGCGGCAGTCGCAGCGCTGTGTGGACGGCGATCCGGGCCACCGTCCTGGACCGCCCGGTCCGGGTGGCCGGGCGCGCGGAGACGGCCTTCGGAGCCGCGCTCCTCGCGGCGACGGGCACGCTCCACGAGGACCTCGCGGCGAGCGCCGCCGCGATGGTGCGCAGAGGCGCCCTGGTCGAGCCCGTGCCGGAGGAGCGCCCCGCCCTGGACGACGCCTACGGCCGCTTCGTGGCGGCGCTGCGCGAGCGGGGCTGGCTCCCCGACGACTGACAGGTGGTGCCGCGCCCGTGCGTTGCGGCTCCCCGCTCATCTGCACCCCGAGCCCGACAGGTCGACAAACCCACCCGTCCAACGGCGTTTCGCGCACGTTCCGGAGGCGGATCATGGGCCGCGGGCCTGAGCGAGAAACCACAGGAGTTGGGAAGAGGCATACCTCGCTGACCTGCCTGGCTGACACGCCTGGCCGCCCGGAGCAGCGGATGACCGAACGACGCCGTCACCACGCGCTGATGACCGGCGCACCGGGTTCGTACCGCTGCCAGACGTTGTTCAGGCGCGTGAGCCGGTCTGCGACGGCGATGCCGTGCAGGGACGCGACTCTGCCGTCGCTGACCTGGAACGCCACGACGCCCACGACACGGCCGTCGACCACGGCGAGGACGGCCGGAGAGCCGTTGACCGATGCGATGTACATCGCGAGGGAGCCGCCGGCGAGCCGTCGCTTCGCCGGCGTGGGCTTGAAACCGGCCCGTACGAAGGTGGC
Organism: Streptomyces sp. NPDC091289; assembly: GCF_044757365.1. Lineage (NCBI taxonomy): Bacteria > Bacillati > Actinomycetota > Actinomycetes > Kitasatosporales > Streptomycetaceae > Streptomyces > Streptomyces sp. NPDC091289. Next base: position 116,054 of record NZ_JBIVUT010000028.1, read on the forward strand.
GACCCGCTCGCGTGTTGTGTAGCGCAACAGCCGTTTGGCCAGTCCGGCCCCGTCCGAGACCGCTGTCACCTCGTCGGTGAGCAGCGCCACCAGCCGTTCGGTGCGCCCCGAGGTGGCGGCGGCGAGGAACTCCTCGACGACGCGGCGGGCGGCCGCGAGATTGGTCTCGTGGGTGCGGCGGTGGTCGGTGGCGGCGCGGATCCGGGCCCGGTGGGCATGCTGCTGGCTCGCGGACTCGGTGATGTCGAGGATCTCGGCGATCTCGGCGTGGCTGTATGCGAACGCCTCGCGCAGGACGTAGACGGCCCGCTCGACGGGGGAGAGGCGTTCCAGAAGGGTCAGTACGGCCAGCGACACCGATTCGCGTTGTTCGAAGGTGTCGGCCGGGCCGAGCATTGGGTCACCGTCGAGGAGCGGCTCGGGAAGCCAGGTGCCGGCCGCGCGTTCGTGGCGGGCCTGTGCCGAACGGAGCCGGTCGAGGCAGAGGTTGGTGGCGACCTTGGTCAGCCACGCTTCCGGCACCTCGATCCGATCGCGGTCGGCGGCCTGCCAGCGCAGGAACGTGTCCTGTACGGCGTCCTCGGCGTCGGCGGCCGAGCCGAGCAGGCGGTACGCGAGTGAGGCCAGCCGGCCCCGGCTGGCCTCGAATCGGTCGACGGCTGCGCTGTCCATGGTCAGCAGCCTATGCGGCGGCCCTCACCCCGGCCGGGTCGGGCGCGGCGGCCAGGCGGTGCCTGCGTTTCGGCAGGCCGAAGGTCGGGTGGGCGATGCCCCACGCGGCCCCCTTGAGCACGCCGTCCTTGAGCCGCGCGGCGATCGGGCCGCCCACGTACCAGGACTTCGACCGGACGTTTCCGTCGACCATCTGGAAGATCGCGTCCCGCCGCCCGAGACTGATGTGGTTGCCGTAGTACTTCAGTCCGGTGGACGGGACTTCGCGGCCGGTCAGGCGCGCGATGATCGCGGCGGTCGCCTGCATATTGGTGAGTCCCGCCGAGGCGCAGGACATCGGCAGCGGGCGGCCGTTCCCGCCGATCGCGTAGGCGCAGTCACCGGCGGCGTAGACGTCCGGATGTGAGAGCGAGCGCATGGTGCGGTCGACGGCGATCTGGCCGGTCCCGGCGACCTCCAGGCCGCTGGCGGCCGCGATGGGGTGCACCGCGAACCCGGCCGTCCACACGGTCACGTCGGCCGGAATAGACCTGCTGTCGGCGGCCACGGCCCGGGTCGGCTCGACGGCTTCGATGCGGGTGTGCGCGTGGACGGTGATGCCGAGCCGGTCGAAGGCCTGATGCAGGTGACGGCGGGCCTTCGGCGCGAGCCAGGCGCCGGGCTCGTCGCGGGCCGCGAGCGCGACCGAGAGGTCGGGCCGGGACTCGGCGAACTCGGTGGCGGTCTCGATACCGGTCAGCCCTTCACCGACGACCAGCACGGTGCTGCCCGCGCTGAGGCCGGCCAGGCGTTCACGCAGACGCAGGGCCGAGGACCGGCCGGTCACATCGAAGGCGTACTCGGCGACACCGGGGACGTCATGGTGGGCCACGGAGCTGCCGAGCGCGTAGAGAAGCGTGTCGTACGCGAGCTCGCCGTCCGCGTCCTCGTGCTCCCGGCTGGTGACGGTGACGGTTCTGCGCTCGGGGTCGAGGCCGGTGACGTGGGCCAGGCGCAGCCTGACTCCGGTGCCCGCGAATACGTCGCTGAGCTTGCGGACCGCGAGGTCCTGTCCGATCGCGAGCTGGTGAAGCCGCATCCGCTCGACGAAATCGGGTACGGCGTTGACGACGGTGATCTCGGTGTCGGCGGGGGAGAGCCGGCGGGCCAGGTTTCCGGCGGCGAAGGCTCCGGCGTATCCGGCGCCGAGTATGACGATGCGGTGTTTCACGATGCTGCTCCTGTCGTGTCCGTGTGCCCTTTGAACGGGATGGGGCGCTGGTTGCTGACAGGAGCAGAATGTGACTTGGGTCACTTACTCGGTGGGGTGGTTGATCTCCGGCGATGGTCGGGCCCGTGCCGGACAGGCCCTCGACTAGGAGGGCCCAGCTCATGGACGGCACCGGTCCCATCGAAAGCATGGTCAATAGATCTGTGGCCAAGGCGGCGGAAAGCAGGCAGCGGACCGTGATGACGGCGCGCCGCCGAAGCGACGCTGCGCGCCGGGCCCAGGCACAGCTACACAGCCGTCGAAAACGGGGCTGTGTCAGGCGAACCGGTAGACACGGGTCGAGCCGCTGGTGCGCTTCCGCGATGCGTAGGGGGGAGGGGATACGGAAGGCCCGGTCGGAAGCCATCGAGATCTTTGGTGAGATCGGAGAGTTCGACGTCGGTGCCCACGCCGTCGGCGATGGCGTCGTAGGGCGGGCGGGGCAGAAGGTCGCCGCTGGTCAGGGGAACGAAGGGAATGGTCATCCGGCCGCACTCGGGGTGCTTCCCGCGCTGCACCTCGGACATGATCTCGCTCTGGGCCTTGGGGATCCGGTCCGGGCCGACGGTGGGCAGATCGCGCGCGGCCACGCCGAGCTTGGCGAGCGTGATGCAGTCAACAGCCCAGGCCGAGCGGGCTGGGCAGCTGAACACCGGTGCGCCGGCGGCACTTTGCGAGACCGCGCGCTGGAACAGGCCCTGTGCGTCGGGGCAGCCGAGGAGGGAGCGGGCGATGTTGTCCCGGGTCCAGCGCAGTGGGGCGATCTGGTCGGCCAGACCATAGGCGCCCGAGGCGGTGGCGTAGGCGTCGTCGAAGGTGTCCATGGTGATGCGGTGCTTCTGCGATTCAGCCTGTGCGCCAAGCGGTGAAACAGTGCGGCACGGGCGGGAGTGTTCACGCGTCCGCGTCCGCGTCGGCGCCCGTGTCCGCATCCGCATCCGTGTCCGCATCGGTCTCGGCGGCACTGGCCTGCTGCGGCTCGATCTGGGCGAGGCGCTTACGCAGCGAGGCGGTGGCGCCCTGGTAGCAGTCGCTGCCCAGCACCAGCCTCATCGGGGCAGGCTCCTGGGACGCACTGTCGATGATCTTGGCAGCGACCCTGACCGGGTCCCCGGGCACCGGGACGGCAATGTCCTTGAAGATGCGCACGGCCGCGGCCGGGGTGTTGTCGTACGCGGCCAGGGGCTCGCTCAGCCGCAGGCTGCTGCCGGCGAACGAGGTACGCGCACCGCCGGGCTCGACGAGTGTCACCTCGATGCCGAACGGCGCGACCTCGTCGGCGAGGGCCTCCATGAAGCCTTCGACGCCCCACTTGCCCGCGTGGTAGAGAGAGGCGCCCGGGTGGGCGGCGAGGCCGGCGACCGAGGAGAGCTGGATGATCCGGCCGCCGCCCTGGGCACGCAGGTGCGGCAGTGCTGCTCGCGCGGTCTGGATCGAGCCGAGCAGGTTGGTGGTGATCTGGTGGACCACTTGCTCGTCGGTGAACTCCTCGGCGGCGCCGAAGAGGCCGTACCCCGCGTTGATCACCACCACGTCGATACGGCCCAGCTCACCGAAGGCGGCGTCGACGACGTCCCGTACCTGGGCCAGGTCGGTGACGTCGAGGTGCTCGATCCAGAACCGCTCGCCGTACTCGGCCCGCAGGTCGTCGACCGAACCCTCCCGCCGTACCGTTCCGGCGACGCGCTCCCCGCGCGCGAGGAGCTGCTCGGCCAGCTCCCGGCCGAACCCGCTGTTGACCCCGGTGATGAACCATGTCCGTTGCGTCATACCGACACCTTCACGGGTGCGAATAGCGCGTGCCAGTTCCCTGTCGTTCCTGGTAGTGACAGGGACACCCACAGCTCGTTGCGGCCGCATAGGCTGATGGTGTGGACAACGCTCTCGGAGGCTTTCTGCGGGCCCGCCGCGAACTCATCACACCGGCCGAGGCGGGCCTGCCGGCCGGCCACGGGCCACGCCGGGTGCCGGGGCTGCGCCGTGAAGAAGTGGCCATGCTGTCGGGTATCAGCGTCGAGTACTACCTGCGCCTGGAACAGGGCCGCGACCGCAACCCCTCTGCCCAGGTCATCCATGCACTGGCCGGTGTGCTCCAGCTGGATGCCGAAGGCACGGCCTATCTGATGTCTCTGACCGGTCTCCGACCTCGTCGTGGGCCAGGTCCTGGGGACGAACGCGTGCCCACGAACCTGGTCCTGCTGCTGCGAACCCTCAACGTGCCCGCCCTGGTGTTCAACAAGTACAGCGACGTACTCGCCGCGAACCACATGGCCAGAGCCCTGTCACCGGAACTGAAGCCCGGGACAAACCGCCTGCGTGTGCTGTTCACCGAGCAGGCGGCACGCGACTACCGCGACGACTGGGAGTCGTACACAGCCACCGCCGTGGCCCACCTGCGCGCCCAGATCGGCACCGAAACCGACGACGAACGCCTGCACGCCCTGATCGGCGAGCTCTCCCTCAAAAGCGAACGGTTCCGTCGGCTGTGGGCACGCCATGACGTACGCACCGCACAGGAAGTCACCTTCCGCATACGGCATCCGCAGGTCGGCCCGATGGAACTGCTGGTCGAAAAGTTCCAGGTGGCCGGCCCCCAGGAGCTGGAGGTACTGCTGCTCCACGCCGCTCCGGACACCCCCACAGCCGATGCCCTGGCCCGTCTTGCCACGCTCGACGCCGCGGAGTAGCCGAGCTGGGGGTGGCGTTGAGGCCGCTGCCCTTGAGGGCCGACATCAGTGGCCGGTCGTGCGGCACGAGCTTCACGTCGCGGTGAACGTACCCGTCGCGGTCGGCGAACACGCCGAGGACTTCCTGGACCGGGCCCGCCCCGCCCGGCCCCACCCGATCCGGCCCGCCGCTACGGCTACGCGGAGGCAGCAGCAACCATCCAGGACCTTTGAAGAGCTGCTCCGTGCCACCAGGCTGGTGGGCTCGGAAGGATGTGTCCGCGAATGCATTTCGGCGCTGTCAGGACGGGTAGTCACCAGCGGCGAGCTCGTCGAGCAGGCCTGGTTCGGACGGGGCCCAGCCGAGGCGCTCACGCGTGAGCGTGCTGGATGCGGGGAAGTCTCCGCCGGTGAGTCGTGCGAAGAATCCGAAGTGGTCGGCTGCCGCGTCTGCGTCGAGTGACCTCGTGGGGACGCCGAGAAGGGTTGCGATTCCTTCGGCGATGTGGCGGAAGGCGACGCCTTCTTCGGCGACTCCGTGCAGAACTGTGCCGCCGGTTGCTTCTTCGGCTGCGAGCCGGAAGAGGGTCGCGGCGTCATCGCGGTGCACCGCGGGCCAGCGATTGTCCCCCGTGCCCACGTAGGCCGACTGCCCGGTTTGACGGGCGTGGGTGATGAGCTGAGGAATGAAGCCGGTATCGCCTGTGCCGTGGACCGTCGGGGGAAGGCGGACAACGGATGACCGTACCCCGTGCTCGGCGAGACCAAGGACATGTTCGACGGCCTCGATGCGCTTGCCCGCAGGCCCGTGTGCAACTGCCTGGTCGGCTTCTGTTGCTACCTGCCCCTCGGGAAGGCCTGCGAGGCCGACGGCCATGACGAAAGGCCGCTGGGATCCAGCCAGGGCTTCACCCATAGCTGTCACGGCCTTGTATTCCGTCTCGGCCGCGCCAGCTGGGTCCGTGGTGAACGCAACGTCGTGGCGGTAGGCGAGGTGGATCACCCCGCCGCTTGCTTCAGCGGCACGGCGAAGCGACTCGGGGTCCTCGAGGTCAGCTCGGACGGGCTCGGCACCGAGTGCTCGTACTGCGTCCGCGGCGGTGTCGGACCGTGTGGTCGCGGTGACTCGGTGGCCTGCGGCGATGAGCTGGGGGACGAGAGCAGAGCCGATCCATCCGGTGGCGCCGGTGACAAGAATGTGCATGGTTTTCCTCGCAGTGGTTGAAGATCCGGCCGATGAGTTCGCGCTCACCAGGCAACGGGGCCGTTGACGTCGGTGAAGGTCCCGGTGGGGCCATCGACGCCGATGGTGGCCATGGCAACCGCCTGGCGCGCACCGTCCTGCGGAGTTCCGGTCCCGTGGTGGTTGTTCAGGTCGGTGGCGACGAATCCGGGGCAGACCGCGTTGACGAGGATGTTCTCGGAGGCGAGGTCACGGGCGTACATCATGGTCACCGCGGTCAGCGCGGTCTTGGAGGGGACGTAGCCGAGCGCGATGGGGTCGCTGTTGGCGAAGTCGGAGATCGCCGCGAGGGATCCGGCGCTGCTGGACACGTTGACGATTCGCGGACTGTCGGAGTCGCGCAGCAGCGGTAGGAACGCGCTGCTGACGGTGATGACACCGAACACGTTCGTCTCGAACACGTAGCGGACGTGGTCGACGTCGGCGGAGCGGGGAAGCTGCCCGGCGAAGTCGGCGCCCGGCTGGTGGCTGATACCGGCGTTGTTGATCAGTGCGTCGAGGCGGCCGAAGCGGGACCGGACCGTCTCGGCAGCGGCGGATACCGAGGCGGGGTCGGTGACGTCGAGCGCGACGGCGGTGACGTCGCCGCCTGCTGCGCGCAGTTCGGCGGCGGCCTCTTCACCGCGCTCGATGCTTCGTGCACCGATGAGGACGGTGTGGCCGAGTTCGGCGAGCTGGGCTGCGATTTCGCGGCCGATGCCTTTGTTGCCGCCGGTGACCAGGGCGATCATGGGGTGATTCATGGAAATCCTTCAGTGCTGGTGCTGGTGCTGGTGCTGTGCTTGGTCTGTTACCAGGGGAGAGGGCCGTCGTCGCCGGAGAACGTGCCTGTCGGACCGTCTGGTCCGATGAGCGCCATCTTGACGATGTGCCGGGCTCCTTCTTCCACGGTCTTCGTGCCCTGGAAGTTGTTGAGGGCGGTCGCCGTGAAGCCGGGGTCTGCGACGTTGACCTTGATGCCGGTCGACTCCAGGGCGGTGGCGAATCCGAGCGTGGCGGCGTGCAGCGCGGACTTCGAGGTCGGATAGATACCGAACATGGAACGCTGCGGGTTGCGCTCGTCGGCGTTCAGCGTGAGTGAGCTGCCGGAACTTCCCACGTTGACGATCCGTGCCGCCGGGGCCTCGCGGAGCAGCGGAAGCAGCGCCTGCGTCAGTGCGATCGGTCCGATGACGTTCGTCTCGAAGAACTGGCGGACGACGTCGGGTGACACCTCGGTGAGCAGGCCCGAGCGGGCACGCTCCTCCAGCGGGGTGTCGGCGTCGCCGACGAACGAGATACCGGCGTTGTTGACCAGGACGTCGAGGCGGCCGAACTCGTCTCGGACCCGCTGCGCGGCGGCCGCGATCGACACCTCATCGGTGACGTCGAGCTGCACCGCGTGGGCGTCCCCGTCGATCTCGGCCGCAGCGGCTTCGCCGCGGCTCAGGTCCCGGGAGCCGACGAGCACGGTGAACCCGTGCCCGGCGAGTTCCTTCGCCACTTGCCGGCCGATACCTGCGTTCGCCCCAGTGACCAGGGCGACGGGAGTGTTCTGCATGGGGGGTGTGCTCCTCTCGGCGGGCTGGTTGCCCAGCCCTCGGGGTGGGGTCTCGGTGACTACTTGGATTCGACGCGGCCGAAGGCGTCGGGGCCGGTGGCGAGTGCGTCCCGCGCCGTCTGCCAGGCGGTGTCGTCGGAGTCGAACGCGGAGCGCAGGTAGGCGGCGGTCAGTTCGGCGACCGCGGCGACCCGGTCGGGGTTCTCGTCCGTGGTCTCGACGCTGTCGTGGCCCTGGATCCCGCCGAAGAGGTGCTCACCGCTGAAGACGGTCAGCAGGGTCTTGGGTCCGGGGGCCAGGTGGTAGGGGTCGGCGTGCCAGTCCGGTCCCATGGTCGTCCAGTGCTGGGAGTCGTCCTTGTCACCGGCGACGACGAGCGCGGGCGTGGTCATCGTGGTGAGGTTCATGGTGCGGAAGACCGGCACCCGGTCGGCCGCGAACCCGTTGAAGGTGTCGCCGCCCCGGCCGGTCGCGCCGATCAGCACGCCCTGCGTGATCCGGGGCTCCAGGAGGTTCACCTCTTCGCCTGTGTCGAGGTCGGTGACCCGGGCGCCGAGGAGGAGTTCGGCGGTGAAGCCGCCGAGGGAGTGACCGGCCACCGCGACCTTGCCGCGGTCGATGCGCCCGGCGAGCTGCGGCACGGCCTGCTCGATCTCGTCGAGCCGGTCGAGGACGTGGCTCATGTCCTCGGCGCGCGAGCGCCAGAACAGCGGCGCTTCGGGCCTGTCTCCGACCAGGTGGCTCAGCCTGGGGGCGCTGAGGTGGTTGGGCTGGATCACGACGAAGCCGCGGGCCGCCCAGACCTTGGCGAGGGGGAGGTAGCCGTCGAGCGAGGACAGGCCGTAGGCCCCGCCGTGTCCGTGCGACAGCAGGATGACCGGCAGGTCGGTACCGGTCAGGGGTGCGGAGACGCGGACTTCGAGGTCCAGGGGGCGTCCGGGCACAGTCAGCGTGATGGGGCTGACCGATATCACGGGCGGGGCGGAGGGGTGGAGGTAGGTGTCGGCGACGGAAGTCCACTCAGGCATGGCGCATGCTCCCTTCGGAGGCAGGTCGCATACCGACCGGTACGCGACACGAAAGCGGTCAGGGTCCGGGTCGGCTAAGCTGAGACCGAAGCGGAACCTCGCTCCATTTCACGATACGGAGCGTTGCTCCGCATTGCAAGCGGAGCGGTAGCGGTACTCCGTATCGGCGGAAGGGTGATGTGGTGACCAGTACGGGTAGGCCCCGATCGGATGCGGCCCAGAGCACGCGGGCTGATGCGGTGCGCAGCCGACAGAAGCTGCTCGCCGCCGCGGCGGAGGTATTCGTCGAATCCGGCGTCGACGCACCGGTCCGTGAGGTCGCGGCCAGAGCGGGCGTCGGCATGGGCACCCTCTACCGCCACTTCCCCACCCGGCCGGACCTCGTCGTCGCCGTCTTCCGCCACCAGGTCGAGGAGTGCGCCGAGGCCGGCCCGCAGTTGCTCGCGAACAACGACTCTCCCTTGGAGGCGCTGCGGCAGTGGATCGACATCTTCGTCGACTTCCTCGTCACCAAGCACGGACTGGCCCATACAGGGCAGCCCGACAGCAGTGGCTTCGGCGCACTGCACACGTACTTTCTCGAGCGTCTACTTCCCGTGGCCGAGGAACTGCTCGGCGCTGCGGCCGACGCCGGAGAGATCCAGAACGGGATCCAGCCTTACGAACTCATGCGCGGTATCGGCAACCTCTGCATCGCACCCGACAAAGACCCCCGCTATGACCCACGTCGCCTGATCGAGCTGCTCCTGCGTGGCATCCAGCAACCGAAGACTTCCTGAGTTCGTTACCCGGGCCGAGCGCCCCGACCGGCGCCACCGAAACGTGGAGCGAGGGCCGGGCTGCCTCGCACCGCACGTATGAGTTCCCGTACGTTCTCCACGCCGGCGTCCTGGAGGCAGGCGACGCGGGAGTCGGGAGGGCCGCGGCGGTGAGGCGGGCCGGCGAGCCACCGGGCAGAGCTTGTACGACCAGGCGGGCCTCGCGTTCGTGGAGCACGCTGGTGGCGTCGTGCCGGCGGACGGGCCGGGTGGGGGAGTGGGCCAGGTCTTCGGCGATGGCGGCGGCGAGCGGCGGACTGTGCGCGGGTACCGATACGCGCGGGTACCGATACGTCGAGGTGCTCGGCCTTGGCGCCGCCCTGTTCAAGGGCAGCTTCAGGCTCGGCCAATGGCCGTATTCGCTCCGGAGAACGTGATGTGGCGCGGGGCATTGATGGTGGTCGCGTTCAGGGACTCGGCGGTGGTGGCGCAGTCGGCGGCGATAAGGGTGACGGCCGGTTCGGTGAGGCCGATGACTACGCACATGCCGTAACCGGTGGGGTAGGTGCGTTCCATGGCGGCGCCGCGGACGTGGACGGCGCGGGCTGCGTCGGTGAGGGTGAGGGCGTCGGGCGAGCTGCACGGAGGCGTTCGAGGCGAGCATCTCGGCGGAGCCGAGGGCACGGACGTCTGTGCCGACGGCCTCGGAGATCTCGTGGAGGGCGGATACGGCGGCCGGGTGGCTGGGCAGCTCGTGCGGCATGCCGGGATGCTGTTCGCCCTGGCCGGGCAAGAGCAGGGCGCGGCTCATCGGACCCACCGCCTGGAGCGCGGCGCTCCACGGGTCGGCGACGAGGAACGGTCCCGCGGCGGTGCGCAGCAGGATCTGTCCAGCGTCGCGCGCGTATGCGGCCGCGGCCACCGCCCCGTACGGCGTCTGCAGTTGTACGTCTACACGGACGGGAAGCTCCGCGAACAGCCCGAGGAGCCGGGCCACCTCGGCGGCGAACACCTGCTGAGGGACGTCCACGACGAGGTCGAGGTAGCTGGCCGCGGAGGCCACGGGAGCTCCCGTGGCCGGCTCGAACCCCGTGCCGCCGCCGGGTCCTCAGGCTCGGATCCAGGACGGGCGGTCCAGCGCGGCGAGGGTGCGGACCGCCTGGACTTGAGCGGTCGGCCGCCCGTCCGTGCCTACAGTTGCGAGCAGGGCGAGAGTGGCCGCGGGGTCCGAGCTGCGCGGTGCCCGGTGAGCCCGGCGGCGAAGACGGCGCGTACTGCGCGCCCCGAAGCGCTTCGGTGTCGTCGGCGACGAGAGTGTCAGCGAGCCGTACGGCCACCCGCCGTTCGCCTCCCGCCATCGCCCAGATCCCCGCACGGTCCTGGGAGCCGAGCTCCTCGACGCCCGCTTCCTGCTCGATGACCTCGGGCCCGTTGAGGGCGAGGCGGCCCTGGCGGGTCATGACGAGGCTGGAGCAGGGACCGGCGGCGATGCCCATGCCGCCGTAGCAGCCGACCATGCCGGCGACGACACCGACTGCGGGGAACGTACTGCCGCAAGCGGACGATCGCCGCGTGGATGTCGGCGATGGCGAGCAGCCCCAGGTGGTCCTCCTGGAGGCGGATGCCGCCGGTCTCCAGGAGGACGACGGGCCGGATCAGGGTGCCGGACTCCCAGTCCTGGGCGGCGAGTTCGAGGGCTCCACCGTGTGCACCGAAGCCCAGATCGCCCCGCCCGCCTCGCAACGGTTCCTGCCCCGGGCTGCCGCGTCGACACCATGTCTACGCACCACCCGCGCTGATCGTTGCGGTGGTCGCGTTTGGGCGACGAGGCCGGCTGGCACCTGCCTGCGGATGCGTGTACGTACACGACGAAGCTCGTCAAGGCTTCCCACGACCATGCCCCCTGCGACCCCAGCAAGCACTGACCCTCATGATCAGCACCATGGCGGACAGTGCCAGAGCAAACCATTCGAAGCTGGAACCACGAGTGTTGCTGCCGCCAGGGACGTTCGTCATGGGGTGGAGCGTCAGAGGGATGCGCAACAGAGTGCGAGGCGCTGGGCAGCGGGCGGCGATGATCCGCAAAACGCTCGAGCATCCGTTAGTGGTTTGCCCGGTGGCGGCCGCAGGGTGAGGGTGCCGGCGGCGAACAGCCACCTTGGCCGCCGCCCGTTCTTCGTGGCCCGAGCCGTGGCTGCCGCAGTTCCGTCTACCGACCACCCTGTCGAGCCCTCACGCAGCCACAGCAAGTTCCTTCCTTAGTACTGGCAGCACCTCGCTGCCGACGAGGTCGATGACGTTGTGGATCTTGGACTCGGGCATACCGCCGAAGTCGAAGCCGAACAGAACCCTGTGCAGCGCACCGAAGTGCTCAGGGAATCTCAGCACCTTCTCCACCACCTGCGCTGGACTGCCGACCGTCAGACCGGTGGCCGCCACCTCCTCCTCCATGGAGACACCGGAGCGGGAGTGAATGGGGTGCGCGTTGTAGTAGGGCCGGTATTCCCGCACGGCGTCCTGCGAGTTCGTGCGCACCCAGATCCCGGATCCTGCGCCGACGATGCCGTCCTCGAGTGCGCCGTGGCCGTGGTGCGCGAAGCGTTGGCGGTACAGCGCGACGGAACGGGCGTAGTGCTCCATCGGTGCGAACATGTTGTTCACGAAGAAGCCGTCGCCCTAGCGCGCCGCCTGTTCGGCGATCTCGGGGGTGCGTATGGAGCCGTGCCAGATGAACGGCGGGACGCCGTTCAGCGGTCGGGGCACCGACGTGAAGTCCGCCAGTGGCGCACGGAACCGCCCGGCCCAGTTCACGTTCTCCTCGCGCCACAGCAGACGCAGCAGTGCGTAGTTCTCGACGGTGAGCGCAAGGCTGTCCTGGAGGTTCTTGCCGAACCAGGGATAGACAGCCGGCGTGTTCCCGCGGCCGAGCATCAAGTCGACGCGGCCGCTCGAGATGTGCTGGAGCGTCGCGAAATCCTCAGCGATCTTCACCGGGTCGTTGGTGGTGATGAGCGTCGTCGACGTCGAAAGGATCATCCGCTTCGTCTGCGCCGCGAGGTAGGCCAGGAGCGTCGTGTCGGAGCTGGAGAAGTACGGCGGATTGTGATGCTCGCCGATCGCGAAGACATCGAAGCCGGCCTCCTCTGCGTGGACGGCGATACGCATGAGCGCGTGGATCCGCTCGTGCTCAGAAACGAGCACACCGCTGACAGGGTCTCGCGTGATGTCGCCGATGCTCGAAACTCCGAACTCCATGTTCTTGCCTCCGCGATGCGGGCGACTGGCTGTTTCATCTGACATGACGGCTGGGTCTCCTCGTGAAAGCCGTAGGCGGATGCGCTCATCGTCAGAGCGCGACAGGCGCGACAGGCGTGACTGGCGCGACTGTTCGGGCGGTGGGGAGGGCGCTTCACCGCCCGCGCGCCGACGAGCGAGCCGATCTGGCTGCCGTAGGCCGGCCGGGCAACGGATCTGGGTTCGACCCGTATCGCTATTCACTGCTTGGTTCCTTGCTCGGCGCGTATAGGGGACGTCCATCGCCGGTTGACCGGGTCCGTTCCGCGGTCGTTGGCCCCTCAGGGCGCTCCTCAGCTCACCGGCAGCCCCTACTTCGAGGTGGCTCTTACCGCTGACCGAGCACTAGGCGGGGTATAGTCCGTTTATGTTCTGTGGGTGATGCGCATCTGTCGGCTCAAGGGCGGGTTCACGCGTCGCCCCTGTGCCGACTCCTGCCTGATCAAGGGAATCCATGAGCGTCTTCACCGCCAACGAGCAGACGTACCTCGCCAGCCAGCTCCTCGGCCGTCTGGCGACCATCGGCCCGGACGGAGCACCTCAGGCCCGGCCGGTCGCGTTCGTCTACAACCGCGCGTACGACACGATCGACATCGGCGGCCACAACCTCGTTGCCAGCCGGAAGTACCGCAACCTCCAGGCCGACCCGCGCGTCTCCCTCGTCGTTGACGACCTGGCCTCGACCACGCCCTGGAACCCGCGGGGCATCGAAATCCGCGGTACCGCCGAGCTTCTCGCCGCGGAGCCGCTTCAGCCGGGTTTCGACGCAGCACTGATCCGCATCCACCCCGCCCGCGTACTGGCCTGGGGTCTGGACACCGACGCATACGGGCCGCCGAACGCCCGCAATGTCACCGCCGGGCCGTCGAGCGCATCAACCGTCGGCTAGCTCTGGTTCGCAACCAAGGCAGGGCGGTGACCTAGGGAATCTCCCCGGATGCCGCGAGTCCCTGCCCCGAGCAGCGCCCTCGCCCTCACCCTCGACGGAACCCGCCCGGCAGCCCAGATCGGTGCTGCCAGCCTTCTCTCACCTTCCATCATCTTGATCGCGAAGCCGTCGCCGTTCCAGGACGTATCCCCATCCCACCAACGCCAGCGACGGGAAGGCGACAACGGCCTGCGGGAAGATCTGCTTGCCGGGCGGGTCGACGGCTCGGGAGCCGGGGTACGCAAGCGCGGAGATCTGCGTGACTCAGTACAACGCGGCGGACACGGCCCCGCTGTCCAGCGCAGCCCTTGCGGCGGCCGTCGAATCGACCGGACGCCACAGTTGCAGCATCGCGGCTCCGGCCAGCTTGGCGCCCAGACTCATGGTCTGAGCGTTGTGGAATTTGGCGTGCGGTGGCCAGTTCGGATGGTGGATGTGTGTCTCGTTCCAGTCCGCGATGTAGGGGCCAACTCCGGCGATCACGGCGGGTACCGAGATCAGTACCTTGCCGAGGCTGATACGCCGGGTGATGCGGTCGGCCATGTCATGGTGCTCCTGCCCTGTCGGTGTCGGGAGGGTCGACATCCGTGCCGTCGCCGACAGCAGGCCGGCTCTCTTCAGCCATCGGCCGGCCGCGCGGGCGATGCGGCGATCGGGTCGTCGCCCTGTGCGGTGCGCTGTCCTAGGCAGACGCGCGCGTGAACCGGAGCGTCGCCGTCACCGTCGTCAGGCCACGCATCATGCCCAGCCGGTTCCAGCCCATGCCGAACTGGTCCCGGTCGACGGTGAACTCGGTCGTGAGTGCGATCGCGTCCGCGCTCGACTCGGTGACGTTCACGGTGGCATTCTGCGGGCGGCTGACGCCGCGGACGGTCAGCTGGCCTTTGACCTCGGCGACGTCGTTGGGGCGGAACGCGGCGTCACGGACTGCGAAGACCAGGGTGGGGTGGCGCTCGACGTCGAAGAAGTCGGCGCTGCGCAGGTGCGTATCGCGCTTCGCGTGCCTGGTGTCGAGGGAGGCGGCTTCCAGGGTCACGGCACCGCGGACCGTACCGTCAGGCCTGACTTCGCCCTCACCCGTTACGCGGGTGAACTCTCCCTTCACGGTGACCATGCCCCACATCGTCACGTGACTGACGGCGATGACGGAGCGGGCGGTGTCGAGTTGCCACAGGCCGGTTTCAACAGCGGCGGTCATGGGATTTCTCCTTTGTCGGTACGTGCAACTGAATGGGTCATCAAATCCGATGGCCACGCGTTGAGCGGGCTTGGCGGGTTCGGATGGCGCACGGGCCGGATGCGGCTGGCCGGTCGCTCTGAGGACCGGCCGGCCGCATCCTCAGGGGAGTGCTCAGGGGATGGTCACGTCGGCCGTGAAGTCGCCGCTGCCTCTGGTCGCCACTACCTCGACCCGGTAGGCGCCGGGGTCGCCCTCGTAGGAGAGCCTCTTGACGTTCTCCTCACCCGAGGAGGTCGCGACCGTCTTCAGTCCGCCGGATCCGAAGTGCCTGAGCACGAGAGCGAAGTCCGCGCCGTCCGGCCCGTCCGGACATACGCTGATCGTGCCCGCCCGGGCGGCGATGTAATAGTTCCACGGGATGGAGGTCCTGCCTTCAACTACTCGACCGGACGCGGTGAAAGTGTGGGCCGTGCAGTCGGTTGCCGAGGCGGGCCGACGGCGCGTCGGCCGTCTGCGCAGCGGTTGCCGGTGAGGTGGTTGCAGGCATGCGGCGGCGAACACGGCGGCACCAGCTGTCGCAGCTGGTCGGTGGAGTCTCATGAGGTTCTCTCCGCAACGGTAGAAGAACTTCACCTGTTGACACGTGATCATGCTGGGCAGTGCTGCCCGGGCGAGCGTCTCCTGCGGGGTCTCAGAATCCGACGTTCTGGCGGATCAGTACCAGGTGGATGCGGCCGGGCTGTTCCTGCCGGATCTCCAGAAGCTTGCCGATGTAGCTGCGCTGCCCGTACACGGCCTGTGCCCGGATGTCCTCGAGCTTGAGGCTGTGCTCGACCACTCGCTCGCGAGCAGCCTCCAGGCTGGGAACGAGCTTCTGCGTGCCGGCCACCAGGATGACGTTCGGGGCATCCCAGGCGTACGCGGCGAGCTGGCTGCCGGTGGCCGATGCGATGACCACGGCGCCGTCGGCGGTGACGGCATGGACGCTGCCGAGGGCGTACTCGGCCTGCCCGGCGATGGCCTTCATCTCCTGCTGCTGGGTCTGGAAGTCCAGCGTCATCATCTTGTTGCGGGCCGACACGTACGGGCCGTCCGGGTCGTTGATCGCGGCTTCGATGCCGGACTCCTGCAGGGTGGCCGAAGTGTTGGTCATCACCGGTGAACCGTGCGGGATTCGCTTCAGCACGCTCTGCCGGGCGGACCCGAAGTCATCGACGACCTCCACGCCGAAGCCGTGCTCCTCGAGCGCGGCCACTGTTGCCGCAAGGGTCTTCTCGTCCGGCAGCGTAGTGAAACGTGCCTCGCCGTCGATCGCGGTCATGGGCTTCTCCCTTGTCAGGTGGGGCTCGGCAGGGCCGCAACACACGGACCTGCTCGTAGGCGGACGAGTGCGGTCATCATCGCGTCGCCATAACCGGACTTTACCCCGCTTAGGGCGGGCAGGCAAGGAGAGGTGGGTACCCCCGGCGCTCCCGGGGCGTAAACGGACTACTCCCCGCTTAGTGGGATGGCTGTAGGATCACCGCTATGAAGGGGCTACCGGTGAGTTTTGGAGCGCCGCGGCCGGAACGGGCGGACGCGGCCCGTAATCGCGTACATCTCCTGGCCACTGCTCGCCAGATGCTGGCCGAGGCGGGTCCCGATCAGCTGACGATGGACGCGTTGGCCGAGCGGTCGGGCCTGGGTAAAGGCACCGTTTTTCGACGCTTCGGTACTCGGGCGGGGATCTTCCAGGCGTTGCTCGACGAGATCGAGCGAGGCTTGCAGGAGGAGGTGCTGTCCGGACCGCCGCCACTTGGCCCCGGTGCGCCGCCGATCGATCGGCTGGTTGCTTACGGCCGGGCGCGGGTGCGTTTGCTGATCGAAAACACGGAGATCTTCAGATGTGCGCTCGACGGTCGGCAGCCCGTCCCGAGCAGTCCGCAGACGCCGGCGTCTCAGATGCACATCCGGATGCTTCTGCGCCAGGTGAGCCTCGACGGTGCTGACCTCGACCTGCTCGCCATCCAGCTGACCGCGGCGCTCGACGGCCCACTGCTGCTGTACCTTTCCAGCGACGCGCTGGCCAGCGCAGGCCCGCAGATCGAGAAAAGCCTTGGCGCGGCCTGGCAGGACTTGATCGAACGGGTATGCAGGACCTGATCCATCCCGGACAGCTGCTCCTACGTCACTCCGCAGCGCCCAGTTCGACGACCGTCACGCACCCACGAGGCCCTCGGGGGCGGCGGAGGCGGCGGGGGCCAGGAGCTGATGGTGGCTCTCAGGAGTACGTTCTGCTCGTTGTTCGCTCGCCCCGGACGGCTTCGAGGATGATCCTTGCCTCGGTAACGCTGGGAGGGGGGTTTGTTGGTGTGTGGCGGGGCGGCTGGTCTGGGGTGTTGCTGGTTCGCTGAGAGGTGGAATGGGCGGTCTTGGCAGCT
>NZ_JBIVUT010000029.1:0-114850 GCF_044757365.1 Streptomyces sp. NPDC091289
TCGAGGCGCAGGCGCTGCTGGCGACGTACGGGCAGCAGCGCCGTGCGGGGCGTCCGTTGTACCTGGGCTCGCTGAAGTCGAACATCGGTCACAGCGTCGCCGCCGCGGGAGTCGGCGGCGTGATCAAGATGGTCGAGGCGATGCGGCGCGGGGTGCTGCCCAGGACGCTGCACGTGGACGCTCCCACCCCGCAGGTCGACTGGGACTCCGGAGCGGTGGAACTGCTCACCGATGCCAGGCCCTGGCCCGAGACGGGGGCACCGCGCCGGGCCGCCGTCTCCTCCTTCGGCGTGAGCGGCACCAACGCGCACGTGGTGCTGGAGGAAGTGCCCGAGGAAGTCGCTGGGGCATCTGGCGCGGAGCCCGCCGCCGACGCCTCGGCGGTGGTGCCGTGGGTGGTCTCGGGGCGCTCGCCGGAAGGACTCCGCGGCCAGGCGGCGCGGCTGCTGACGGCCATGGAGGGGACGTCCGCCCCGAATTCCCGGGACGTGGCCTGGTCGTTGGTGTCGAGCCGCGCCACCTTCGAGGACCGCGCGGTCGTCACCGGCACCTCGCACCAGGAACTGGTCGTCGGCTTGGGCGCGTTGGCCCGCGGCGAGTCCGCGCCCGGCGTCGTGCGGGGCACCGCCTCCGCAGCCGCAGGCCGTACGGTGTTCGTGCTGCCGGGCCAGGGCACGCAGTGGACGGGCATGGCCGTGGACCTGCTCGATTCCTCGGCGGTGTTCGCTGAGCGGATGCAGGCGTGCGGCCGTGTGCTCGCCGAGTTCGTGAACTGGGACCTCGAGGGCGTGCTCCGCGGGACGCCGGGCGCGCCGACGCTGGAGCGCGTCGACGTGGTGCAGCCGGTGTCCTGGGCGGTGATGGTGTCCCTTGCGGAGCTGTGGCGCTCCTACGGGGTGCGACCGGCGGCGGTGGTGGGCCACTCGCAGGGCGAGATCGCGGCCGCGTGCGTGGCCGGCGCGCTTTCCCTGGCGGACGGGGCCCGCGTGGTGGCCCTGCGGTCGCAGGCCATCGCGGCCGGCCTGGCCGGCGCGGGCGGCATGGTGTCGGTGACGCAGGCGCGGGCGGACGTCGAGACCCGGCTGGCGCGGTACCCGGGCCGGCTGGAGGTCGCCGCGCTGAACGGTCCCACGTCCGTCGTGGTGGCGGGCGACCCGGACGCGCTGGAGGAGCTCCTCGCGCAGTGCGAGGCCGAGGGCGTACGCGCCCGGCGGATCGCGGTGGACTACGCCTCGCACACCTGGCACGTGGAGCGGATCGAGGACGAACTGGCCCGGGTGCTCGCCGATGTGCGGCCCAAGGACTCCGATGTGCCGCTCTTCTCGACGACGACCGGGACATGGCTGGACACCTCCGCGATGGACGCCGGCTACTGGTACCGGAACCTGCGCCAGACGGTGCGTTTCCAGCCCGCCGTCGAGTCGCTGGCCGCTGCGGGCTTCGGTACGTTCATCGAGGTCAGCGCCCACCCGGTGCTGACCACGAGCATCCAGCAGACGCTGGAGAACACGGTCAGGCCGGAAGTCCCTGCCGTGGCGGCGGGAACCCTGCGCCGCAACGAGGGCGGCCCCGGCCGGTTCCTGGCCTCGCTGGCCGAGGTGTGGGTGCGGGGCGTGGACGTCGACTGGGCCGGAGCTCTCGCCGGTGAGGGCACCCGCCGGGTGGACCTGCCGACCTACGCCTTCCAGCGCAAGCGGTACTGGCTCGACGAGCAGGCCCTTGCCGGGGACGCGGCGAGTCTCGGGCTCACCCATGCCGGGCACGCGCTCCTGGGCGCCGCGGTGCCGGTCGCCGACGGGGACGAGGCCCTGCTGACCGGGCGGATGTCCCGCTCCACCCACCCGTGGCTCACCGGTCACACCGTCCGCGGCACCGAGGTCGTGCCCTCCTCCGTCTTCGTCGAACTCGCCGTCCGCGCGGGCGACGAGACGGGCTGCACCCTGCTGGAGGAGCTCACCCTCACCGCCCCGCTGGTGCTGCCGGCGAGCGGCGGGCTCCAGATACAGGTCCGCGTCGGCGCCCGCGACGACTCCGGCCGCCGTACCGTTACCGTCTCGGCGCGCACCGACGCCGTCGACACGCTCTGGACGGTCCACGCCTCGGGTCTCCTCGCAACCTCATCCGCGACCGACGCAACGGGCATCCCGGATTGGCCGCCGTCCGGCGCCGAGGAGATCGCCCTGGACGACGAATCCCCCGACGCGGCCGGGCACGGCCCGGCGGACGGGGGCCGCACCGCGGTCTGGCGCAGCGGCGACAGCCTGTTCGCCGAAGTGAGCCTGCCCGACGAACTCCACTCCGGTTGCGCCTACTTCGGTCTGCACCCGGCGCTGCTGGACATGGCCGCCCGGCTCTGGGAGCTGACCGAGGAGCCGATCGGCGCCCCCACACCGATCGCCGACTGGCGAGGGGTGCGCCTGCACGCCACCGGAGCCGCCGCCCTGCGCGTGCGGCTCGACCGGGTCGCGGACGGCTACACCCTGCTGGCGGCGGACCGCGCCGGACACCCCGTCCTCAGCGCCGAGCGGATCACGCCGCGCGGGGTCAGCGCGCGCGCGCTCGGCACGGCGCTCAAGCACGGCTACGACGCCCTGTTCGAGACGGTCTGGAACCCGCTGCACGGCATACCCGACGCGACGGGCACCCCACGCTGGGGCCTCCTCGGCGACAGCACGGACCCCACCGTGCCCGGCGCCCGCCGTTTCGACGACGTACACGCCGTCGCCCGTGCCGGCGAACCGCTGGACGCCGTCCTCCTCGACCTCACCGCGCCCCGGCAGCCGGTGTCCGGTGCCGAGGTCCCCGGCTCGGTACGTGCCGCGGCGCACCGGATGCTCGCACTGCTCCAGGAGTGGCTGGCACAGGAGCGGCTCGCCACCCTTCCGCTCGTCGTGGCGACCCGAGGAGCGATGAGCCCTCTGGGAGAGGGGGCGGCGGAGCCGGGGGCGGCCGCGCTGTGGGGCCTGCTGCGCTCGGCACAGTCGGAGGCACCCGGCCGGATCATGCTGGTCGACCTCGACGGCGACCCCCGCTCCGCGGCCGCACTGCCGGCGGCCCTCGCCTCGGGGGAGCCGCAGACGGCGATCCGCGGCGGCAAGATCCTCGTACCCGGGCTGCGCCGTGTCGCGCCACCCGCCACCACGGACACGGACACGGGCGCCGACCGCAACCGTTGGCGGCCCGACGGCACGGTCCTGATCACGGGTGGTACCGGCTCCCTGGGTGCCCTGTTCGCCCGGCAGTTGGTCGTCGAGCACGAGGTGGCGCGGCTGCTCCTCGTGAGCCGCCGGGGGCCGGACGCCCCCGGGGCCGACGCGCTGCGCCGGGAACTGACCGCTCTCGGCGCCGAGGTGGAGATCGCCGCGTGCGACATCGCCGACCGGGAGGCCCTGGCGGGCCTGCTGGCCACCGTGCCCGCCGACCGTCCGCTGACCGGTGTCCTGCACACGGCCGGTGTCCTGGACGACGGGCTGCTGCCCGACCAGACACCCGCGCGGCTCGACAAGGTCATGCGCCCCAAGGTCGACGCGGCATGGCACCTGCACGATCTCACCCGTGACCTGGACCTGACGGCCTTCGTCCTCTTCTCCTCCGTCGCCGGTGTCATCGGCGGCGCCGGTCAGTCCAACTACGCGGCAGCCAACGTGTTCCTCGACGCCCTGGCCGAGCATCGCGCCGCCGCGGGGCTCGCCGCCACCTCCGTGGCCTGGGGTGTGTGGACGCAGGACAGTGGCATGACCGGACACCTGGACGAGGCCGACCTCAGCCGCATCGCTCGCGGCGGCTTCCGCCCCATCGGACAGGAGCAGGGCCGGGCCATGCTCCACATCGCGCTACGCCTCGGGAAACCCGCCCTGGTGGGCATGCCGCTCGACGCGGCGACCCTGCGCGAACGGCCCTCGCAGGTACCGACCGTGCTGCGGAGCCTGCTGCGCACCCCGGTGCGCCGCGCGGCCCAGAACGTCGACAACGGCTTCGACACCCTGCTCGGGCGGCTGACCGGCCTCGAGGAGAAGGAGCAGCTGCGCCGGGTGCTCGACCTGGTCCTGGCCGAGACCGCCACTGTGCTCGGGCACACGAGCACGGACGGCATCCGGCCCGAACAGCGCTTCCCGGACCTGGGCTTCGACTCCCTCACCTCCGTGGAACTGCGCAACCAGCTCATCGCCACCACCGGCTGCCGGCTCCCGGCCACGGTGGTCTTCGACCGGCCCACGCCGACCGAACTCGCGGTCTTCCTACGGACGGCCCTCCTGGAGCGGATCGGGGAGCAGGTCTCCGACTCGCGCCACGAGGTGGACTTCGCGGCCGAGATCGACCTGCCCGCCGACATCGCCCCCGCGCCGGAGGTTTCGTACGAGGTCACGAACCCGCAGGAGGTGCTGCTGACGGGCGCCACCGGCTTCCTCGGCGCCTTCCTGCTCCGCGACCTGATGCGCGCGGGACACGTAAGGGTGCACTGCCTGGTGCGCGGCGCCGACGAGGAGGCGGCGCGGGAGCGGCTGCGGGCGGGCCTGGAGTGGTTCCGGGTCTGGGACGAGATCGACCCCGCCCGCCTCGGCGTCGTCGTCGGCGATCTCGCCGCGCCGCGGCTGGGCCTGGACGAGGAGGAGTTCGACTCCCTGGCCAGGCGCGTGGACGCCGTCTACCACGCCGGTGCGACCGTCAACTGGCTCTACCCGTACGCGGAGCTGAAGGCCCCTAACGTCTCCGGCACCGTCGAGGTGCTGCGGCTGGCCGCACGCCACCGCTCGGTGCCCGTCCACTATGTGTCGACCACGGGCGTCTTCGCCGGCGGCGAGCCCGGAGGCGCGCCGCGCAGGCCGGAGGACCCGACCGCGCCCGTCGAGTCGCAGCCCACCGGCTACGTGCAGAGCAAGTGGGTGGCGGAGCGGATCGTGGGCCTCGCCGCCGAGCGGGGGCTGCCGGTCACCGTCCACCGGGCGGACGTCATCTCGGGCGACCGGGACCGGGGTGCCTGCCAGACCAGCGACTTCGTCTGGCTCAGCCTCAAGGGCCTGGTCCAGGCCGGGGCCGCCCCCCAAGGGCTCGGCGGAAGCGTGCATTTCGTGCCGGTCGACTACGTGAGCGCGGCCATCGTCGCCCTGTCCCGGAAGAAGGAGGCTGCCGCCCAGACCTTCCACCTCTTCAACCAGAGCGGGGTGACCTTCCAGGACTGCGTGGAGTACCTGCGGCGCTACGGCTACGCGATCGACGACATGGGCCACGACGCGTGGCGCGCCCGCGTGCACGCGAACCGGGACAACGCCATGCTGCCGCTCTTCGACGCCTTCGAGGCGCTCGCCCTGAGCGCTGCCGACGCCGCGGCGGGCGTCGACACCGCCTCCACGGAGGCGGCCCTGATCGGCACCGGCGTCGAGTGCCCCCCGCTCACCGAGGAACTCTTCCGCACGTACGTCGACTTCTTCGTGAGCGTCGGCCACTTCCCCGCACCCGGGCAGGGGTGAACGCCCGTCGGCGGCCCGGCGTTCCGGCCGGGCCGCCGACGGCCGGCTTCTGACCCAGCAGCCCTCGTACTTTTCCCCACTCATTGACTTGGCGACCGATCCATGATTTGTTAGGGACCGTAACGTAAGTCAGTAAGTCAAACCTAAGCGTCGCTGATGAAGTGACACCTATGCCACAGTTGCGGTGCGCACAAGGCCGGATGCGAGCAAGCGAGCGGCTGGAACGACGCACCGGGGAGGACTCCTCATGCCGGACAGTACGGTGAAGCCCGCGCGTCGCCCGTCGCTCAATCCTCTGGAACACCTCTTCGCCAAGCAGCGGCTGGAAGGGGTGATCACGGAGACGGGCTCAGTGACTCCGACGATGAGGCGCATCAGGATCGCCGCTGACGGGCTGGCGGGCACGACCGTCCCGCCGGGCCGGCACCTGCGGATCCAGATCAACGACCCCCTGTCGCTGTACGGCATCCTTCGCCCGGGTGAGACGCTCCGTACCTACTCGGTCTGGGACCAGTCGGACGACGGCCGAGAGGTGGAGATCCGGGCGCATCTCTACGACGGCGACGGCATCGGGCTGCGCTGGGCCCGTGACGCGCAGGTCGGCCAAGACGTCTCCTTCTGGGGGCCGCTGGGCGACTTCGACCTGCGCACGGACGCCCCGTACCACGTGTTCGTCGGCGAGGAGACCGCGTCCGCCGCGTTCGGACCCATGATCAGGGCACTGGGGCCCGAGGCGCGGGTGTACGGAGCGCTGGAGAGCGAGTCCCGTGAGGACGAGGTGCCCGTGCCCGGGCCGCACGTCCTCAGGCGTGCCCACCGAGAAGGCGCCTCCCCCGTCTCCTCGAAGGTCCTGCTCGGGGCGGTGTCGGAACTGGACCTTCCCGAAGGCGTCGGCATGGCCTATGTGGCGGGCGAGGCCCGTACGTGCCAGGCGGTCCGCGACCACCTGGTCAACGTGCGCAAGTGGCCTCGTACGCAGATCAGGACGAAGCCGTTCTGGACCCCCGGGAAGAAGGGACTGCACCATTGAGTACGCGGTCCGCGGGCGGTCATGGCGTGCAGTCGGCCAGGCCGGGCAGCGGCCGGCCTGAGGAACCGGCCGCAGGGCTGACCATCGTTCGGCGGGATATGACCGGCGGATCGATGGATATGGTGGTGAAGTGCGGCCTCCCGCCGCCCCAGCCCGGACGCCGGTGAAAAAGCTGCGGTGAAGCCGTGGCCACGACGAACAGCGGCACCCGCGTCACCTCACTGCCCATCATGCCGATGAAGTCCAGCAGGGCGTTGTCGGCGTCGTGCAGGTCATCGACGAACATGACCAGCGGGCATTCCCGCGCGAGGCTTTTCAGGGGGTTATGGCCGGACTTCAGAGCCTGGGTCAGATCGAACTCCTGGGTCTCGCTTTCGTACGGATCGAAGAGAGGGCTCCTCCGCAGCTCGAAGGGCCGGGGACCGTATGTCTGCCGCCCGTCCCTGTCCGGGCCGGAGGGCACCAGGAACCAGGTGGCGATCGGCTGTCCCATGGAGCGGCGCTCGAACTCCTTGAGCAGCCTGCTCTTTCCGATACCGGGCTCTCCGACGATGGTGACCACGTGCGGGGTCTCGCGGTGCCGGACACGTTCCAGCATGCCACGCAGAAGGTCGAGTTCGATCTCCCTGTCCACCACACCCGCCGTCGGCACAGGCCGCTCGGCGCGCGGGCGCGACCAGTTCACCTTCCACGCCTGCGGTGAGTCGCTGACGGAGACGAAGGAGTATTCCGACGCGGTCAGGTGCCGGGTGTTCCCGCACACCCAGATCTCCCCCGCGGAGGCGCGGGACAGCAGGGACTGGCACTCGTCGAGCAGTGCTCCGTCCGCCGACCGGACGGCACCGGATCTGTCACCCTCGTAGCGCAGCAAAGCTTCACCTGTGGACACCGCGGCGTACACCGTCGTGGCTTCTGCGGCGCGCCGTGCCGAACGGTCGAGCGGGGTGACCGTGGGGGCGGTGTGGAACTCGTCCCGGACGGCCAAGACGGCGCACACGGCCCGTTCGGCGTGGCCCTGGCCCTCGGGCCCGGAGCCGAACACAGCGAGCTGAGTGGATCCTATGGAGCTGATCACCGAACCGCCGAGTTCCTCCACGAGGTCCCGGATGCGGCCGGTCAGACGGTCGCGCAGCTCGTCGGTGCCTTGAGTCCGCCCCCCGGCGGGCGCCCGCAGCCCGGTCGTGACCAGCACCACGCTCACCGGCCGGTGCTGGATCACCGAGTCGGTCCGCTGCATTCTCACCCGTGCGCGCGTGGCTGGGGCGGACGTGTCGGGGAGAGGGTCCTCGCGGCGGTCCGCGTACGCGTGGACCTGGGTGTCGTACGTCGGCGAAGGCTCGGAGGCCGCGGTCGCGAAGCGCTGCTGGGCGGGCCGTGCCGGTGCGTGCTCCTGCACCGGGCCGGTATCCGTCGGCACCAGCTCCGGTGTCGGTGAGGGGACTTCGGGTGACGACAGTGTGGAGTCCTGGGTCAGGATCGCCTGCTGCAGGGACTGCAGCTCGCGTCGCGGCTCAAGGCCGAGATCCTCGATGAGGGACGCGCGGACCCGGCTGTAGACGTTCAGCGCGTCGGCCTGCCGGCCGCACCGGTACAGGGCGAGCATCAACTGCCCGCACAACCGCTCGCGCAAGGGCTGGGCCTCCACCATCGACTCCAGTGCCCCCAGCGTGGACTGGTGCCGTCCGCAGCGCAGCTCGGCCTCGAAGTAGTCCTCCATCGCGTCGAGCCGGGAGTTCTCCGCCGCGTCGAGCTCCGGCCAGTTGATCCCGCTCTCGACCAGGTCGGACAGGGCCTGGCCGTGCCACAGCGCCACGGCGTCGCGCAGGATGGAGGCGGCCCGCGCCGGGGAATCGGACTGCAGGGCGGTGCGCCCCTCCTGCACGCGGCGGTTGAAGAGGTGCAGGTCGACCTGGTCGCGGTCCACCTGCATGACGTATCCGGGGGCCTTCGTCAGCAGTAACTCGCCGTGGCGGTCGGCACCGTCGGCCGCGAGCGATCCGCGCAGGCCCCATACGGCATTCTGCAGGATCTTGCGGGCCGTCGTCGGCGGCGTCCTGTCCGGCCACAGCGCGCCGAGCAGTTCCCGGGTAGGGACCACGCGATTGGCGTTCAGGAGCAGGTACCCCAATGTGGCACGCTGTTTGGTGCCGCCCAGCGCGATAGGCCGACCGCTGTCGAGGGCTTCCAATGGTCCCAGTATCCGAAACCACATGGCTGCTCCTCGTTGCGAATGGCCCGCTCGTGACGGGTGGTATCGGGCGGGGGTCAGTGGGCTGAATTGTTCATCCCGCGAATGGTCTCCCGCGTGTTCCCGGCGATGGGAAGAGCGGGTTAACGGGTCGGTGTACGAAGGTGGAACGCCTGATGTGCATGTCAGGTGCAAGGTGATATTTCCCCGTGTATTACCCGCGGATGCCGGGAGGTGGAAGAGGTTCCCGTGTGTGGCAGTTTCCAGCTCCCGCGGGCACTTCCAAGCAGGCTGGTGGAGTCACCATAACCAGAGTAACGCCCTAAAACAAGGTTGCTGGAGGTGCCCGTCCGTGCTGTCGGCACGGGTGCAAAGCGGTCTTCAGGCATGCCCGTTCGGGCTTGTCGGCACAGTTTCCGCCGCCCGCTCATTGCCCCGTCTCCCGGCGGTCCCGCCCCGGCAACTGTGCTTTCCGTAGTGAGTCTTTCTCACGTTGATCAGGCGGCAAGCTCGAGGGCGCCAACTGCACGTATGACGGCAATGTTTCGTGCGAGCTCACACTCGTGTTCTCCGCGATCTCATGGAGGCGCCCGGCGCCGTTCCGCTCTTCGACGCCACTGGCGCGTCGTCCGCACCCGGCGACCCGCCCCCTCGACTTCCGCGCACCGCACCGGGATTCACGTGGCGGCCGTCCGGCCGGGGAAGGGCAACGACGTATACAACACGGTCAGCCAAGGTCGCGCGATGGGACCGGAGGATCACGGGTCTGTCGCCCGACGTGATCGCCGAACTCGTTGCCGAGTGGGGCCGTTGAGGCACGACCGGCACCAGGCCGAGCTCGCGTCCGGGCCGCGGAAACGGGCTGACCGTGATCTCCGGCCCCGTCTCGGAGGTCAGGGCGGCAGGGTTCGGCCGTCCAGGCGCGGGCGCGGTACCCGTGGGAGCCGCCCGCGTCCGCGGTGATCAGCGCCGCATGGCCTGCGGGGAGTCGTGGCCGGCACGGGCCTGCCACCAGCGGCGGATGGAGGCAACGGCGAAGGCCTGCCGTGTCGTGGCCGGTTCAGAGCGTGTTGATCACGGACCTCGTCGGATATGCGCATACCGCGCAGGCGAGGCGAACCATGGGAAGCAACACCATGATTCTCTGCGAGCCCTTACGTACTTCCATCTCCATGACGAGCGCCGGAAACGTGAACGGCACGCCCGCCCATCGGGTTTCGAGAGCGCGACGTGCCGCCGCATACACGCCCGCCCTACGGGTCTCAAGGGCGTGACGTGTCACTGGGAGTGGATTCCGACGTTAGGCGGGTGCGCTCATACGGCGGTAACTCGGCCCCCCGGCCTCCTGTTCAGCCGTTGTCGTCGCCGAACAGCGTCCGCACGAAGTACTGGGTGTCGAAGAACTCGCGCATAGCCTTGATCCGGCCGTCCTGGATGGCGAACACCGAGACGATGGGCGCTTCGTAGGGGCGGCCGGAGCGGGACGCGGCACGGGCCACGCAGTCGAGCACGACCGTGTCGCCCTCGGCTATGACCTGCGTCATCTCGATGGTGTAGGGAACGTCCGTGGAGAACAGCTCCATCAGCGGCAACATGAACTTGTTGAGGATCTCGTCAAGACCGACCCAGCTTCCGGCGAGCGGGTGCTCGCCGGGGATGCGGAACTCGGCGTCCTCCCAGAGGGTCGCCTGAATGGCTTCCGCGTCGCGCTCGTCGATCGCCTTGAGGTAGGCGAGGACGACGCTCTTCGCATCAGTGGACGTCATGGCTGCTCCTGTTGTTCGAGGGTTAACCACATGTTGGGAATTCAACGACATGGTGGGCCGCATGCCGACGCCTGTCCGCATGCCGACGTGTTGGAGGTTGGGGCATGCCCGGAATCGACGACACAGGCACCGCACAAGCCGGACCTGAGCTGAACGACGAGGCCCCGCCCGGCACTTTGTTCACACCAAGCCGGCCCCTGGACCGCCACGGTCGCCCCGCTCGTCGGCGCTCACGTGTACGCACGAGAGCACCGAGGCCGACGCGGACCGACCCTGAGGACGCTACATCGGCCCGATCACTCGATATCCAGCCAGCGCTCCCTCAACGCTCATCGAGCTCTTTCCCACCTGACGGGCCGGAGCATCCGTTGGGGTGACAGAAGGTGAAGCCGTCGCGAGTGTGGGGGCCGCCTCTCCAGCGGCGGTGGAGACCGACTGGACGGCCTACTGCCCCCGCCCCGTCGGCAGCTTTCCGCTTTCGGGGGAACAGCTCTCCAGGTAACCCGACGGCCGGACAGCTGTGAAGGACCGGGCCGGCCCTGTGGATAACGTTATCCACAGGGCTTTCGGGATCCGGACGCTCGCGGGACCGTCGAGTTATGAACAAGCACCACGAATCCACCGGCCCGGCCGGGGAACAGCAGATCACCCTGCGTGGCCCGGCCGAGCTCGCCGACGCCCTCCCGTATCTCATGGGCTTCTACCCCAACGACAGCGTCGTGATGGTCGCCCTGCACGGCGGGCGGGGCCGGTTCGGCGGCCGGCTCCGACTCGGAATTCCGCAGGCGCCCGGTGAATGGGGGCCGGTCTCCGATCAGCTCGCCGAGTGCCTGATCTCGGGGAGCGAGCGCCGTGAAGGACGGCCCGACGCGATCGTGATCTTCCTCTGCCAGGACTCGCCGGACGGCTCGGACGGCCGGCGGACCATGGAGCGGCTCAGGCCGTTCGCGCAACGCCTGCGCACGGCGTGCGGAGCGCTCGACGTTCCGGTCCTCGAAGCGCTCTGCATCTCCGACGGCCGCTACTGGTCGTACTGCTGCCCGGACCCCCGATGCTGCCCCGACCAGGGAAATCCCCTGGCGATGCCCGGCACCACGGTGATGGCCGCGGCCGCCACCTACGCGGGCGTCCACGTCCGGGGCACGCTGCGCGACATGGAAGCGCGGCTCCAGCCGTGGAGGACACCGGTCGACGTGACCACACAGCAGGAGGCCCTGGACAGGGCCATGCCGGAGCTGGTGCCCAGGCTCCTCGACGAGCGGGCCAGGCGGGAGGTCGCGACGGAGACCCTCCGGCTGGCGCGCACGCTCATGGAGCGCATCGAGGCGTCCCGGCCCGCGCCGCCCGCGCTCGCGGACGCCGGGGACGACCAGGTCATCGGCTCCGACGAGGCCGCCGCCGTCATCCTCGGGCTCCAGGACCGGGAGACCCGGGACAAGGCGGCCGCCTGGATGGAGGGGGCGGAAGCACAGTCGGCCCTGCGCCTGTGGCGTGCCCTGGCACGGCGCTGCGTCGGGCGGTACGGGGAGCACGCCGCCGCTCCGCTCACCCTGGCGGGCTGGGTCTCCTGGTCCACGGGCGACGAGCCGGGCGCGCGGGTCGCCCTGACGCTGGCGCTGCGCGCCGATCCCGACTACACCTTCGCCCAACTGCTGCATCGGGCCTGCAACGAAGGGCTCGATCCGGAGGCCCTGCGCCGTTGCCTGCGCGAGGCCACGGACGTGGTCGTGGACGAGGAGGCGGCTTCCGGCGCCGGGTCGCCGGAGGCGGTGGTGGACATCGCCGCCGACCGGGGCGCCACCCCGCTGCACATCCGCACGGTCCGCCCGCTGCCCGATGGGGGCCGACGCCGAGGACGCGCACCCCGGCCCCCGGGCACCGAGCGAGGGAAGACGGCACCCGGCTCGGTCCGTCCCCGCACCCCGGCGGCCGGGCGACGGCCGCGCGAGGCCCGGCGGTACGGCCGGCGCGGCACCAGGACGCGCCGATGACCCCTGGTCCGGAATCGACGCGGCGCGCATCCCCCGCGCCGCAGCCGGTGCTCCGTGCGGATGATCCGCTCGGCCTCGACCACGACGCATCCGGGACCGCGGCACCCGGACTGATCACGAGCATGCCGAAGGGAGTGTTTATCGTCAGGCAGACGACTATGATCGCGACATGCCGCCCTACGACCCGTCGACCTTCCCGCCCTTCGCTGTCACCGTCGACCTGGTCGTGCTCACGGTGCGCCGTCACGCGCTCTGCGCGCTGGTCGTCCGCCGCGGAGAGACCCCGTTCCAGGGCCGGTGGGCGCTGCCCGGCGGATTCGTCAGGATGGACGAGGACCTGGGGTCCGCGGCGGCGCGTGAGCTCGTCGAGGAGACCGGCCTCTGCGCGCACGATCCGGCGAAACCGGCCGTGGGCAACGGTGCGCATCTGGAGCAGTTGGCCACGTACGGAGATCCGGCGCGCGATCCCCGGATGCGGGTGGTCAGCGTCGCCCACCTCGCCCTCGCGCCCGACCTGCCCGCGCCCCGGGCGGGCGGCGATGCCAACAGCGCGCGCTGGGCACCGGTCGAGGATCTGCTGCACCCCGGCACCGGACGGGAGGGCGAGCAGGCCGCGCCGCTGGCCTTCGACCATGCGCGGATCCTGGCCGACGGAGTGGAGCGCGCCCGCTCCAAGATCGAATACTCCTCGCTGGCCACGGCGTTCTGCCCACCGGAATTCACGGTCGGCGAGTTGCGCAGGGTGTACGAAGCGGTGTGGGGCGTGGTCCTCGATCCCCGTAACTTCCACCGCAAGGTCACCGGAACGCCGGGATTCCTGGTGCCCTCCGGCGGGACGACCACGCGGCAGGGCGGCCGGCCCGCGCAGTTGTTCCGGGCCGGGGCGGCCACGGTGCTCAATCCGCCGATGCTGCGACCCGAGGTCTGAGCCACCGGAGTTCCGCGCCACCGGGCGTTCCGCTGTGATGGCCCAAGCGGAACGCCTGTCGCCCCACCCTGCGCCAAAAGTCGGAAATGTCGCGTTATGTTGCTGCGGTACCCCCCTGCCGCCGAGCGGTCTCACCTTCCGCGAGAGACGCGAGAGAAGCGATGCTCCAGGCCATCGGACTCACCAGCACCCCCCGTCGCGACGCTCCGCCCGCCGTGAACGATCTGACCTTCGAGGCCCCGCCCGGTCGTGTCACGGCCCTGCTGGGCGCCCCCCGCTCGGGCAAGACCACGGCCCTGCGCCTGATGCTCGAACTGGACGCCGGCCGGGGCGTCGCCTACTTCCGGGGGCGGCCGCTGCACCGCATCGCCCACCCGGCACGGGAAGTGGGCGTCCTGCTCGGCGATGTCCCGGGACATCCCTCCCGGACCGCCCGGGGGCAGCTCCGGATGCTCTGCGCGGCCACGGGCGTGCCCGCCGCCCGGGCCGACGAGGTGCTCGAAGTCGTCGGTCTCGCCGGGCTCGGGGACCAGCGTCTTGGCACCCTCTCGGTGGGCATGGACCGTCGGCTCGGCCTCGCCTCCGCGCTGCTCGGAGACCCGCACACCCTGATCCTGGACGAGCCCGCGGAAGGACTGTCCCCACGGGAGAACAGCTGGCTGTACGGGCTGTTGCGCGCGCACGCGGCCCAGGGCGGCACGGTCCTCCACACCACCGGCGACCCCAAGGAGGCGGCCCGCACGGCCGACCGTGTCGTCACCATCGGCGGCGGGCGTCTCGTCGCCGACCAGGACGTCGCCGACTTCGCCCGCACCCGGCTCCGGGCCCGGGTCGCCGTCCGTACCCCGCACGCGGCCCGGCTGGCGGCCGTGGTCAGCCGCGAGGCCCGCGCCGCGCAGCGCTCCGTGGAAGTGGTCGAGGAGGCGAGCGGCGGCCGGCTGACGGTCTACGGCAGCAACTGCGCGGAGATCGGCGACACCGCCTACCGGCACGGCGTTCCCGTGCATCAGCTCGCCGACGAGATCGGCGACACCGGACCCACCGCCCCCGATGAGGCCGCCGGCGGGGAGCGGAGCGACGCGGCCGCCGCCCTGTCCGAGCTGCCGCCCCCGATCCGGGTGCGCCCCGCACGCGGCCCCCTGCGCCCGCTCCGGTACGAACTGCGACGCTCCCTCGGCGTCAGGACAACGGCCATGACCATGGCGGCCGTTCTGGTGGTGTCGGCCGCCGTCTCCGTCCTGCTCGCCCGCACCGACGGCACCGCGCTGCCCCGCGTGCTCGCCGCCTGGCCCGCCCTGCTGCCGCTCCCTCCCGCCGCGCTCGGCGCGGGCCTGCTGGGGGCGCTGTCCTTCGGGGACGAGTTCCGCTATCCGGCACTCGCCGCCGCTCGCGGCACCGTGCCTCGGCGGCTCGGGCTGCTGCTGGCCAAGCTCACCGTGACCGCGAGTTTCGCCCTGCTGCTCGCGGGACTCGCCGTCGTCTGCGGGGCGCAGAGCCTCCGGCTCGTCTACGGGCCGGACTTGATCGAGATCCCGTCGAACGCCTTTGCGCTGGGTGCGAGTTGGGCCGGCCTCACGGTCGGCTGCGCCTGGGCGGGGCTGCTGGCCGCCGGTGTCTTCCGCGTGGCCGGGGCGGGGATCGCCGCGGTGCTGGCGGTTCCGGTGCTCGTCGTTCCGCTGGTGCGGAAGCTCTTCGCGGCGCCGTCCGCGCGGTCGGTCGCCGGGCTCCCGGAGCGGCTGCGCGAACTGGCCGGGTGGCAGCTGCCGCAGGAGGCGGACCACTGGGTTCTGGCCGTCGCGCGGGTGGTGGCGCAGCCCGTCGGGACCGCACTCGCCCTGTCGTTGGCCGCTCTCGTCTGCGCGTATCTGTTCACCAGCCTTCGGGGAAGGGCGCGTTGGTGATCGCCGTCGCCCCGTATCGAGGACAGGGGCCCGTAACTCCCTGAGAAATGACCGATTTGTAGGTATATGGCGTCAATTGCGGAGCGGGCGCCGATCACCCTTTCGTGTGCTTTTCACCAAAGACCTCAAGGGGCGGGCGAGCCGCGCCGACAAAGGATGCGTGAGTACCCTTGCGCACACCATGATGACCGCCGCCCGCACCGTCGATTCCGGCCTGGCCGGCTCGGGCGAACTCGACCGCTATCCCTATTCGGAGGCGCAGGCCGGCGAGCGTGCCGCGTCCCGGGCCTGGGGTGGTTCCGATTCCGAGCTGGGACGGGCGAGCCGACGGGGGGCGGCCAGCCGGGGGCGCGGTCTCCACGGCCAACTCGTCCAGCAGCTGGGCCAGATGATCGTTTCCGGTGACCTCGGCGCGGACCGCCCCCTCGTTCCCGAGGAGATCGGCCAGCGATTCGAGGTCTCCCGCACCGTCGTACGCGAATCCTTGCGCGTCCTCGAAGCCAAGGGGCTGGTCAGCGCGCGACCCAATGTGGGGACGAGGGTCCGCCCGGTCAGCGACTGGAACCTGCTGGACCCCGACATCATCGAATGGCGGGCCTTCGGTCCGCAGCGTGACGACCAGCGCCGTGAGCTGGCCGAGCTCCGCTGGACCATCGAGCCGCTCGCGGCCCGCCTCGCGGCCGGGCACGGCCGGGACGACATCCAGCAGCGGCTCGGCGACATGGTGGAGATCATGGGGCACGCGATGGGGCAGGGGGACGCGATCACCTTCTCCCGCGCCGACGCGGAGTTCCACGCCCTGCTGATCCAGGCCGCGGGCAACCGGATGCTCGAACACCTTTCCGGCATCGTCTCGGCCGCCCTCCATGTCTCCGGCGGTCCCGTCACCGGCTGTGACCGGCCCGGTGAGACCTCGCTCGCCCACCACGCGCGCATCGCCGACGCTCTGGCCTCGGGCGATGCCGGGGCCGCCGAGACGGCCATGCGCCAGCTGCTGGTCGTTCATCCCGACGTCGAGCGTGTGGTTCCCGCGCCGCGCGAGCACTGACCGGAGCGCGGCCGGGTGCCTGGGCCCGGTGCCGCCGGACCGCACGGGTTCGGCGGCACAATTGTGGGGTGATGCCACCCATGACCCTGTTCGTCGCAAATGAGGTGTGACTCGGGCCACGCGGATTGGCCGTAACACTCCTCGAAGCAGCGCGATGACTTAAGAGGTGACCGTCGCGGAAGGAATACAGCAGCCCTTGGGTGCGCTGTGCAGTTCTGAGGCCAAACCCGCGCCGTCGGCGACATCCCCAGTCGACGGTCGTCGGTTCCAGCCCTCTCCAGGGCAGGGCCGGAAGCCGTTTCCATCGTTCCGAGAGGTTGTTCGTGTCGGCCAGCACATCCCGTACGCTCCCGCCGGAGATCGCCGAGTCCGAGTCTGTGATGGCGCTCATCGAGCGGGGAAAGGCTGATGGGCAGATCGCCGGCGATGACGTGCGTCGGGCCTTCGAGGCTGACCAGATTCCGCCAACCCAGTGGAAGAACGTTCTGCGCAGCCTCAACCAGATCCTCGAGGAAGAGGGTGTGACGCTGATGGTCAGTGCCGCGGAGTCGCCGAAGCGCGCCCGCAAGAGCGTCGCAGCGAAGAGCCCGGTCAAGCGCACCGCCACCAAGACTGTCGCGGCGAAGACCACCGTGACCAGGACCGTCGCGGCCACCGCCGCCCCGGCGGCCGAGAGTGCGGACGCGGTGGCCGACGACGCCGTCGCGGCCGCTCCCGCCAAGAAGGCGGCAGCCAAGAAGACGGCTGCCAAGAAGACCGCCGCGAAGAAGACGGCGGCCAAGAAGACAGCGGCGAAGAAGTCCGGCAAGCAGGACGACGAGCTTCTCGACGGTGACGAGGCCGCCGAGGAAGTCAAGACCGCCAAGGGTGAGGAAGAGGAGGGCGAGGGCGAGAACAAGGGCTTCGTCCTCTCCGACGACGACGAGGACGACGCACCTGCCCAGCAGGTCGCCGTCGCCGGCGCCACCGCCGACCCGGTCAAGGACTACCTGAAGCAGATCGGCAAGGTTCCCCTCCTCAACGCCGAGCAGGAGGTCGAGCTCGCCAAGCGCATCGAGGCCGGTCTCTTCGCCGAGGACAAGCTGGCGAACGCCGACAAGCTCGCACCGAAGCTCAAGCGCGAGCTGGAGATCATCGCCGAGGACGGCCGGCGGGCCAAGAACCACCTCCTGGAGGCCAACCTCCGTCTGGTGGTCTCCCTGGCCAAGCGCTACACCGGTCGCGGCATGCTCTTCCTGGACCTGATCCAGGAGGGCAACCTCGGTCTGATCCGCGCGGTCGAGAAGTTCGACTACACCAAGGGCTACAAGTTCTCCACGTACGCCACCTGGTGGATCCGTCAGGCGATCACCCGCGCGATGGCCGACCAGGCCCGCACCATCCGTATCCCGGTGCACATGGTCGAGGTCATCAACAAGCTCGCGCGTGTGCAGCGCCAGATGCTCCAGGACCTGGGCCGCGAGCCCACCCCGGAGGAGCTGGCCAAGGAACTCGACATGACCCCCGAGAAGGTCATCGAGGTCCAGAAGTACGGTCGCGAGCCGATCTCCCTCCACACCCCGCTGGGTGAGGACGGCGACAGCGAGTTCGGAGACCTGATCGAGGAC
The DNA here is from genome assembly GCF_044757365.1 of Streptomyces sp. NPDC091289. Taxonomy (NCBI): domain Bacteria; kingdom Bacillati; phylum Actinomycetota; class Actinomycetes; order Kitasatosporales; family Streptomycetaceae; genus Streptomyces; species Streptomyces sp. NPDC091289. The sequence goes on from NZ_JBIVUT010000029.1 coordinate 17,928, forward strand.
TCCGAGGCCGTCGTCCCGGCGGACGCGGTCAGCTTCACGCTTCTCCAGGAGCAGCTCCACTCGGTGCTCGACACGCTCTCCGAGCGTGAGGCCGGCGTGGTCTCGATGCGCTTCGGTCTCACCGACGGTCAGCCGAAGACGCTCGACGAGATCGGCAAGGTCTACGGCGTGACGCGTGAGCGCATCCGTCAGATCGAGTCGAAGACGATGTCGAAGCTTCGTCACCCGTCGCGCTCCCAGGTGCTGCGCGACTACCTCGACTAGATCGCGGAAGATTCACCGGCCGAGGGCCCGGAACCCCCAGGGGATCCGGGCCCTCCGGCGTGTCCTCGGGTGCGGACGCCGACCGGCTGGACCACGCTGGGTGGATCTGTTGTCACCTCAGCGTCAGGAGCCTCCATGCCCCGTCCCGTCGTCCGTGCCCTGACCGGGGTGCTCGCCCTGACCGCCGCGGCCGTGCTGCCGCTCGCCTCGCCCTCCGCGGCGGTCGCGGACAGCATCATCGTCGGCGGCGGGCCGGCCCCCGTGGCGGACAGTCCCTGGGCCGTGGCGCTGTCGAGCCGGGACCGGTTCGGAGGGGCGCGCTCGGGCCAGTTCTGCGGCGGTGTCGCCGTGGCGCCCACGAAAATCCTGACGGCCGCCCACTGTCTGAGTGACGAGGCGCTCGGCGGACCGGCGAACCGGGTCAAGGACCTGCTGGTCATCGCCGGCCGGGAGCGGCTGGGCGATTCCGGCGGCCAGGAGATCCCGGTCCGGTCCATCTGGGTGAATCCGGCGTACGACCCCGACTCCAACGCCGGCGACCTCGCGGTGCTGACCCTGTCGCGCGCACTGCCGAAGGGCGGAGTGATCCCGATGGCCAGGGGAGGGGACGCCGCCTACCGGGCCGGGACCGCCGCGGACGTCTACGGGTGGGGCGACACCACCGGAAGCGGTACGTACGCCTCCGTGCTGCGCTCCGCGCGGGTCCAGGTCCTGCCGGACAACGACTGCGCGCGGGCCTACCCGGGCGGCCAGGAGGGTACGTACAAGGCCTCGGCGATGGTCTGTGCGGGCGATCCGGCGGGTGGCCGGGATGCGTGCCAGGGAGACAGCGGCGGGCCGCTGGTGGCCCGTGGGCGGCTTATCGGCCTGGTCTCCTGGGGCAGCGGCTGCGGGCGCGCGGGCAGCCCCGGGGTGTACACCCGGGTCTCCGCCGCCCTGGAGTGGGCCGCGGGCCGCATCTGAGCCGGGCCGGCGCGGTCCGGCCGACATAACGAGAACGGGCGGCTCCCCCCGTGGGGGAACCGCCCGTCGGCCGGTCGGGACCGGCCCCTGGCTCGTCGTGGATGCGAGGTGTCAGTGTTGGTCCTCGTCGGCTGCGGCCGCCTGCACGGCGTTGAGCCGATCCGTCTCATCCTGTATTTCCGCGGCGATCTTCTTGAGTTCCGGCTCGAACTTGCGCCCGTGGTGGGCACAGAAGAGCAGTTCACCGCCGCTGATCAGAACGACGCGCAGATATGCCTGGGCGCCGCAACGGTCACAGCGGTCTGCTGCGGTCAGCGGGCTCGCGGGGGTCAGAACAGTAGTCACGTCGCCTCTTCTCTAGCTCGACGAGCTGTCGTACCAGGGTCAACATCCAACCAGGCCGAAAACGTTCCCGCTCGTGGCTTTTCTTCGAAACTTCTTCTCGGTGTGGCTGTCTGTTGCCGGTTGGCGGCGAATGTGCCGTATGCGGAGCGCTACGGTTTCGCATTGCTTGTCTAGGGGGTCGGTCCCGCCGGCCGGCTTGCCGGTTTGTTCATGAGGACGTGCCCGGAGCCTAAATGGTTCATGCGTCGAAGGGAACGTGATGTGCACGTCACTCCAACGAATGATCGAACACCCATGCGAGCCCGGAAGAAGCTCGACTAGCATGAGGATTCCCCGAGGGTGGCGTTACAACCGCTCTACCAGGCCTCTGTAGGCTCTCAGCGGCAACCGAAGCCGAGCCCTGTACCCACAAGGGCCCCAGTTGAAATTCAGCGAGGAGCGAACCCGCGTGACCGCCGAAACGTCCGTGCCGTCCACCGCGATGCTGACCGGAGCAGGCGGCGACCGAGACAGCTCCAACTACACCGCGCGGCACCTTCTCGTCCTCGAGGGTCTCGAGGCGGTCCGCAAGCGCCCCGGGATGTACATCGGGTCCACCGACAGCCGCGGCCTGATGCACTGCCTCTGGGAGATCATCGACAACTCCGTCGACGAAGCCCTCGGCGGCTACTGCGACCAGATCGAGGTCATCCTCCACGACGACGCCTCCGTCGAGGTCCGGGACAACGGCCGCGGCATCCCGGTCGACATCGAGCCCAAGTCCGGTCTTTCCGGTGTCGAGCTCGTCATGACCAAGCTGCACGCCGGAGGCAAGTTCGGCGGCGGCTCCTACGCGGCCTCCGGCGGCCTCCACGGCGTCGGCGCCTCCGTGGTCAACGCCCTCTCCGCCCGCCTGGACGTCGAGGTCGACCGCAACAGCGCGACCCACACCATCAGCTTCCGGCGCGGCGTCCCGGGCATGTTCACCGAGCAGGGCCCCGACAGCCCCTTCGACCCGGCCAACGGCCTGCGCAAGGGCAAGCGCGTCCCCAAGACCCGGACCGGTACCCGGACGCGGTACTGGGCGGACCGCCAGATCTTCCTCAAGGACGCCAAGCTCAACCTGGACACGCTCTACCAGCGCGCCCGCCAGACGGCCTTCCTCGTCCCCGGCCTCACGATCATCGTCCGCGACGAGCGCGGGCTGGACGGCGAGGGCAAGACCGAGGAGACGTTCCGCTTCGACGGCGGCATCAGCGAGTTCTGCGAGTACCTGGCCCAGGACAAGGCCGTCTGCGACGTCCAGCGCCTGAGCGGCACGGGCACCTTCAAGGAGACCGTCCCCGTCCTCGACGACCGCGGCCACATGACCGCCACCGAGGTCACCCGCGAACTGGCCGTCGACATCGCCCTGCGCTGGGGCACCGGCTACGACACGACCGTACGGTCGTTCGTGAACATCATCGCCACCCCCAAGGGCGGCACCCACGTCACCGGCTTCGAGCGCTCCCTGACCAAGACGGTGAACGAGGCGCTGCGCTCCGCCAAGATGCTGCGGGTCGCCGAGGACGACGTCGTCAAGGACGACGCCCTCGAAGGGCTCACCGCCGTCGTCACCGTGCGGCTCGCCGAACCGCAGTTCGAGGGGCAGACCAAGGAGGTGCTCGGCACCTCGGCGGCCAACCGGATCGTGGCCAACGTCGTCGCCAAGGAGCTCAAGGCGTTCCTGACCTCGACGAAGCGGGACGCCAAGGCCCAGGCCAGGGCGGTGCTGGAGAAGGCCGTGGCCGCCGCCCGCACCCGGATCGCGGCCCGCCAGCACAAGGACGCCCAGCGCCGCAAGACCGCGCTGGAGTCCTCCTCGCTGCCCGCCAAGCTCGCCGACTGCCGCAGCGACGACGTCGAGCGCAGCGAGCTGTTCATCGTCGAGGGCGACTCGGCGCTCGGCACGGCCAAGCTGGCCCGGAACAGCGAGTTCCAGGCGCTGCTGCCGATCCGCGGCAAGATCCTCAACGTACAGAAGTCGTCCGTCTCCGACATGCTGAAGAACGCCGAGTGCGGCGCGATCATCCAGGTCATAGGAGCCGGGTCCGGACGGACCTTCGACATCGACGCCGCCCGCTACGGCAAGGTCATCATGATGACCGACGCCGACGTCGACGGCTCCCACATCCGGACCCTGCTGCTGACCCTCTTCCAGCGCTACATGCGCCCGATGGTCGAGGCGGGGCGGGTCTTCGCCGCGGTTCCGCCGCTGCACCGGATCGAGCTGGTCCAGCCCAAGAAGGGCCAGGACAAGTACGTCTACACCTACTCCGACAACGAGCTGCGCCAGACCCTCCTGGAGTTCCAGCGCAAGAACGTCCGGATCAAGGAATCGATCCAGCGCTACAAGGGCCTCGGCGAGATGGACGCCGATCAGCTGGCGGAGACCACGATGGACCCGCGCCACCGCACGCTGCGGCGCATCAACATCGGCGACCTGGAATCCTCCGAGCAGGTCTTCGACCTGCTGATGGGCAACGAGGTAGCGCCCCGCAAGGAGTTCATCACCAGCTCGGCGGCCACCCTGGACCGCTCGCGCATCGACGCCTGACCCCGTACGCCCGCCCGGCCCCCGCTCCCGTCCACCGGAGCGGGGGCCGCGGACGTTTCCCGGGGCCCTCCCGGGGAATCGCGCAGCCGTCCGGGACTTCTGTCACCTGAAGGGGTGAAGTCGGGCGAATGGCGAGCCCGTGATCTTCCCGAACCGCCCATGGTGGGCCGTGCGGCCGAAAAGGTCCGCGGATCAGGGGAGTTGTTCGGTGGAGAAGGAAGCAGGGCCGGAGACCGCGGGAGTGCGGCTCGACGACCCGTGGGACGACGTGGCGGTCTCCGACCGGTACGACCAGGACGGGACGACGGGGGGTGTCGACGGCCTCGACGCGTCCGGCGCGGCGGGACCGGATCCGCTGCCCAGCGCGGCCGACATCTATCTGGAAGTGCACCGCAGCGCCGCCTTCCGCGAGGTGCGCCGCCGCTACCGCCGCTTCGTGGCCCCCGCCGCCCTCGCCTTCCTCCTCTGGTATCTCGCCTACGTCGTCGCCGCGACCACCGCGCCCGGGCTGATGGCCCGCCCGGTCGCCGGCGCGGTCAACGTCGCGATGGTGGCGGGTCTCGGCCAGTTCCTCACCACGTTCCTGCTCACCTGGGCCTACGCACGGCACGCGCGGCTGCGCAGGGACCGGGCCGCGCTCGACCTGCGCTGGGACACCCAGGAGATGACCCGGGGCCTCGGCCGGCCGCTGACGAGAGGGCTCGGACGTTGAGAGGCGACCACCAGACACTCGGCCTGCTGCTGTTCAGCGCGTTCATCGCGGTGACGCTCTTCATCACCACCTGGGTCAGCCGCAACCGGCAGGGCTCCGCCGAGGAGTTCTACGCCGGCGGACGCCTGTTCTCGCCCATGGAGAACGGATTCGCCATCGCCGGCGACTACATGTCGGCGGCCTCCTTCCTCGGGATCTCCGGGCTGATCGCCCTCTTCGGCTACGACGGCATGCTCTATTCGGTCGGCTTCCTCGTCGCCTGGCTGGTCGTCCTGCTGTTCGTCGCCGAACTCGTCCGCAACTGCGGCCGGTTCACCCTGGCCGACGTGGTCGCCGCACGGATGGCGGAGCGCCCGGTGCGCACCGCGCTCGGCACCTCGTCCGTCACCGTCTCCGTGCTCTATCTGGTGGCCCAGATGGTCGGCGCGGGCAGCCTCGTGGCCCTGCTCCTCGGCGGTACGAGCGACGCGGCCCGGTCCTGGACGGTCGTCGGCGTCGGCGCGCTCATGGTGATCTACGTGTCCTTCGGCGGCATGCGCGCCACCACCTGGATCCAGATCGTCAAGGCCGTCCTGCTGATGGCCGGAGCCGTCGCGCTCACCGTGCTCGTCCTGGTCCACTTCCACGGGAACGTCAACAACCTGCTCAACACCGCCGCCGAACGCAGCGGCCACGGCAAGGACTTCCTCGCCCCCGGCCTCCGCTACGGCGGGGACTGGACCTCACGCTTCGACTTCATCAGCCTGGGTGTCGCCCTCGTCCTCGGCACGGCGGGGCTGCCGCACATCCTGTCGCGCTTCTACACCGTGCCCACCGCCCGCGCCGCGCGCCGCTCCGTCGTCTGGTCCATCGGCCTGATCGGCAGCTTCTACCTGATGACGATCGTGCTCGGGTTCGGCGCCGCCGCCCTTGTCGGCTCCGCCGAGGTCCGCTCCTCGAACGCGGCGGGCAACACCGCGGTCCCGCTGCTGGCCCTCCATCTCGGCGGCGGCGAGGGATCCACCGGCGGAACGATTCTCTTCGCCGTGGTCGCCGCCATCGCCTTCGCCACCATCCTGGCCGTCGTCGCGGGCATCACGCTCGCCTCGTCCGCGTCCGTCGCCCACGATCTCTACGCCTCGCTCCGCCGGCCCGGGCGCAAGCAGTACGGCGAGGTCGCCGTGGCGCGCGTCGCCGCCGCGGGGATCGGCGTGGTCGCGATCGGCCTCGGACTGCTCGCCCAGAATCTCAACGTCGCGTTCCTGGTGGGCCTCGCCTTCGCCGTGGCCGCTTCGGCGAACCTCCCGGCCCTGCTCTACTCGCTGTTCTGGCGCAACTTCACCACCCGGGGCGCGGTCTGGGCGGTGTACGGCGGGCTGATCCCGGCGGTCGTGCTGGTGCTGGTCTCGCCCGTCGTCTCGGGCAGCCCCACGTCGCTGTTCCCCGGCGTCGACTTCCAGCTGTTCCCGCTGGAGAACCCGGGCCTGGTCTCCATCCCGCTCGGCTTCCTGGCCGGCTGGATCGGTACGGTCACCTCGCCCGAGAAGCCCGACGAGGCCAAGCACGCCGAGACCGAGGTCCGGGCGCTGACGGGGGCCGGGGCGGCGTAGGCCTCAGGCCCCGGCGTAGGCCTCAGGACCCGGCCCAGGCGTACCGGTGTTCCGGGCGGCCCGTCTCCCCGTACCGCAGGGTCAGCCGGACCTTGCCGGTGCGCTCCAGCAGCTTCAGATAGCGCTGGGCGGTCTGCCGGCTCATCCCCGCGCTGTCCGCGATCTCCTGGGCGGAGAGCGGGCCCTCCGCGCCGCGCAGGGCCTGCCGGACGAGCTCGGCGGTGGTGGGGGAGTGGCCCTTGGGGAGGTCCGGCTCGCCCGCCGCCCAGAGCGCGCCGAAGAGCCGGTCCACCTCCGCCTGCTCGGCCTCCCCGCCCCCGTCGAGGGTGTGCCGCAGCGCCGCGTACGCCTCCAGCTTCGAGCGCAGGCCCGCGTACGTGAACGGCTTCACCAGGTACTGGAGCGCACCGTGCCGCATCGCGTCCTGCACGGTCGCGACGTCCCGGGCGGCCGTCACCATGATCACGTCGACCTGCCGGCCGAGGCGGCGCAGCTCCCGGACGACCGCGAGGCCGTTGCGGTCGGGCAGGTAGTGGTCCAGCAGGATCAGGTCCACCGGGACCTCCTCGACCGTCGCCAGGGCTTCGGCCGCCGAGTGGGCCTGCGCGGCCACCCGGAATCCGGGGACCTTGGCGACGTACGCCGCGTTGATCCGCGCCACCCGCACGTCGTCGTCCACGATCAGGACCTGGATCACCGCTGTTCTCCCGTCGTGGCCGGATGTATGGGGGACGGAGCGCCGCCGGACTCCGTGGCGGGCTCGGCCAGCGCCTCCGGCAGCACGACCGTGAACACCGCACCGCCCCCGTCCGCCCCGTCCGCTCCGGAGACCGTCACACTGCCTCCCTGGCGCTCCGCGAGCCGCCGTACGAGGGCGAGCCCGAGGCCGCGCTTTCCGTGCGCCGGGACGTCCTTGGTGGACCAGCCCTCCGTGAAGATCGAGGTGTGCTGCTCCCGGGGGACGCCGGGGCCGCTGTCGCGCACCTCCAGGATCACCGTACGGCCCTCCGCGCACAGCCCGACCTCGATCCGCGCCCCGTCCGATCCGGCCGCCGCGTCCGTGGCGTTGTCGACGAGGTTGCCCACCACGGTCACCAGGCCGCGCGGGTCGACCACCCGGTCCGGCAGCAGTGTGCCCGGGGTCAACCGCAACGAGACGCCGCGCTCGGCGGCGACCGTCGCCTTTCCGACGAGGAGGGCGGCCAGCAGCGGGTCCTGGACCTTCTCGGTGACCTGCTCGGCCGTCGCCCGGTGGACGCCCACCACCTCCGTCACGAACTCCATCGCGTCCTCGTGCATCTCCAGCTCCAGCAGCCCCAGCAGGGTGTGCAGCCGGTTCGCGTGCTCGTGGTCCTGGGCGCGCAGGGCGTCGATCAGCCCCGTGGTGGAGTCGAGTTCGCGGCCCAGGTGCTCCAGCTCGGTCCGGTCGCGCAGGGTCACCACCGCTCCGCCGTCGTCCGTGGGCATCCGGTTGGCCAGCAGCACCCGGCTGCCCCGTACCGCCAGCAGATCGTCGCCGACCACCCGCCCGGCCAGCACGTCCGCGGTCCGGCCGTCGCCCAGCACCTCCTCCAGCGTCCGGCCCGCCGCCTCCGGGCCCACGCCCAGCAGCCGCTGCGCCTCGTCGTTCAGCAGCCGGACGCGGCCGGCCCCATCCAGGGCGACGACCCCTTCGCGGATGCCGTGCAGCATGGCCTCGCGTTCGGTGAGCAGCGCGGAGATATCGGAGAACGCCAGGTCATGGGTCTGCCGTTGCAGCCGGCGGGAGATCAGATACGCGGCGAGCGCCCCGACGGCCAGGGCTCCGCCCGCGTACGCGAGCAGGCCCGGGATCGCCCCGAGGAGACGGGCGCGGACGCTGTCGTACTCGATCCCGACCGAGACCGCGCCGATCACCTCGCCGGAGGAGCCGTACAGCGGCACCTTGCCCCGTGCCGAGCGGCCGAGGGTCCCGCTGTCGATCTCCATCACCTCGCGGCCGCGCAGCGCCTCAGCGGGGTCGGTGGAGACGACCGCGCCGATCCGGTCCGTCTCGGGGTGCGACCAGCGCACCCCGCGCCGGTCCATGACGACGACGTACTCCGCTCCGGTCGCCCGCCTGACCCGCTCGGCGGCCGCATGGACCGGCCCCCGGTCGGAGGGGTCCGTGCTGCTCAGGTCCCGCACGATCCCCGGCTGGGCGGCGGTGCTCTGGGCGATGGCCAGCGCGCGGCGCATCGCCTGGTCGTCCAGCTGGGCGCTGAGCGGAGCCAGGAACAGGCCGGTGACCAGGACGATCACGCCGGTGATGATGGCCAGCTGCATCAGCAGGACCTGGGAGAAGACCCGCTGGGGCCAGCCGAACCGGCGCGGTCCCCTGCCGGGGGTCGGTGGGGCGTTCATCGTAGAGACGGTAAGGGCCGGGCGGCCGGGGCGGAAATCTCGGCCGCGCACAGCCGTGTATCGCCGCGCATCGGGGGGCTCCGCCGCGCGCACCCCTTGCCTTGGTGCGCCGCGTCTGTGAGCGTTTCAGGGGAGTTCACCATCACCGCAATCTTCTTGCTTTTCTTGCGCTAATCTTGCGCTCATGACGCGACGACTTGCTCAAGTGGCCCAGAAGGTGGGAGTCAGCGAGGCGACGGTCAGCCGGGTGCTGAACGGTAAGCCGGGCGTCTCCGACGCCACCAGGCAGTCCGTTCTCTCCGCGCTGGACGTCCTCGGATACGAGCGCCCGACCCAGCTGCGCGGCGAACGGGCCCGGCTGGTCGGGCTGGTCCTGCCCGAGTTGCAGAACCCGATCTTCCCGGCCTTCGCCGAGGTGGTCGGTGGTGCGCTCGCCCAGCAGGGGCTGACCCCGGTGCTCTGCACCCAGACCAAGGGCGGCGTCTCCGAGGCCGACTACGTCGAACTGCTCCTCCAGCAGCAGGTCTCCGGCGTGGTCTTCGCGGGCGGCCTCTACCACCAGGCCGACGCCCCGCACGACCACTACAAGGTGCTCGCCGACCGCAAGATCCCCGTCGTGCTGATCAACGCGGCCATCGGACACCTCGGCTTCCCCGGCGTCTCCTGCGACGACTCCGTCGCGGTCGAGCAGGCCTGGCGCCACCTCGTCTCGCTGGGCCACGAGCGCATCGGATTCGTCCTCGGCCCGTCCGACCATGTGCCCTCGCAGCGCAAGCTCGCCGCCGCCCGGGTGCTCGCCGACGAGGCGGGCACGAGCATTCCCGACGAGTGGGTGGCCCGCGCGATGTTCTCGCTGGAGGGCGGGCAGGCCGCCGCGATGCGGCTGCTGGAGCGGGGCGTCACCGGCATCATCTGCGCCAGCGACCCGCTCGCGCTGGGCGCCGTGCGTGCCGCCCGCCGCCGAGGTCTCTCGGTGCCCGGCGACGTGTCGGTCGTCGGCTACGACGACTCGGCCTTCATGAACTGCACCGAGCCGCCCCTGACCACCGTCCGCCAGCCCATCGAGGCCATGGGGCGCGCGGCCGTGGAGCTGCTCTCGGTGCAGATCGGCGGGCGTACCGTGCCCTCGGACGAGCTGCTCTTCGAGCCGGAGCTGGTGGTGCGCGGGTCCACCGCCCAGCCGCCGCGCGAGAATTCCCTGTGATCCGTAGCTAATTTGCGCTGCGGGGGCCTTGGTCCGGACCTGGGGGGCTCCTAAGGGGTGGGCTGCGGTGGCCGGGGGCCCGTGTACTGGCCGCTCGGCCTCATACGGAGTGGGCGCTCCCCGTACTCCTCCAGCGCGTGCGCGATCCAGCCCGCCGTGCGGGAGACCGCGAACACCGTCTCGCCCGCGTCCGCCGGCATCCCCCGGGAGACGGACAGGACGGCCAGGGCCAGATCGATGTTGGCGTGCAGCGGAGCGTGCCGCGCCGTCGTCTCCACCACCTCGCGGGCCGCCGCCAGCGCCCCGGCCGCCTGCGGTACGTCCTCCAGCAGCGCGAACAGGGTGGTCGCCCGGGGGTCCTCGCCCCGGTACAGCCGGTGACCCAGGCCCGGCACCCGCCGCCCGGTCCGCAGATGATCGGCGACCACGGGGACCGCGCTGCCCCGGTCCACCGCCTCCCGGAGCATCCGGTGCGCCAGACCGCTCGCCGCTCCGTGCAGGGGACCCTCCAGTACGCCGAGACCCGCCGAGACCACGGCGTACGGGTGGGCCCGCGCGGAGGCCGCGACCCGGGCGGCCAGGGTGGAGGCCGCCAGGTCGTGGTCGACCAGGAGGGTCAGGGCCGCGTCCAGCACGGCGAGGGAAGGGGCGTCGGCCGGCTCGGCGGTGAGCCGTGACCACAGCCGGCGAGCCAGGGAGTCCTCTTCGCCCTCCGGGTCGCCGCCGCCCAGCACCGGCAGGGCGCCCACCAGCGTCGGAATCAGGCCTCGGGCGCTGCTCAGCACCGCCTCGGGCGACAGATCGAACCGCAGCGGATCCGTGGCCGCCGCCGCGGTCACCGCCACCCGCAGCCGGTCCGTCGACCCGCTGTGGGCGGGCAGCGCGCCGACCGTCCGGCGGGCCGCCGCGAGGGTCCCGGCGGGGGCGGTGAACCGGGCGCCGGGCCGCAGCTCACCCGTCCACAGCCACTCGGCGACCTCCTCGTAGCCGTACCGCCGGGCCAGCTCCGTCGCGTCGACCCCGCGGAAGAAGCAGCGGTCGCCCTCGATGAGCGTGATGCCGGTACGGAAGGCGAGGTCGCCCCCGGCCGGGGAGGGGTCCCGTCGCCCCGAGCGCCGGGCCAGTGCCCGGACCTCGTCGGCGTCGAACGTGCTGCCCCGGCCGCCGGCGGCCCGCGCGCTGCTGAGCTGGCCCCGGCTGACGTAGGCGTACACCGTCTCCGGCTTCACGCCCAGCAGCTCGGCGGCCTGCCGGGTGGTGAGCCGGGGGGTGTCGTGCCGGTCGGGCTCTGGTTGATCCGTCATGGAACCACCGTATCCACTCCGCATACATATTGATTCAATCAATATTGACAGATCTCAAGTCAAGCATGGACAGTCGAATCAATGTTGCATGCACGGAGGAGAGAGCAGCCATGACCACCACCCCTGTCACCCCCGCCGTCCCCCGTGGTCTCGCCGGTGTCGTCGTCACCGACACCGCCCTCGGCGATGTCCGCGGTCGCGAGGGCTTCTTCCACTACCGCCAGTACTCGGCGATCGAGCTCGCGGGGACCCGTAGCTTCGAGGACGTCTGGTATCTGATGGTCCACGGGGAACTGCCGGACCGGGCGGCCGCCGCGGACTTCGCCGCCCGCACGGCCGCGCTGCGCACCCTGCCCGCCGAGGTGCGCGAGGCGCTGCCCGCCATCGCCCGCGCGAGCGTCGTCTCCGGCCCGCTCGCCGGACTCCGTACGGCGCTCTCCCTGCTCGGCGCCTCGGCCGGCTTCCGCCCGGTGTACGACATCGACGCCGACCGCCGACGCGAGGACGCGCTCGCCGCCTGCGCGGCCGTCCCCACGATCCTGACCGCCCTCCACCGCCTGGGCGAGGGCCTGGAGCCGGTCGAACCCCGCGCCGACCTGCCGCACGCCGCGAACTACCTGTACATGCTGACCGGGGCGGAGCCGGAGCCCGACCGGGTCCGGGCCGTCGAGCAGTACCTCATCTCGACCGTCGACCACGGCTTCAACGCCTCCACCTTCACCGCCCGGGTCGTCGCCTCCACCGGAGCCGACCTGGCCGCCTGCCTGGTCGCGGCGGTCGGCGCGCTCTCCGGGCCGCTGCACGGCGGAGCGCCCAGCCGGGCCCTGGACACCCTCGACGCCATCGGCACCCCGGACCGCATCGACGGCTGGATCCGCGAACAGGTCCTCGCCGGCCGCCGCATCATGGGCTTCGGCCACCCCGTCTACCGCACCGAGGACCCGCGCTCCCGGATGCTCAAGTCCCTCGCCCAGGGCTTCGGCGGCCCGCTCGTCGACTTCGCCGTGGAGGTGGAAGCCCAGGTCGAGGCCATCCTCGCCGAGCTCAAGCCGGGCCGGGAGCTGCACACCAACGTGGAGTTCTACGCCGGAGTGGTCATGGAGCTGTGCGGGCTGCCGCGCGCGATGTTCACCCCCACCTTCTGTGCGGCGCGGGTGGTCGGCTGGAGCGCCAATATCCTGGAGCAGGCGGAGGACTCGAAGATCATCCGCCCGACGGCCCGCTACGTCGGCGCACCCCCGCCGCAGCCGGTCCCGGCACCCTGACGTCGCCCCAGGAAGGCTCCCGTTGACCCCGCCCCGTACCCCGCAGATCCCGGTCGTCGTCCTGGCGGGCTTCCTCGGCTCCGGCAAGACCACGCTCCTGAACCATCTGCTCCGCAACCGGGCGGGCACCCGGATCGGCGTGATCGTCAACGACTTCGGGGCCATCGAGATCGATGCCATGACCGTCTCGGGGCAGGTCGGCTCGACGGTGTCGCTGGGCAACGGCTGCCTGTGCTGCGCCGTCGACGCGAGCGAGCTCGACACCTTCCTGGAGACGCTGACCCGGCCCGCCGCCCGGCTGGACGTGATCGTCATCGAGGCGAGCGGTCTTGCCGAACCCCAGGAACTCGTCCGCATGCTGCTGGCCAGCGACAACCCGCACATCCTGTACGGGGGTCTCGTCGAGGTCGTCGACGCGGCGGAGTTCGACAGCACCCGCAAGCGGCATCCGGAGGTCGACCGCCATCTCGCCGTCGCCGACCTCGTCGTCCTGAACAAGACCGACCGGGTGGGGGAGGCCGAGCGGGAGCGGCTGCGCGCGACGGTCGCGGAGCTGAGCGGCCCGGCCGCCGTGATCTCCGCCGTGCACGGCCGGATCGACCCCGAGCTGTTCTTCGACCCCGCGCTGCGGCCGGACCACGAGGAGATGGCGGGGCAGCTGACCTTCGAGGACCTTCTGCGGGAGGAGGAGGAGGGGTGCGAGGGGCATGACGGGCACGACGACCACCTCCACGCAGCGTACGAGAGCGTCGACTTCACCTCCGACATCGCCCTGGACCCGCGCCGCTTCATGGCGTTCCTCGACTCCCGGCCCGACGGTCTCTACCGGATCAAGGGGTTCGCGGACTTCGGCGCGGGCGACCGGGACAACACGTACGCGCTGCACGCGGTGGGCCGCTTCCTGCGCTTCGTGCCCCGCCCGTGGGCGCGCGGCGAACAGCGGCTCACTCAGCTCGTCATGATCGGCGCGGGCATCGACGCCGAAGCGCTGCTGGCCGGACTCACCGCCTGCCGCGCGGACGGGCCCGACCCCGACGGGTCCGCCGATGCCGCTGCTGTCGAACGCGCCATGTGGGGCGTGCTCCGCTACGTACAGCAGGAGGCGGACCCCGTGGACGTACCGGAAGCGGCCGCGGAGGCGTAACGCCGCGGGGAGCGGTCCGGAGGCGTGATGCCCCGGGCCGCTCCCCACCGTACGAAGAGGACGCCTACAGCGGCGGTCCCGCGATCACGGCCACCGGCTCCAGCAGCGGCGTGCCCGAACCGTCCCGCCTCGGGTCCGGCTCCGGCAGCTTCGCCGGGGTGCCGTTCTTCTGCGCGGCCCGTGCCGGGGTGGGGCCCGCCCAGGCGAACACCAGGACGTCCTCGCCCTTCAGGAACCGCTGGCAGCGCACCCCACCGGTCGCCCGGCCCTTGCGCGGATACTGGTCGAACGGGGTGAGCTTGGACGTCAGCACCGAGTCGTCCAGCGTGCCGTGCGAGCCGGCCACCGTGAACACGATCGCCTCGGCCGCCGGGTCCACCGCCGTGAACGACAGCACCTCGGCCCCGGCCGTCAGCTTGACGCCCGCCATGCCTCCGGCGGGCCGCCCCTGCGGGCGTACCGAAGCCGCCGGATAGCGGAGCAACTGGGCGTCGGAGGTGATGAACACCAGGTCCTCCTCGCCCGTCCGCAGCTCGGTCGCGCCCACGATGCGGTCACCGTCCTTGAGGCCGATGACCTCCAACTCGTCCTTGTTGGGCGGGTAGTCCGGCACGACGCGTTTCACCACGCCCTGGAGCGTGCCGATCGCGAGACCCGGCGAGGCCTCGTCGAGCGTCGTGAGGCAGATCAGCTCCTCGTCCGCCTCCAGGCTGAGGAACTCGGAGATCTGCGCCCCGCCCGAGAGATTCGGCTCCGCGTGCGTGTCCGGCAACTGCGGCAGGTCGATCACCGAGAGCCGCAGCAGCCGGCCCGTGGAGGTCACCGCCCCGACATCGCCCCGGGCTGTCGCCGCCACCGCCGACACGATCACGTCGTGCTTGGTCCGCCGGGCGTCCTCGGAGATCTCCACCGGCTCCGCGTTCGCCGTACGGGCCAGCAGGCCCGTCGAGGAGAGCAGCACCCGGCACGGGTCGTCCGCCACCTCCAGCGGCACGGACGCGATCTGCGAACCGGCCGACTCCAGCAGCACCGTGCGCCGGTCCGTGCCGAACTTCTTCGCCACGGCGGCCAGCTCCGAGGAGACCAGCTTGCGCAGCTCCGCGTCCGATTCCAGGATCGCGGTCAGCGCGTCGATCTCGCCGGTGAGCCGGTCCCGCTCGCTCTCCAGCTCGATCCGGTCGAAACGGGTGAGCCGGCGCAGCGGGGTGTCTAGGATGTACTGCGTCTGGATTTCGCTCAGCGAGAAGTGCGCCATCAGGCGCTCCTTCGCCTGCGCGGAGTTGTCGCTGTCCCGGATGATCCGGATGACCTCGTCGATGTCGAGGAGCGCGACGATCAGGCCCTCGACCAGATGCAGCCGGTCGCGGCGCTTGGTGCGGCGGAACTCGCTGCGCCGGCGCACCACCTCGAAGCGGTGGTCGAGATAGACCTCCAGCAGCTCCTTGAGGCCCAGGGTGAGCGGCTGGCCGTCGACCAGTGCCACGTTGTTGATACCGAAGGACTCCTCCATCGGCGTCAGCTTGTAGAGCTGCTCCAGCACCGCCTCCGGCACGAAGCCGTTCTTCACCTCGATGACCAGACGCAGTCCGTGCGCCCGGTCGGTGAGGTCCTTGACGTCGGCGATGCCCTGGAGCTTCTTCGCCGAGACCAGGTCCTTGATCTTGGCGATCACCTTCTCCGGGCCGACAGTGAAAGGCAGTTCGGTGACGACGAGGCCCTTGCGGCGGGCCGTCACGTTCTCCACGGAGACGGTGGCGCGGATCTTGAACGTGCCCCGGCCCGCCGCGTACGCGTCCTTGATGCCGTTGAGCCCGACGATGCGGCCGCCGGTGGGCAGGTCGGGTCCGGGCACGAAGCGCATCAGCGTCTCGACGTCGGCGCCCGGGTGCTTGATCAGGTGCCGGGCGGCGGCGATGACCTCGCCCAGATTGTGCGGGGGCATGTTGGTGGCCATGCCGACCGCGATCCCGGACACCCCGTTGACCAGGAGGTTGGGATAGGCGGCGGGGAGGACGACCGGCTCGCGCTCCTGGCCGTCGTAGTTCGACTGGAAATCGACGGTGTCCTCGTCGATCGCCTCGGTCATCAGCGAGGTGGCGTCGGCCATCCGGCATTCGGTGTACCGCATGGCGGCCGGCGGGTCGTCGTTGCCGAGGGAACCGAAGTTGCCGTGGCCGTCGACCAGGGGCAGCCGCATCGAGAACGGCTGCGCCATGCGCACCAGGGCGTCGTAGATCGAGGCGTCGCCGTGCGGGTGCAGCTTGCCCATCACCTCGCCGACGACGCGGGCGCACTTCACATAGCCGCGGTCGGGGCGCAGCCCCATCTCGTTCATCTGGGACACGATGCGCCGGTGCACCGGCTTCATGCCGTCGCGGGCGTCGGGCAAGGCCCTGGAGTAGATCACCGAGTACGCGTACTCGAGGAAGGAGCCCTGCATTTCGTCGACGACGTCGATGTCGAGGATCTTCTCCTCGAAGTCGTCCGGCGGCGGGGTCTTCGTGCTACGGCGGGCCATCGCGGCTGCGACTCCTTCACAGATTCTGTTCGGACAACCTGAGCTTGTTCGGTACAACACGAGCTAGTGACGCGGTCCATTGTGGACCGCCGCACTGACAACGCCGACCTCGACCCGTCCGAAGCGGGTCGGGGCGGCACACCCGGGCGGCGTCCGCGACACCATCGACGGAAACATCCGGGGAACGGGAACTTCGCCAGGTGCCGGTGCGCTTGCTTAGAGTGGCAGGTCTGGCAGGAAGTCCAGTATCGCGATCGAAGGGACGTACATGCCCATGGGTCACACGGCCACCGCACAGGCCGGCTCCGGCGGCTTGACAGCGACCGAGCACCGCCTGGCCAACGGCCTGCGTGTGGTGCTCTCCGAGGACCATCTGACCCCGGTCGCCGCGGTCTGCCTCTGGTACGACGTCGGCTCGCGCCACGAGGTCAAGGGACGCACCGGTCTGGCTCACCTCTTCGAGCACCTGATGTTCCAGGGCTCGGGACAGGTCAAGGGGAACGGCCACTTCGAGCTCGTCCAGGGGGCCGGCGGCTCGCTGAACGGGACGACCAGCTTCGAGCGGACCAACTACTTCGAGACCATGCCCACCCACCAGGTGGAGCTGGCTCTCTGGCTCGAAGCCGACCGGATGGGATCCCTCCTCGCCGCGCTCGACGAGGAGTCCATGGAGAACCAGCGCGACGTCGTCAAGAACGAACGCCGCCAGCGCTACGACAACGTGCCCTACGGCACCGCGTTCGAGAAGCTGACCGCCCTCTCCTACCCCGAGGGCCACCCCTACCACCACACCCCGATCGGCTCCATGGCCGACCTGGACGCGGCCACGCTGGAGGACGCCCGCGCGTTCTTCCGTACGTACTACGCGCCCAACAACGCGGTGCTCTCGGTGGTCGGCGACATCGACCCCGAGCAGACCCTCGCCTGGATCGAGAAGTACTTCGGCTCCATCCCGTCCCACGACGGCAAGCAGCCGCCGCGCGACGGGACGCTGCCCGAGACCATCGGCGAGCAGCTGCGCGAAGTGGTCCACGAGGAGGTCCCGGCGCGCGCCCTGATGGCCGCCTACCGCCTCCCGCACGACGGCACCCGCGCCTGTGACGCCGCCGACCTGGCGCTCACCGTGCTCGGCGGCGGCGAGTCCTCCCGGCTGCACAACCGCCTGGTGCGCCGCGACCGTACGGCGGTGGCGGCGGGCTTCGGGCTGCTGCGGCTCGCCGGGGCGCCCTCGCTGGGCTGGCTGGACGTGAAGACGTCCGGCGGCGTCGAGGTGGAGCAGATCGAGGCCGCCGTCGACGAGGAGCTGGCCAGGTTCGCCGCCGAGGGCCCCACCCCCGAGGAAATGGAGCGGGCCCAGGCGCAGTTGGAGCGCGAGTGGCTGGACCGGCTCGGCACGGTCGCCGGTCGCGCCGACGAACTGTGCCGCTACGCGGTCCTGTTCGGCGACCCGCAGCTCGCCCTGAGCGCCGTGGGCCGGGTCCTGGACGTCACCGCGGAGGAGGTGCGCGCGGCGGCCGAGGCGGCCCTGCGCCCCGACAACCGGGCGGTGCTGGTGTACGAGCCCATCGAGCCGGCCGACGAGGCCGACGAGGGCGAAGACGGCGCCGAGGGCAGCGACGCGCACGAGGGGGCGGCCAAGTGAGCGACGCCGCCGTGACTGGAGTAGCCATGGAGTTCCACCCGCAGCCCACCGCCGGCACGGCCCGCCCCTGGGCCTTCCCGGCGCCCGAGCGCGGCGCCCTGCCCAACGGGCTGACCGTGCTGCGCTGCCACCGCCCCGGCCAGCAGGTCGTCGCGGTGGAGATCTTCCTGGACGCGCCGCTGGAGGCCGAGCCCGAGGGCCTCGACGGCGTGGCCACGATCATGTCGCGGGCGCTCTCCGAGGGCACCGACAAGCACAGCGCCGAGGAGTTCGCCGCCGAGCTGGAGCGCTGCGGCGCCACCCTCGACGCGCACGCCGACCACCCCGGCGTCCGGGTCTCCCTGGAGGTCCCGGCCTCCCGGCTGGCCAAGGCCCTCGGTCTGGTCGCCGAGGCGCTGCGCGCCCCGGCCTTCGCCGAGAGCGAGATCGAGCGCCTCGTCGGCAACCGCCTCGACGAGATCCCGCACGAGCAGGCCAACCCGTCCCGGCGCGCCGCCAAGCAGCTCTCCAAGGAGCTGTTCCCGGCCACCGCCCGGATGTCCCGCCCGCGCCTGGGCACCGAGGAGACCGTCCGGCGGATCGATGATGCCGCCGTGCGCGCCTTCTTCGACGCCCATGTCCGCCCGTCCACCGCGACGGCCGTGATCGTCGGCGATCTGACGGGCATCGACCTGGACGCGCTGCTGGCGGAGACCCTCGGCGACTGGTCGGGCAACGCGGGACAGGCCCGCCCGGTGCCGCCCATCACCGCGAACGACACCGGCCGTGTGGTCATCGTGGACCGCCCCGGCGCGGTCCAGACCCAGCTGCTGATCGGCCGGATCGGCGCCGACCGGCACGAGCGCGTGTGGCCCGCGCAGGTGCTCGGCACGTACTGCCTGGGCGGCACCCTCACCTCTCGGCTGGACCGGGTGCTGCGCGAGGAGAAGGGCTACACCTACGGGGTGCGCGCCTTCGCCCAGGTGCTGCGCTCGTCCGGCCCCGACTCGGGCGGCGCGGCGATGCTCGCGATCAGCGGCTCGGTGGACACGGAGTCCACCGGACCGGCGCTGGACGACCTCTGGAAGGTCCTGCGGACGCTGGCCGCCGAGGGGCTGACCGACGCCGAGCGCGAGACGGCCGTGCAGAACCTGGTGGGCGTCGCCCCGCTGAAGTTCGAGACCGCCGCCTCCGTCGCGAGCACGCTGGCCGACCAGGTCGAGCAGCACCTCCCCGACGACTACCAGGCCCACCTCTACGCCCGGCTCGCCGAGACGGGCACCGTGGAGGCGACCGCCGCCGTGGTCAGCGCCTTCCCGGTCGACCGCCTCGTCACGGTCCTCGTGGGGGACGCCGCGCAGATCGAGGAGCCCGTGCGGGCGCTCGGCATCGGTGAGGTGTCCGTCGTCACCGGCTGACGGCACCCGTGGCACACCGCCGCGAAGAGGACCCCGACGGACGGAAGTTCGTCGGGGTCCTCCCTTTTTGCCCGATTGGCGAGCTTTGCGCCCTTTGTTGGAGAGGTTGCCTGTCTGCCCTGTGGGATGCGCGACAAATCCCTCTGTCCGTTTGGTGATGGGAAGTCGCCCCGCCTAGCGTCGGCCCGGCTGTCCGTCACCCGTATGCCGCATCCGCGGCGCCGGGCAGTCATCGCCGAGTCCCCGTCAGGCGCGAGCCTGGGGAGCCGGGGACCCACGCAGTCCCTGGGGTGAATCGGAGGCCCGTGCCGTGAACCGGCGCGGGGATCCGTAGGAGACCTTCCTGCTCCGAACCCGTCAGCTAACCCGGTAGGCGAGAAGGAAGGAAAGGATCAGCCCCTCCATGGCGTTCACCCGTGCCACCGGGAAGCACCGTGCCCCGAGCCGCCTTACGCGCCGGAGCGCCCGGGCCGCCGGCATCGCGACCCTGGCCACCACCGGAGTCGTCGGCTCGCTGGCCTCCCCGGCCATCGCCGCGGACACCGAGGCCGCCAAGGTCGCCGACACCGGCCTCACCCGGGTCGTCGCCCTCGACGCCACCCTCGCCGAGCAGATCGACGCGCAGGCGCAGGCCCAGAAGCAGCAGGCCGACGCGATCGCCGAGGCGAAGGCCAAGGCCGCCGCCGAAGCCAAGGCCAAGGCCGCCAGGGCCAAGGCGAAGGCGGAGGCCGAGCGCAAGGCCGAGGCCCGCGCCAAGGAGGTCCGCGAGGAGAAGGCCCGGGCCGCCCGCGCCGCCGAGCGCGCCCGCCTCAACGCCTTCCACCTCCCGGTCGCCGGCTCCCACGTCACCACCGGCTACAAGACCGGCGGTTCGCTCTGGTCCTCCGGCAGCCACTCCGGCGTGGACTTCATGGCCCCCTCCGGCAGCTCCGTCGTCGCGGTCGGCGCCGGCACGGTCGTCGAGGCCGGCTGGGGCGGCGCGTACGGCAACAACATCGTGATCCGGATGACGGACGGCACGTACACCCAGTACGGCCACCTCTCCTCGATCGGCGTCTCCGTCGGCCAGAGCGTCTCCTCCGGCCAGCAGATCGGCCTCTCCGGCTCCACCGGCAACTCCACCGGCCCGCACCTGCACTTCGAGGCCCGCACCACCCCCGAGTACGGCTCCGACATGGACCCCGTCGGCTATCTGCGCTCCCACGGTCTGAACGTCTGACCCGCCCCTGCGCGATCCCGCCCGAAGGCCCCGGCACCCGCCGGGGCCTTCGGCAATTCCGGCCCGAAGATATCCATGGATTCCGGCCTGCCATCGGAAATTCCGGCGGATTGCAATAGAGTCACGGAACAGACGTCGGGCGGCCGCGTTTCGCGGGGATCAAGGCGGAGGTCAGGACATGCGCATTCCCGCGCATTCGGTATGCACGGCAATCCGTGACGACATCGTCTCCGGTGTGTACGAGCGCGGCAGCCGCCTCACCGAGGAGTTGCTGGCCCGCCGCTACGGGGTCTCCCGCGTCCCGGTCCGCGAGGCCCTGCGCACGCTGGAGTCCGAGGGCTTCGTGGTCACCCGCAGACACGCCGGCGCGTGTGTCGCCGAGCCCACCCTGCAGGAGGCGGCCGACCTCCTGGAGGTGCGGACGCTCCTGGAGCCCCTGGGCGCGGCCCGCGCCGCCCAGCGCCGCACGGAAGCCCATCTGAAGGTGCTCCGGGGCCTGGTCAGGCTGGGCCAGGAGCGGGCTCGCCGGGGCGAGGGAGAGGATCTGCGCTCGCTGGGCGGCTGGTTCCACGAGACCCTCGCCCAGGCCTCCGGCAGCCCCGCCCTCATCGCGCTGCTCACCCAGCTCCGGCACAAGATCGCCTGGATGTACGCGGTCGAGCAGCCGGCCCGCCCGGTCGACGCCTGGGCCGAGCGCGGCGCGATCGTGGACGCCGTGGCGCGCGGTGACGCGGAGCGGGCGAGGGCGCTGACCGCCCAGCACGCGGAACGCGCCACCGGGGCCCACCGGCTGCGCCGCCCGGACCTGCCGGGGCGGCGCACCGCACCCGTTCCCCGCGTGAGCACTTCGCAACATGGCGTAAACACCGCGGGCGTCCGCCATTAACAGAAGAGCCGTATACAAAGAGAAGTGAATTGCGGGGAGCGTCGCTCGTGCTGCCCGAATTGTCGAACCGAAGCGCCGCTATTCCCCGAAAAGCGAAAGAGCCGTGATCCTTTGAAAGGATCACGGCTCTCGCGCCTGTCGCATCCGGCCGGGCCGGAGTCGCTCGGGTCAGACGGTCTCCGGAAGCTCTTCCAGGCCCTCGGCGACCAGCTTCGCCAGCCGGTCCAGCGCGGCCTCGGCGTCGTCCGCGTCGGACGAGAGCACGATCTCCTCGCCGCCCTGCGCGCCCAGCCCGAGCACGGCGAGCATGGAGGCGGCGTTCACCGGGTTGCCGTCGGCCTTGGCGATCGTCACGGGGACGCCGGAAGCCGTGGCGGCACGGACGAAGATGGAAGCGGGGCGGGCGTGCAGGCCCTCGGCCCAACCGACGTTTACGCGGCGCTCAGCCATGGTTCTGCCCTTCACATATCAACGGTTGTCTAGACCAGTCTCTCATGCAGTGCGTGGTGCTGTGCCCGGCCTCCCGTCCGGCCCTGTGCTCCGGCTGCCCCGGTCCGGGCCTCCTCAGACTGCCCCGGCACCGATCCCTCCGCGACCGGTGTCCCCGCCGTAGGCTTTGCCCATGGAGCCCACGCCCGAGCAGAGTCCGCATCACGCGTACCCCGACCACTGGGAAGCGGACGTGGTGCTCCGCGACGGTGGCACCGCGCGCATCAGGCCGATCACCACGGACGACGCCGAGCGACTGGTCAGCTTCTACGAGCAGGTGTCCGACGAGTCGAAGTACTACCGGTTCTTCGCCCCGTATCCCCGGCTATCCGACCGGGACGTGCATCGCTTCACCCATCACGACTACGTCGACCGGGTGGGACTGGCCGTCACGATCGGCGGCGAGTTCATCGGAACCGTCCGCTTCGACCGCATCAACGACCAGGGCCGCCCGGCCTCCGCGCCCGCCGACGAGGCCGAGGTCGCCTTCCTCGTCCAGGACGCCCACCAGGGCCGGGGCGTCGCCTCGGCGCTGCTCGAACACATCGCCGCGGTCGCCCGCGAGCGCGGCATCCGGCGCTTCGCCGCCGAGGTGCTCCCGGCCAACAACAAAATGATCAAGGTGTTCCGGGACGGCGGCTACACCCAGCGCCGCAGCTTCGAGGACGGCTCCGTCCACCTCACCCTCGACCTCGAACCCACCGAGAAGTCCCTCGCCGTCCAGCGGGGCCGCGAACAGCGCGCCGAGGCCCGCTCGGTGCAGCGCCTCCTCGCCCCCGGCTCCGTCGCGGTCATCGGCACCGGCCGCACCCCCGGCGGGGTGGGCCGCACGGTCCTGCGCAACCTCCTCGCCTCCGGCTACACCGGCCGTACGTACGCGGTGAACCGCGCCTTCGACGCGGACCTCGCCACCCTCGACGGGGTCCCCGCCCACCGCACACTCGGCGAGATCGACGAACAGGTCGACCTCGCGGTCATCGCCGTCCCCGCCCACCGGGTCCCCGAGGCCGTCGCCGACTGCGGGGAGCACGGTGTCCAGGGCCTGGTCGTCCTCTCCGCCGGATACGCCGAGCGGGGCGCCGAGGGCCGCGAACTCCAGCGCGAACTGGTCCGCCAGGCCCGCTCGTACGGCATGCGGATCATCGGCCCGAACGCTTTCGGCATCATCAACACCGCCGAGACCGTCCGGCTGAACGCCTCGCTCGCCCCCGAGTCGCCCGCCCGCGGCCGGATCGGTCTGTTCACCCAGTCCGGCGCGATCGGCATCGCCCTGCTCTCCGGCCTCCACCGGCGCGGCGCGGGCCTGTCCTCCTTCATCTCGGCGGGCAACCGGGCCGACGTCTCCGGCAACGACTTCCTCCAGTACTCCTTCGAGGACCCGGACACCGACGTCGCCCTCCTCTACCTCGAATCGCTCGGCAACCCCCGCAAGTTCACCCGCCTCGCCCGCCGCACCGCCGCCGTGAAGCCGGTCGTCGTGGTCAAGGGCGCCCGGCACAGCGGCTCCACCCCGCCCGGCCACGCGGTCCCGGTCAGCCGCATCCCCGACGCCACGGTCTCCGCGCTGATGCGCCAGGCCGGCGTCATCCGGGTCGACACCGTGACCGAGATGGTCGACGCCGGGCTCCTGCTGGCGGGCCAGCCGCTCCCGGCCGGCCCCCGGGTCGCCATCCTCGGCAACTCCGAGTCCCTCGGCCTCCTGACGTACGACGCGTGCCTGGCCGAGGGGCTGCGCCCGCGCCCGCCGATCGACCTCACCACGGCCGCCTCCCCGCAGGACTTCCGGGACGCGCTGGCCGAGGCGCTGGCGGACGGCACCTGTGACGCCGTGATCGTCACCGCCATCCCGTGGGTGGGGGAGAACGGCGAGGCCGAGACCGGCGACGGCCAGGTCCTGGCCGCCGCCCTGCACAAGGCCGTGGCCGGGGGCTCGGCCAAGCCGGTGGCCGTCGTCCACGTCGAGATCGGCGGCCTGGCCGAGGCGCTGGCGGCCGCGTCCAGCACGGCCGCGCCCCGCCCCCGCACGGTGACGCCCGCCGCCCAGGCGCGGACAGCCACCACGGTCACGGCGGGCCCGACCACGGTCACGGCGGGTCCGACCACGGTCACGGCGGGTCCGACCACGGTCACGGCGGGTCCGACCACGGGCACGGCGGGTCCGACCACGGTCACGGCGGGTCCGACCACGGGCACCGACCGGGCCACGAACGCTGACCGGGCGACGGACGCCGACCGGGCCACGGACGCCGACCGGGCCACGGGTACCGACCCGGCCACGAACGCCGCCCCGGCCACGAACACCGACCGGGCCACGGGCAAGGGCCCACAGGCCGCCGCCGCCCCGCGAGCGAGCACCGCCCGGGAAAGCGCCGGCCCCGGCCGCATGCCCACCGCTGCCCCGGAAGCGACCACCGGCCCGGAAGAAGGCGCCACCCCGGAAGCCACCGCCACCCCCGACGCGACCACCGCCCCGGAAGCCGCCACCAGCCAGGAAGCCGCTCCCGCCCCCGGCCCCGGCCGGATCCCCGCCTACCCCGCCGCCGAACGTGCCGTACGCGCCCTCGCCGAGGCCGTGAAGTACGCCCAGTGGCGGCGCCAGGCGGCCGTGCCCGGCAAGATCCCCGAGTTCCTCGACGACACCATCGACGAGCCCGGGGCCGCCGCCCTGATCGAGGCACAGCTCGCCACCGCTCCCGACCCGCGCGGCCGCCCGCTCACCCACGACGAGGCCCGCGAACTGCTCGGCCGCTACGGCATCGACGTCCGCCCCACGCTCCCCGCTCCCGACCCGGAGGCGGCTGTCGCCGCAGCGGCCCGGCTCGGCTACCCCGTCGCGCTCAAGACCACCGCGCCCCACCTGCGCCACCGCGCCGACCTCGGCGGCGTCCGCCTCGACCTCGCCGACGAGGAGGCGCTGCGCCGGGCGTACGGAGAGCTGACCGACCTCCTCGGCAAGCCCGCCGAACTGCTGCCCGTCGTCCAGGCGATGGCCCCGCGCGGCGTGGACACCGTCGTGCGGGCCTCCATCGACGCGGCCGCCGGGGCCGTCCTCTCCTTCGGACTCGCGGGCGCGCCCTCCGAACTGCTCGGCGACACCGCGCACCGGCTGGTCCCCGCCACCGACCGCGACGCCGCCGAGCTGATCCGGTCCATCCGGGCGGCCCCGGTGCTGTTCGGCTGGCGGGGCTCGGCCCCGGTCGACACGGCCGCGCTCGAAGAGCTGCTGCTCAGGCTGTCCCGGCTGGTCGACGACCACCCCGAGGTGGTCTCCGTCGCCCTCGAACCGGTCGTCGTCGCCCCGCAGGGACTGACCGTGCTCGGCGCGAGCGTCCGGCTCGCCCCGCCGCCCGCCCGGGGCGACCTCGGCCCCCGCCGCCTTCCGAACTACTGACCACTGGTGGGCACCGGTGGCCACCAGTGCCCACCGGGGCGTCCCCGGCAGTCACCGGCCCGCCGTAGGATGGTGCTCATGGCAAAGACCGGTACGACGACCCAGGGGCTGCGCGCGGCGATCGAGCGCAGCGGCTACTACCCGGCCCTCGTGGCCGAGGCGGTGGAGGCCGCCGTCGGCGGGGAACCGGTCGCTTCGTACCTGGTGCATCAGGAGACCACGTTCGACTCCAACGAGGTGCGCCGCCATGTGACGGTCCTCGTCCTGACCGAGCACCGGTTCATCGTCAGCCACACCGACGAGCAGGCCGCCGACACCAGCTCCCCGACGCCGTACGCCACCACCTCCACCGAGTCGGTCAAGCTGGAGCGGATCTCCTCCGTCGTGGTCAGCCGGGTGGTGGCCAACCCGGAGAAGTACGTCCCGGGCACCCTGCCCCGCGAGGTCGTCCTCACCATCGGCTGGGGCGCGGTCTCCCGGATCGACCTGGAGCCCGCCGCCTGCGGCGACTCCAACTGCGAGGCCGACCACGGCTACACCGGCAGCTCCACCGCCGACGATCTGAGCCTGCGGGTCAGCGAGGCCGGGGACGGCCCCGACGCCGTGCGCCAGACCCTCGCCTTCGCCCAGTCGCTCTCCGAGGCCACGGCCGCCACCGCGGCGACCGGCCGCTGATGGCCCAGCCCGCCTGGCAGGACCCCGTCCCGCTCGCCCTCGACACCGCGCCCGTGCCGGAGTACGGCAGCGGCTCGCTCGCCGACCTGCTGCCGACCCTCGTCGCCGGACAGGAGGTGCCGGGGTTCACCGCCGCGATCCCCGAGCTGACCCCCGCCGACCGGAACTGCGTCTTCCTGATCGACGGCCTCGGCTGGGAGCAGATCATCGCGCACCCGGACGAGGCGCCCTTCCTGCACTCGCTCCTCCCCACCTCGCGCGGCGGCACCGGCCGCCCGCTCACCGCGGGTTTCCCCTCCACCACCGCGACCTCGCTCGCCTCGGTCGGCACGGGGCTGCCGCCCGGCGAGCACGGCCTGCCCGGCTACACCGCGCGCAACCCGGAGACCGGCGAGCTGATGAACCAGCTCCGCTGGCGGCCGTGGACCGCGCCGAAGGTCTGGCAGCCGTACCCCACGGTCTTCCAGCTCGCCGACGCCGCGGGCGTGCGCACCGCACAGGTCTCCGCGCCGACGTTCGAGCAGACCCCGCTCACCAAGGTCGCGCTCAGCGGCGGCTCCTTCCTCGGCCGGCTCTCCGGCGAGGACCGGATGGACGTCGCCGCCCAGCGCCTGGCCGCCGGCGACCGCTCGCTCGTCTACACGTACTACAGCGAGGTCGACGGCAAGGGCCACCGCTTCGGCACCGACTCCGACGCCTGGCGCGGCCAGCTGATGTACGTCGACGGGCTCGCCCGACGCCTCGCCGAGCAGCTCCCGCCGCGCTCCGCGCTCTACATCACCGCCGACCACGGCATGATCGACATCCCGTTCGACGAACAGTCCCGGATCGACTTCGACGAGGACTGGGAGCTGCGCGCCGGTGTCGCCCTCCTCGGCGGCGAGGGCCGCGCCCGCCATGTCTATGCCGTCCCGGGCGCACAGTCCGACGTCCTGACCGTCTGGCGCGAGGTCCTCGGCGAGCAGTTCTGGATCGCGAGCCGGGACGAGGCCATCGCGGCCGGCTGGTTCGGGCCGACGATCGACGAGCGGGTGTACGGCCGCATCGGCGACGTGGTCGCCGCCGCCCACGACGACGTGATCATCACGGCGTCCGTCAATGAGCCGCACGAGTCGGCGATGGTCGGCGTGCACGGCTCCCTGACCCCCGTGGAACAGCTCGTCCCGCTCCTCGAAGTACGCTCGTAACCCCTCCCGCCGTACCCACCCCCTCCGAAAGGTGCTCGACCTCTCATGCCCGAGCTGGTGTTCTTCTCCGGAACCATGGACTGCGGAAAGAGCACGCTGGCCCTGCAGATCGGTCACAACCGCTCGGCACGCGGCCTCCAGGGCGTGATCTTCACCCGGGACGACCGCGCGGGGGAGGGCAAGCTCTCCTCCCGACTCGGCCTGGTGACGGAGGCGGTCGAGGCCGGCGAGGGCATGGACCTTTACGCCTACCTCGTCACGCGGCTCTCGAAGGGCGGCAAGGCGGACTACGTGATCGTGGACGAGGCCCAGTTCCTGGCGCCGGACCAGATCGACCAGCTCGCCCGGATCGTGGACGAACTCGACATGGACGTCTTCGCCTTCGGTATCACCACGGACTTCCGCACCAAGCTCTTCCCCGGCTCGCAGCGTCTGATCGAACTCGCGGACCGGGTCGAGCAGCTCCAGGTCGAGGCCCTGTGCTGGTGCGGTGCCCGCGCCACGCACAACGCCCGCACGGTGGACGGCGAGATGGTGGTGGAGGGCGCGCAGGTCGTGGTCGGCGATGTGTACCGCCCGGCGGAGAAGATCGGCTACGAGGTCCTGTGCCGCCGCCACCACCGCAAGCGCATGACGAGCGCCGCGGCCCACGCCGGTGCCCTCTCCCCGGACGTCCTCCCGGTCAACCACGCCTGACCGCCGGGTCGTAGCGGCCCGGACCCTCCCCGTCCGATGGTCGGCCTGCCCCGCGGAGGCCGACCACCGGCAGGGGGAACCGTTCAAGCTCCTGTGCGTCTCTTAGTAGCGTGTGCGAAGCGGGGGCTGCCGGCTGTCCTCGGGAACGGGAGCTTGCGATGGGACTGGCCGAGGAAATAGCCGCGATGCGCGGCGGATCGGGGCATTCCGGTCGTTTGCTCGGTGAATTCCGCCGCACGGCATTGCTGGTGCCGCTGTCGGGGGGTGAGGACGGCGGTCTGATGTCGGGGTGGCAGGGCGGTGTGCGCTGGATCTACGCGTTCACGGACGAGGAGGCGCTGGCCCGGTTCGCGCAGACGCGCGGTGCTGGTGCCGGTGCCCGTGAGTGGGAGTTCCTCTCGATCCTGGGCGCCCGCTTGGTCGATGCGGTGATTCCCGCGGTCGACGGTCCGACCGGGGTGGTCGTCGACGTCGCGGACGAGGATGCCTCGATGCTGTTCCCTCCCGTCGTGGGCATCGTCCCCGACCGGTGCGCGGTGGACGCGGACGATGAGCTTGCGGGTGCCCTCTGATGGCGGGCGACGGAGACCTGGAGGTCTCGCCTGCCGCCGTCAAGAACATCCAGGACGGTCTGCGTAAAGCCATGGCCGAGCTGCGTGAGACGGGTGACGCGGCGGGCGCGTCCATGGGTTCGGGTTTCGAGGACCTGTCGATGACGGGAATGGAGGCCGGGCACATGGGTCTGGCCACCGACTTCGAGGATTTCTGCGAGCGCTGGGAGTGGGGCGTGCGCAGTCTCGTGCAGAACGCCAGCACGCTGGCCGGGAACCTCGGGATCGCGGCGGGCACGGTGTGGGAGGAAGAGCAGTACCTGCAGGGTGCGTTCAAGGTCGCGGCGAACTCGGCGTACGGCAATCCGCACGCGAGTGAGGACGAGATCGAGCAGAAGAGCTGGGACGACATCTGGCGGGCGGACGTCTACAAGCCGGACTACAGCGCGGAGTCCTTCGAGAAGAGCCAACAGGACATCAAGCAGACCTGGTCGGACACGGGGGACAAGCTGACCTCCAGCGGCAAGATCGGCTCGATCAAGGATCTGCTGGACCAGGCCGACCAGGCCGACCGGGGCGGCAGCTGATGGGCTGGAAGGACTTCGTACCGGACCCCGTGGAAGGCTGGGTCGAGGACCGGGCCGAGGACGTCGGCGATGCGATCGAATGGACCGGGGACAAGGCCGCCGGCGTGGCCGAGGACGTCGGGCTCGACGAGGCCGGGGACTGGATCCGCGACAAGAGCCGCTCCGCCGCCAACCGGCTCGGGGCGGACGTCTCGGAGCTGGAGCTCGGGCAGACCGAGGACCCGAAGAAACTGGTCTACGGCAGCGTGTCGAAGATCCGTGCCCAGGTCTCGCACCTGAATGACTTCGAGTCCTCCTTCACCATGGTCGGCAAAGGCCTGAAGGGGCTGCAGGGCGACGGTCTGAAGGGCGCGTCGGCGGACGCGTTCCAGAAGGCGATAGCCAAGGAGCCGCCGCGCTGGTTCAAGGCGGCGGAGGCTTTCGGCAAAGCCGCGGAAGCGATGAACCGGTTCGCGGAGACCGTGGAGTGGGCGCAGGCTCAGGCCAAGGAGGCCTTGGAGGAGTACAACCGGGCCAAGAAGGCCTCGCAGGACGCGCGCACGGCCTACAACAAGTCGGTCACCGAATACAACGCCGCGGTCGAAGCGAAGAAGGACACACTGCCACCGAGGCCGTCGGAGAACTTCACCGATCCCGCCGGACCGCTGATCAAGGCCGCTCAGGACAGACTGGACACCGCCCGGACCCAGCGCAACGACGTCGCCGAGACGGCACGAACAGCGGTTCGCGCGGCACGTGACGCCGCCCCGCCCAAGCCCTCGTACGCGGAACAGCTCAAGGACGGGATGGACTACCTGGAGGTTGCGCGAACCCATCTCGCAGGCGGTGTCGTCAAGGGCACCGCGGGCCTCCTCAACTTCGTCCGCTCGGTCAACCCGACGGACCCGTACAACCTGACCCACCCCGCCGAGTACCAGACCAGCCTCAATTCGACCGTCGCCGGGCTGACCGTGGCCGTCAACGACCCCATGGGCGCCGGCAAGCAGATGCTCAACGAGTTCATGAAGGACCCCAGCGAGGGCATCGGCAAAATCATCCCGGAACTCGTCGGCACCAAAGGCCTCGGCGCACTCAAGAAGGGCGCCACGGTCGCCAGGCACGCCGACGACCTCAAAGGCCCCGCCCGGGCCCACCTGGAGGGCGAGGGCCCCGGACCGGCCTCGCGTACGGCAAAGGACACGACCTGCGTCGAGGACCCCGTCGACGTGGCGACCGGACGGATGGTCCTGCCCCAGACCGATCTCATCCTCCCCGGATCGCTGCCGCTGCTGTTCACCCGTACCTTCGAGTCCTCCTACCAGGCAGGCAGGTGGTTCGGCCGCCGCTGGGCGAGCACCGTCGACCAGCGCCTGGAGATCGATTCCGTCGGCATCGTCCTCGTCGGTGAGGACGGTAGCTTCCTGTCCTATCCGCACCCGGCACCCGGGCTGCCGGTCCTGCCGTCGCACGGCCGCCGATGGCCCCTCTCCGTCATGCCCGAGGGGGAGTACACGGTCGCGAACCCCGAGACGGGAAGCGTTCTGCGCTTCACGGCCGAGGGCGTGCTCGTCCAGTCGGAGGACCGCTGCGGGGCGTGGATCGCGTACGACTACGACGCGGACGGCGCGCCGACGGGCATCAGCCACAGTGGCGGCTACCACATCCGGCTCGCCACCTCCGAGGGGCGGATCACCTCGCTCTCCCTGGCCGACGGCACGAAGGTGATCGACTACGGCTACACCGACGGTGAGCTGACCGAGGTGGTCAACTCCTGCGGCCGCCCGCTGTCGTTCGGGCTGGACGAGCGGGCTCGCATTGTCTCCTGGACCGACACTAACGGCCGTCGTTTCACCTACGCGTACGACGACCAGGACCGCTGCACCGCCCAGTCGGGCGCGGACGGGCATGTGGACTCCCGCTTCACGTACGAGGACGGCCTGACGACGGTCACCGGAGCTCTGGGGCACCACCGCCGCTACGTCGTGGACGACAGGTCGCTCGTCGTCGCCGAGACCGATGAGAACGGTGCCACGACCCGGTTCGAGTGGGGACCGTTCAACCGGTTGCTGGGCCGCGTCGACCCGCTGGGGCGGGCCACCCGCATGACGTACGACGACCAGGGTTTCGTCACCTCCGTCGAACGACCTGACGGCCGCGTGACGACCATCCGGTACAACGCGCTCGGCCTTCCCGAACGCGTCAAGCGTCCGGACGACACCTCGGTCCGCCGCACGTACGACGAGCGCGGCAACACGCTCACCGTGATCGATGCCGCCGGTGCGGAGTCCCGGTTCACCTACGACGTCCGCGGCCACGTCTCCTCGGTGGTGAACGCCCTCGGTGAGATGTCGGTGATCCGCTGCGACGCGGCGGGGCGTGTCGTGGAATCGACCGATCCCCTTGGGGCCACGACCTGGTACGCGTACGACGCCTTCGGCCGCCCGGCCACCATCACGGATCCGCTCGGCGGCACAGTCCGGCTGACGTGGAGCGTCGAGGGCAAGCTGCTGAGCCGGATCGAACCGGACGGCACCGGCCAGTCGTGGACCTACGACGGCGAGGGGAACTGCCTGAGTCACACGGATGCGAACGGCGCCCGGTCGGTCTACGAGTTCGGAGACTTCGACTCGCTTGCCGCGCGCACCGGTCCGGACGGAGCGCGCTACACGTTTGCGCACGACCTCGAACTGCGGCTGACGGAGGTCACCAACCCGCGGGGGCTCACGTGGACGTACGAGTACGATCCCGCGGGCAGGGTCATCGCGGAGACAGACTTCGACGGCCGTACGCTCCACTATGCGTACGATGCGGCCGGCCAGCTGTCCGCCCGTACGAACGCCCTGGGGGAGCAGGTCCGGTACACGTACGACGCGCTCGGGCGTACGGTGCTCAAGGACGCCGGCGGAGCCGTCACCACATTCGAGTACGACCATGCCGACCAGCTGGCGCGGGCCGTGGGCCCGGACGTGACGCTGACGCGTGTCCGCAACCGCGAGGGGTTGCTGCACTCGGAGACGGTGGATGGCCGGACCACGGTCTACGCCTACGACGCGCTGGGGCGCACCACGCGGCGCACCACGCCGAGCGGAGCGGTCAGCGAGTGGTCCTACGACGCCGCCGGCCGCCGTGCGAGTCTGACGGCCTCGGGCCGGACGCAGACCTTCGAGTATGACGCGGCGGGCCGCGAAACCGTCCGGCGTGGCCCGGCGGGCGTCGGACTCTCGTACGGCTTCGACGAACTGGGCCGCCTCACCGGCCAGCACCTGACGGGCGGTGACGGACGGACCCTGCGACGGCGCGGCTACAGCTACCGGCCCGACGGGCATCTGGTCGCTGTCGACGATGCTTCGGGCGGAGCGCGCACCTTCACCTTGGACGCCGCCGCACGCGTCACGGCAGTGGATGCGGGTACGTGGACGGAGCGCTACACCTACGACGAGTCCGGCAACCAGACTTCGGCCTCCTGGCCCGCTCCGGACCCGGACGCCGGATCGGCCACGGGGCCGCGCGTCTACGACGGCAACCGCATGGTCGGCGCCGGTGGTGTGAGCTACGCGTACGACGCTCAGGGCCGTGTCGTTACGAAGCGGACGAAGCGTCTCTCCCGCAAGCCGGACACCTGGAACTACGCCTGGGACGTGGAAGACAGACTGGTCGGGGTGACGACCCCGGACGGCACCGTCTGGCGCTATCTGTTCGACCCCTTGGGCCGGAGGACTGCCAAGCGGCGCCTTTCGCAGGCCGGCGAAGTCGTTGAGGAGGTGCTCTTCACCTGGGAGGGCGCGAGCCTCGTGGAGCAGACCGCGTACGCGGCGGAGCTTCCCCACCCGGTGGCTGTGACCTGGGACTACCGCGGATTGCACCCCCTGGCCCAGACGGAGCGCGTCCTCGGGGCCTCCAGGGACGAGATCGACAGCCGGTTCTTCTCGATCGTCACGGACCTGGTCGGTACGCCCACGGAACTCGTCGACGAGCAGGGCGAGGTCGCCTGGCACACCCGGTCGACCCTGTGGGGGAAGACCGAGTGGAACCGCGGAGCCTCGGTCTACATGCCGTTGCGTTTTCCCGGACAGTACTTCGACCCGGAATCGGGTCTGCACTACAACGTCTTCCGTACGTACGACCCGGAGACGGCCCGCTATCTCAGCCCGGATCCGCTGGGTCTGGCCCCGGCGCCGAACCCGATGGCCTACGTCCACAACCCCCACACCTGGTCGGACCACCTGGGCCTGGCACCGGACGAGTGCACGATCACGGTGTACCGCAAGCAGACGGACCATCCGCTCAGTCAGAGAGTCCACGTCGACGAGAGCGGCAACGTCAGGATCGACGGCAACAACCACCTGTACGTCAACATGAGCGGAGAACTGCGGCACACTCTGGAATTCCGGGGGGACAGCGGGCAGATCGTCGCCTTCGACGTGCCGAAGAGCTTTGTCGATGACATCCGGGCGAGAGCGCTGCCGCAGGAACAGCCGGACGGATGGGGATTCACCAAACATGAATGGAAGCAGGTGAAACAGATCTATCCGGAAATATCTGACCCCACGAGGGGGACGGACCTCTATGGACTGCCCGGCGAGGTACTCGATCAGATGCGAAAGGTCATCATTCCCGGCTCCGGTAGGATCATCCAGGATCATTAGGAGGAATGCGAGATGCTGCATCCGATCGAAGACCTCGGCATCGAGAGGTCCCGAGTGGCAGGCAGGCCGGAAAACGAATCCGCGCCCCCTGTCCTCGCCTACTTCGAACTGGCCGTGGACGGGGATCCGGACCGTTACGCGGCCAGGCTGCGCGCGGTCCTGGACGCCGTGCTGGAGATCGCCGCCACGGAGTCCTTCGAGGACGAACTGCCCGTCGACACGATCCCCGCATGGTTCCGCGGCATCTGCCGCGGCGGCTTCCCGCAGGCCCCGGCGGAGCCCTTCGCGGTCGCTGGGCGCGACCGCTACGCGGAGCGGACAGGCGGCGCCATGCCGTGGGATCTGCAGAACTGGCTGGATCGCTTCGATCCCGACCTGGAGGTCCGAGGCTGGGCCTGGTGGGACTTGACGGCCTCGCCGGAGGAGGGCGCAGAACTGCGTCTGTGGGCGGACACCTGGGGTGAGCCCTTCTTTGCGTGGGAGGACCTGCGCTGGCTGCTCTACGCGGCCGGGGCGCGCACGGTGGCGGATCCCGTGCTCGTGAAGCCCGAGGTCTGGGCGGACGAGGATTCCGTATGACGCAGGACGCGACGGAGGGTATGGCCACCGGTGTGGCGGGCGGAGCAGCCCGTCAAATCCGGGCACGGTTCGACGAGACGACCGTGACGGTCTATCAAGCCTATGCCGACCGGGTCGCCGGACCGGCGCTGGCCGCGGGAACTTTCGTGGACCCTTTCAAACGCGGTCGTATGACGTGGATCAAGCCTTCTTTTCTCTGGATGATGTACCGCTGCGGATGGGGTGCGAAGACGGATCAGGAACGCGTCCTGGCCGTCGACATCACGCGCGAAGGATTCGAATGGGCCCTTTCTCGGGCCTGTCTCAGTCATTTTGACAACAGGAGATTCGCAGTAAAGGAGGATTGGCAGGAGGCCGTCAGGTCGAGCCCGGTCCGCGTTCAATGGGATCCCGATCGGGACCTCTCCCTGAGTCCTCTTCCCCACCGTGCGATCCAGATCGGACTGTCCGGCCCGGCCGTCGAGCGGTACGTCGACGGATGGATCACGGGGATCAGGGACGTGACCCCTCTGGCGCACGAAGTCCACGCGGCGGTACAGGCCGATGACTTGACGGCGGCCCGTAGCCTGCTGCCGGCGGAGCACCTGTACCCGCTCCCGGCGGCCATCGCCGAGCGCGTCGCGTGACAACCGCGGTGACAAGTGGAGCCGCGTCCTGTGGGGGTGTTCGGCTCGCGGGCTCCAGGGCGGCCGGGTCGACTACGTGATCGTCGACGAGACACAGTTCCTCGCCCTCGGCCGGACCGACCGACTGGCCCGCGTGGTCGACGG
The DNA here is from genome assembly GCF_044757365.1 of Streptomyces sp. NPDC091289. Taxonomy (NCBI): domain Bacteria; kingdom Bacillati; phylum Actinomycetota; class Actinomycetes; order Kitasatosporales; family Streptomycetaceae; genus Streptomyces; species Streptomyces sp. NPDC091289. The sequence continues at coordinate 52,887 of NZ_JBIVUT010000029.1, forward strand.
TCTGGGGCTCGACGTCTTCGCCTTCGGCTGTCACCGTGGACTTCCGCGCCAAGTCGCTCCCGGGCTCCCAGAACGCTGCGCCAAGATCAACAAAGAGGACGGCGACGATCAGCCGAGGGGCTGCCCTCGTACGCGCGAGCCTTCAAGGCCGCCGTCAACGTCGAGGTGGCCCCGCTGGCGACCGTGGCGCGCTCGGCGCCGGGGGCGACGGCGGAGGCCGACCGGCTGTGGCTGGAGCACGCGCGGACGGCTGCCGTCATCGATGACGAGGGCTGCTTCCTGGTCCGGGGGGCCGATCGCGACTGGGTGCGGGTGCGTCGCACCTCGCACACCGCGCTCTCCGCCGCCCTCGTACCCGGGGCCGGCTCCATGGTCATCGCGATGTCCACGGACGGCCGACGGCTGTGCGCCCTCACCGAGGAGGACGACGACTACTGGATCGTCGTGCACCGTTTCGAGGACCGTCCCGTGTGACCCCGGGGGAGACGGCACGCTACCGGCGGCCGCCGCCCCGGCCGCCTCCGACGCCCAGGACCTGTCGTCCCCGGGCTTCAGCCCGCAGCCACTTCCCCTACGCCGAGACGTCACCATGATCGGAAATGCTCCCTTGGTCCGGCCCCACACAGGGGTCGCACGACGAAGGAAGTACTACCGATGGATCGCAGATCGTTCATGGCCAGGACCGGCCGCGCCTCACTCCTGGCAGGTGGGGCCCTCACCGTCGGCGCCGCCCTGACAGCCCCATCGGCCACGGCCGCCACAGCCGCCTCGGAGGACGAGAGGCGCGGCCACGGCAGCGGGGGCCGGACGGTGCGGTTCAACGTCATCAGCGACATCCAGGGCGACCTGGCCGACTTCGGCAAGGCCCTCGACGACCTGCACCGGATCAATCCCCACAGCGCCGGGCTGGGTGTCGCCGGCGACATCACGCCCCGCGGCTACGACTTCGAGTACGCGGACGTCCGCCGCACCCTCGCGCGGCACCGGCACCCCAAGAACGTCGCGTGGGCCATCGGCAACCACGAGTTCTACGTCCCCAAGTACAGCGACCCGGACACGCTCGCCCAGGACACCTGGCCCAACGGCACCACGGAAGGCTCGCTCTTCCGCAGCTTCTACAACTTCGCGGGGCGCAACAAGGTCTACGCGGAGGCGTCGTTCGGCGGGATTCCCGTACTGACCCTCGGGACCGAACGCTACGCGCACTACCACGACGCGAAGTTGTGGGACGAGGTGTGGATCAGCGACGCGCAGTTCGCCTGGCTGGAGGACCGGCTCGCCCACTGGGCGCGGCGGCGCAGGCCCGTCATGGTGATGACCCACCACCCCTTGCCCAACACCGTGTCGGGCACCCGCAACAAGCTCTATCTGGGCGACTACCTCCAGCCCGACCGGCTGCTGTCCATCCTCGGCCGGCACAAGGACGTGTTCCTCTTCTCCGGCCACACCCACTGGGATCTCAACCTGTCGGACTGGGTGGTCCGCAGGGTCGTCCCCGGCACCGGAAACCTCGACGGCTTCACCGTCGTGAACACCGCGGCGGTCCAGACGGGCTGGACGGACGACGGCAAGGGCGGCGAGGTCGCGGTGGGCGGCGCCTTCAACCAGGGCCTCCAGGTCGAGGTGAGCCCCCGCACGGTCGTCATCAAGGCCCGCGACTTCTCCACGGGCACCTGGCTCAAGCAGTTCACGGTTCCGCTGCACACGGCAGCCTGAGGGGCGGGGCAGGGCGGGGCGTCCTGACGTTCACCGGCCGGACGCGCCGCTCCCGGCCGACCGGATGAGCGTGAACACGGCCCCCTCCGGATCCGCGACCGTCGCCAGCCGCCCGCTCGACCCCTCGCGCGGCGGCTGCAGGACCCGCCCGCCCAGCTCGACGACCCGGGCCGTGGCCAGATCGGTGTCGGCGACCTCGAAGTACGTCATCCAGTGCGGCCCCCGGTCGCGCGGCAGCGCGTGGCCGACCCCGTGCAGGGCCGCCACCGGGATGTCGTCCAGCTGCAGGGTCTGGTAGTCGAAGTCGGCCGAGAGCACCGCCTCCGTCTCGTAGCCGAAGACCGTCTGGTAGAACTTCGCGACCATCGAGGTCTCCTGGGTCACCAGCTCGTTCCAGACGGGGGTGCCGGGCACGCCCGCCGTCATCGTGCCGATGTGCTCCGAGCCCTGCCAGATGCCGAAGACCGCCCCGCTCGGGTCCGAGGCGATGGCGAGCCGCCCGGCCTCGCCCGCGTCCAGCGGGCCGACCGCGACCGTCCCGCCGCAGGAGCGGATGGACTCCGCGGTGGCGTCGGCGTCGTCCGTGGCGAGGTAGGTGGTCCAGGCGATCGGGAGATGCCGGTCGGGCGGCAGCTGGCCGATGCCCGCGACCTCCTTGCCGTGCAGCAGCCCGCGGACGTAGGGGCCCAGTTGCTCGGGGCCCGGCCGGAACTCCCAGTCGAACAGGGCCCCGTAGAACTCCTGGGTCGTGGACAGGCCGTGCACGATCAGACTCACCCAGCAAGGTGTTCCGGGCGTGCGCCGGGCGGCAGCCTCGGTCATCGTCTTCTCTCTCCTCGGACCGTTGTGGTGGCCGTGCGGGGGAACGGGACAGGGACGCAGTCCCGGGTCGTCGGGAAGCGGTCCGCGTGCCCCGTCCAGATGCTTGCACCCACCGGCGCGGGAGGCGCACCGGCCGCGCCGCGTCGTCCGGGTTCTCGACGAAGGACGGCCGGATTCCCGCCGGCCGTCCCTTCCGATGCTGTTACGGGTGCCAGGTCCTCTGCGCGAGGATGGCACCCATGAAGCCCATCATCACCGCATCCGAATGCGCGAGCGAGTCGGCCGGGCCGCGCCCGCCGGTGCTCCTGGACGTCCGCTGGCAGCTCGGCGGCCCCGACGGCCGCCCCGACTACGAGGCCGGTCATCTGCCCGGCGCGGTCTTCGTCGACCTCGATACGGAACTGGCCGGTCCGGCGGGCGACGGCGGCCGCCACCCCCTCCCGGACCCGGAGGCCTTCGGGGCCGTGATGCGCCGGGCCGGGGTCGGCCAGGACACCCCCGTCGTGGTGTACGACGGTGGCCAGGGCTGGGCCGCGGCGCGCGCCTGGTGGCTGCTGCGCTGGACGGGGCACCAGGACGTACGGGTGCTGGACGGCGGTCTCGCGGCCTGGACGGGCGACCTCTCCACCGAGACCCCGCACCCCGCCGAGGGCGATTTCCGGCCGAAGCCGGGGGCCCTGCCCACGCTGGACGCGGAAAGTGCGGCGGCCTTCGCCCGGTCGGGTCTGCTGCTGGACGCGCGCGCGGCGGAGCGCTACCGGGGCGATGTGGAGCCGATCGACCGCGTCGGCGGCCATATCCCCGGGGCCGTCTCCGCGCCGACCACGCAGAACGTCGACGAGGACGGGCGCTATCTTCCGGCCGAACGGCTCGCCGCCCGGTTCGCCGCACTGGGGGCGGAGGGAAGCGCCGAGGGCGTGGGCGTCTACTGCGGATCCGGGGTCTCCGGCGCGCACGAGGTGCTGGCCCTGGAGATCGCGGGCTTCACCGGCGTCCTGTATCCCGGCTCCTGGTCCGAGTGGTCCTCGGACCCCTCCCGGCCGGTCGCCACGGGCCCCGAGCCCCAGTAGGCCCGCCGCACGACCGGTGGACGGTAAGGAAGCGGGGTCCGTACGCGACTGCGTGCGGACCCCTCTCCCACCGGTGGTCATTCCCGGTCAGTCCTGCTTCTTGCGCCGGGTGCCGAAGACGATCTCGTCCCAGCTCGGCACGGCCGCCCGGCGGCCCGGCCGGACTCCGTCCGCCTCGGCCTGACGGTCCGTCGTCCCGGTCAGCCGGTCACGGTGGCCGGCCACCGCCCGGGGCATCAGCACATCCGCGTACGCGGACCCCGCACCCGCCGAAGCGGCGGCGGCGGGCGGCTCGTCCGCCTCCGTCTCCTCCGCCGGTTCGAGCGCGGGCGGTTCGGGCTGGGTGGGCCGCTCGGGGACGACCATGTCGCCGCGGAAGCTCGGCACCGCCTCCAACAGGCTGGTCAGCGAGTCGCGCTCACCGGCCGAGGCGCTGCTCACGTACTCCTCGGGCTCGGCGGCCGGGGCGGGCCGCTCGATCTGCCGGTCGAGGGCACGGTCCAGCGGGCGGTCGCGGTCGATCTGCCGGTCGAGGCTCCGGTCCAGCGGCCGGTCGCGCGGCAGCCGGGCGATCCGGGGCACGAACGGGAAGCTGGGCTCGGGCGCGGCGACGTCGTCGGTCTCGCCGATCAGCGAGCGCGCCTCGTCGTCCACGGCCTGGACCAGCCGTCGGGGCGGGTCGTACGTCCAGCTCGCCGAGTGCGGTTCGCCCGCGACCCGGTAGACGAGCAGGACTTCCCAGGTGCCGTCGTCGCGGCGCCACGAGTCCCACTGGACGGTTTCCTTGTCGGCGCCGCGCAGCAGGAGACGCTCCTGCACCGCCTCGCCGAGCTGGGGGCCGGTGTTCTCGCCGGGACGGCGCACAGGAGTCTTCCGCGCCCGCTCGGCCATGAAGGCGCGCTCCGCGAGCACGGGGCCCTCGAAGCGGCGTACACGGTCGACGGGGATGCCCGCGAACTGGGCGACCTCCTCCGCGGAGGCACCGGCCCGTATGCGGGCCTGGATGTCGCGGGGCCGGAGGTGGCTCTCCACCTCGATCTCGATCTGGCCGAGCCGGGCGCGGTCGTTGCGCACGGCGGCGCGCAGCCGCTCATCGATCGGAAGCGTGTACTCCGTGCTGTCCGCAGCCTTGAGCACCAGTCGTGTGCCGTCGTTGGAGACGGCCACGACACGCAGTTCGGGCATGGGAACCTCCCGGGTGGTGCCTGCCGACGTCACGTGCGTCGCTGCTTCCGCTAGTCGAGTGTGACCTGCCCGGGTGCAGCCTGCCACAACCTTGCCAAGTTGCCCGGCGTGTCGGGCGCTCGTCCTGGTGCACCACCATGACACGGTTACCCATTGCGACCCAAAGTGACCGATTTGGCCGCTCTGTGCAGCAAGCACCCGTGTGATGCTTCGACGCCACCGGTTCGAGTGCCGCCGTCGGCCCCCTCCGGTGCTTGCGGATTCCCACGTCGGAGTCCGCCCCAGGGCTCGTCACAGTACTCCATTCGGGCCACCGGGGTGGACCGGCGCGCCGCCGAAGTTCTCGCGGGGCGCGGGAGTTGAGATACCCAGTTCTCCGTGAAATGCCCCTGATGCGTGTTGTGCTTCACACAATCGCCGGAAACGGAACTATCCACTTCGCTCACATGTCCCTTCTTGTTGCATGGTGGGAGAGATGTCAAGCAGGGGCTGGTAATGGTTCAGAAGGCGGAAAGTGACACAGAACCCAAGGAAAGGCGCATAGATCTGAGTCTCCCGCAGGTCGCCGGGAGTGCCGTGGCGGCCGTCGCGGCAGCGGTGCTGGCCTCGCAGTTGGGCGTGTACGGCACGATCGCCGGCGCGGGCGTGATGAGCGTCGTCGCCACCTGTGGCGGCTCGGTGTTCCAGCACTTCTTCCGCCGCACCGGCGAGCAGATCCGCGAGGTGACGGTCCAGGTGACCCACCCGGAGGGCCGTCAGGTGACGGTGCACACCAAGGAGACGATGCCCGCAGCCGCCCGTCGCGCCGAGCGATCCGGGCCGGAGCCCGCCGACGACGCCACCACGGTGCTGCCCACAGTCGACCCGGGCGCGGTCCCGGAGGTGGCCCCGGACGCGGGTGCGGACGCGGAGAGCACGCGGCTGCTGAAGCCCGTCGACACGGACCGGACGCAGCTGCTGGACCTCGGCGACGCGCGGACCCGGATGCTCCGCGTCCCACCGCCCGGAGATCCCGGAGGCCCCGGAGATCCCGGAGCAGACGACCGTACGCGGCTGCTCCCGCGGGCCGGAGCGGGCCCGGCCGTCGCCGACGACGCGTTCAGCGACGGCGTCACCCACGGCACCCGGATGCGCGGCTGGAAGCGCCCCGCGCTCGCGGCGGCCGCGGTCTTCGCCGTCTCCATGGCCGGGATCACCGCGTTCGAGATGATCTCGGGCAACGACCTCAGCGGCGGCCAGGGCACCACGCTCAGCTCCGTCGTACGCGGCGGCGGCGACCGGGACTCCGGACCCGCCGACCCCACGCCCTCCGGCGACACCGGTCAGGACGGGGGAGCGGACGAGCGGCAGCCGACCCCCGGCGACGGCACCGGTTCGGCCCCCGCGACGGACGGCGGCGACGGCAGCGGCACGAGCCCGGACCCCGGTACGGGCACCGGCGGTGAGAACCCGACCACCGGGCCCGCCCCCACCCCGACGCCCTCCGGCGACGACGGCGGGACCACGCCCGACCCGACCCCGCCCACCCCGACACCCTCCGGCGACACCGGAACCGGCGCACCCTCGACCGGGACGGGCATCGCCCCCGGACAGGGCGAGCAGGCCCCGCCCGGCAGCGGCGCCGACGCCGAGTGACCGACGTACCGGCGGAAACACTTCGGCCCCGGCTCCCTCCCGATCAGGAGGAAGCCGGGGCCGACGGCGTATCTCAGTCGCCCAGCACGCGCCGCAGATAGTCGTTGCCGAACAGCCGGTCCGGGTCCAGCCGGTCGCGCAGCGCGGTGAACTCGCCGAAGCGGGGATAGACCTCCGCCAGATAGGCCGCGTCCCGGGTGTGGATCTTGCCCCAGTGCGGCCGGCCCGCGTGCGCGGTCATGATCCGCTCGACCGCCGTGAAGTACGAGCGGTGGGGCGTGCCCTTGTAGAGGTGGACGGCGATGTACGCGCTGTCCCGGCCCGAGGCGGTCGACAGGGCCATGTCGTCGGCCGGGGCGGTCCGCACCTCGACCGGGAAGCTGATCTTCAGCGGGGAGCGCTCGACCATGGCCTTCAGCTCCCGCAGCACCGTCACCGCCTGCTCGCGCGGAACGGCGTACTCCATCTCCACGAACCGCACCCGGCGCGGACTGGTGAACACCTTGTAGGGGATGTCGGTGTACGTACGCGCCGACAGCGCCCGGCTGGAGAGCCTGGCGATCGAGGGGATCGTCGCCGGGACCGCCCGGCCGAGCGAACAGGCGACCTGGAAGACCCCGTTGGACAGCAGCTCGTCGTCGATCCAGCTGCTCACCCGCCCGGGCGGGGCGGCCGGACCGGCGCTGCGGTTGTTGCGCTTGGTGTTGCAGTTCCCGGTGTGCGGGAACCAGTAGAACTCGAAGTGCTCGTTCTCGGCGACCAGCGCGTCGAAGTCCGCGGTGACCCGGTCGAAGGTCATCGGCTCCTCACGGGCCGTCAGCAGGAAGATCGGCTCCACGGCGAGGGTGACGGCGGTGATCACTCCGAGGGCGCCGATCCCGACCCGGGCCGCGGCGAAGACCTCCGGGTTCTCCCCGACCGAGCAGCGCAGCACCGTGCCGTCGGCGGTGACCAGCTCCAGTGCGCGGATCTGCGCCGCTATCGACGCCGAGTCGCGGCCCGTGCCGTGCGTACCGGTGGAGGTCGCCCCTGCGATCGTCTGCTCCATGATGTCGCCCATGTTGGTGAGCGACAGGCCCTCGCGGGCGAGAGCGGTGTTGAGCCGCTTGAGCGGAGTGCCCGCCTCCACCGTCACGGTCATCGCCGTACGGTCGATGTCCCGGATCCCGGTCAGCAGGTCCGGGCGTATCAGCACCCCGTCCGTGGCGGCCGCCGCCGTGAAGGAGTGGCCCGCGCCGACCGGCTTCACCTTCAGGCCCTCCGCGCCCGCCCGGCGCAGCACGTCCGCGAGCTCGTCCACGGATGCGGGGGACTCGGCGCGGGCCGGCCGGGCGGTGACATTGCCCGCCCAATTACGCCACGCGCTCGTCGTCGTCCGTGCGTAGGTGTCGGTCATCTTCCCCGCGCCCTCCCGTAGCGGCCGGCCCGGCCAGCCGGCGATACCCCAGGAACGCCACCGCCGCCGCGAGAGCTCCCGCCACGGCGGGCACCGCGTACCCCGCCTTCGCCCCGGCGGCGTCGACCACCCAGCCGGCGGCCGAGGAGCCGAGCGCCACTCCGACGGCGAGCCCGGTACTGGTCCAGGTCATGCCCTCGGTCAGCTTGGTGCGCGGTACGTGCGCTTCGACGAGGGCCATGGTGGTGACCATCGTCGGTGCGATGGCGAGGCCCGCGACAAAGAGCGCCACGGCCAGCAACGGAAGGTTCCCGGCCAGTTGGAGGGGGATCATACTCACGGCCATCGCGCAGACACCCACCAGCCACCGGGTCGAGGGGTTCCCCTTGAGGTGCAGCAGCCCGAACACGGCCCCCGCGAGACAGGAGCCGAGCGCGTAGACGGCCAGCACCAGGGAGGCCGCGGCCTTGTGGCCGCGCTCCTCGGCGAAGGCCACGGTCACCACGTCCACGCCGCCGAAGATCGCGCCCGTCGCCACGAAGGTGGCCACCAGGACCTGAAGTCCCGGCGAGCGCAGCGCCGAGCCCCCGGTGTGCTGCGACTTCGGGTGCGGCACCGGCTCGGTCGCGCGCTGCGCGGTCAGCCAGAAGACGCCGACCAGCAAGAAGGCGGCGGCGATCAGCGGTCCGGCCTCCGGGAACCAGGCGGTGGACAGACCGATGGAGATAATCGGGCCGAAGATGAAGCACACCTCGTCGACGATCGACTCCCACGCGTAGGCGGTGTGCAGATCCCGGCTGGAGCCCCGGTAGATCGCCGCCCAGCGGGACCGGACCATCGAGCCCACGCTCGGGACACAGCCCGCGCCCGCCGCGAAGACGAACAGCGTCCACTCCGGCGCCCCCTGCTGGGCGCAGATCAGCAGACCCATCACCGCCGCCACCGCCACCAGCGTGACCGGGCGCAGCACCCTGCGCTGCCCGTAGCGGTCGACCAGCCGGGAGACCTGGGGGCCGCAGACCGCCGCCGACATCGCCAGGGTCGCCGACAGCGCCCCGGCCAGGCCGTAGCGGCCGGTGAGCTGGGAGATCATCGTCACGACGCCGATGCCCATCATGGACAACGGCATCCGGCCGAAGAAGCCCGCTGCGGAGAACCCCTTGGAACCGGGGGCGGAGAAAATGACGCGGTAGGGGCTGGGCAAGGGGGGACTCCGGTCGTGCCTGTCAGGCGTATAGCTGGCCGATACAGCTTACGGCCGGGCGGATGCTCCGGACACCGGATTACGGGGCGGTCCGGGGGAGTGGCACAGGTGTGCGGCCGCCCGGGATCTCCGGCCTTCACGGTCTTCCCGACGGGGCGTCGGATGTCGGTTGCCGCCCCGTCACAGGCGGGTGGCAGGATCGATGTCATGTCCGATCTGCGCGATCCCGCTCCCTACGACGCCCTGCTGCTGCTCTCCTTCGGCGGTCCCGAGGGCCCGGACGACGTGGTTCCGTTCCTGGTGAACGTGACCCGCGGCCGCGGCATCCCCGAGGAACGCCTCAAGGAGGTCGGCCAGCACTACTTCCTCTTCGGCGGGGTCAGCCCGATCAACGCGCAGAACCGCGCCCTGCTCGACGCCCTGCGCAAGGACTTCGCCGACCACGGCCTGGACCTCCCGGTCTACTGGGGCAACCGCAACTGGGCCCCGTATCTGACCGACGTCCTGCGCGAGATGACCGCCGACGGACACCGCCGGATCGCCGTCCTCGCCACCAGCGCCTACGCCTCCTACTCCGGCTGCCGCCAGTACCGCGAGAACCTCGCCGAGTCGCTGGCCGCCCTGGCGGCCGAGGGGCTGCCCGTGCCCCGGGTCGACAAGCTGCGGCACTACTTCAACCACCCCGGCTTCGTGACGCCCATGGCGGACGGCGTCCTCGCCTCGCTCGCCGATCTCCCCGAGGACGTCCGCGCGGGCGCGCACATCGCGTTCACCACCCACTCCATCCCGACCTCCGCCGCCGACGCCTCGGGCCCGGCCGAGGCGCACGGCGAGGGCGGCGCGTATGTCGCCGAGCACCTCGACGTGGCCCGGCTGATCATCGAGGCGGTGCGCGAGGAGACCGGCGTCGAGCACCCCTGGCAGCTCGTCTACCAGTCCCGCAGCGGCGCCCCGCACATCCCGTGGCTGGAGCCCGACATCTGCGACCACCTGGAGACCCTGCACGGCGAGGGCGTCCCCGCGGTCGTGATGGCGCCCATCGGCTTCGTCTCGGACCACATGGAGGTCCTGTACGACCTCGACACCGAGGCCACCGCGAAGGCCGCCGAGATCGGTCTGCCGGTCCGCAGGTCCGCCACCGTCGGGGACGACCCGCGCTTCGCCGCCGCCGTGCGGGACCTGGTCCTGGAGCGCGCCGCGCGTGAGCGCGGCCGGGCGGTGGAGCGCTGCGCGCTGGGCTCCCTCGGCCCCTCCCACGACCTCTGTCCGGTCGGCTGCTGCCCCGCCAGGGCCCCGAAGCCGGCCGCCGCGGGCGCCGACAGCCCGTACATGTAGAGCCTTCAGTCCCCGTCGAGCCCCTGGGAGCACCCGTGACCGACCCCGCCCTGTCCGAACTGCTCGACCTCGCTCTGGAGGCCGCCCGCCGCGCCGGAGCCCTGCTGCGCGACGGCCGCCCGGCCGACCTGGGAGTGGCCGCGACCAAGTCCAGCCCCATCGACGTGGTCACCGAGATGGACATCGCCGCCGAGAAGCTGATCGTCGGCTACCTCTCCGACTTCCGCCCCGACGACGGCTTCCTCGGCGAGGAGGGGGCCGGCTCCCTGGGCTCCACCGGCATCCGCTGGGTCATCGACCCGCTCGACGGCACGGTGAACTATCTGTACGGCCTGCCCACGTGGGCGGTCTCCATCGCGGCCGAGCGTGACGGCGAGCGGGTCGTCGGCGTCGTCGAGGCCCCGATGCGCCGGGAGACGTATCAGGCGGTCCTCGGCGGCGGTGCGTTCGCGAACGGCGAAGCCCTGCGCTGCCGGCCCGCCCCGCCGCTGGACCAGGCCCTCGTCTCGACCGGTTTCAACTACGTCGCCCACGTCCGCGCGCACCAGGCGGACATCGCCCAGCAGCTGATCCCCAGGCTCCGGGACATCCGGCGCAGCGGCTCGGCGGCCGTCGACCTCTGCGATGTGGCGGCCGGCCGGCTGGACGGCTACTACGAGCGCGGGCTGCACCCCTGGGACCTGGCCGCGGGCGACCTCATCGCCCGGGAGGCGGGCGCGCTGACCGGCGGCCGCCCGGGGCTGCCCGCCGACGGCGACCTGACGGTGGCCGCCACCCCCGGCGTCTTCGAGCCGCTGCAGGCCGCCCTGGACGAGCTGGGCGCCTGGCACGACTAGACGGGACCTCCGGCAGGCGAAAGGCCCTGACGAGGGGCCTGAGGCCGCCGCACACGCCACGGGGCCCCGGACACCATGACGGTGTCAGGGGCCCCGTGGCGTACGGCTCAGACGCTGGTGGCGCCGATTTCCACGCCGTGCTCGGCGGCGAGACGGCGGAGATCGTCTAGCTCGCCCTGCTCGACGTCCGCGAGGAAGTCGTCGCCGTCCTCGCGCGCCCGCGTGAGGTCGGACTCGGTGGTCTTGATGCGTTGCAGCAGACCTGCGGTGAAAGCGTCCATGATGCGCCCCCTCATCGTGGGTCGGTGGCACGGGGGTGTGCCCGGGATCCCTCCGGCCGGGGGGCCGGAGGAGCGGGTGATCGCGCCGCCGCTCCGGGGAAAGCGGAGCGGGCAGTGGCATGCCACGTGACAGGCGTGATCGCGGGTGTGAACCCCTCTTCCCCACGCCGTGGCCCGGAGAAACCTCAACTGGCCCGGAAATCCGCCGCCTTCCCGCCGGGAAGGCGCCCGGAGGTCCGGCCCGCCGCCGTCTTACCGCCGGTTTATACGCGTTGCGGGCAGGATGGAAGCGCACAGTCGGCATTGCTGCCCGTGTCCGAGCGGCCCCTGCGTGGGCCGCTCGATCTGTGAACCCATCGAAGGACCGAAGGAAGGACTGCGCCGTGCGCGTACTCGTCGTCGAGGACGAGCAGCTGCTCGCCGATGCGGTGGCCACCGGACTGCGCCGGGAGGCCATGGCCGTCGACGTCGTCTACGACGGTGCCGCGGCCCTGGAGCGCATCGGGGTCAACGACTACGACGTCGTCGTGCTGGACCGGGATCTCCCGGTGGTGCACGGCGACGACGTCTGCCGCAGGATCGTCGAGCTCGGCATGCCCACCCGGGTGCTCATGCTCACCGCGTCCGGCGACGTCAGCGACCGGGTCGAGGGCCTGGAGCTGGGCGCCGACGACTATCTGCCCAAGCCGTTCGCCTTCAGCGAGCTGACCGCCCGGGTGCGCGCGCTGGGCCGCCGTACGACGGTGGCGCTGCCGCCCGTCCTGGAGCGCGCCGGCATCAAGCTCGACCCGAACCGCCGCGAGGTCTTCCGCGACGAGGTGGAGATCCAGCTCGCCCCGAAGGAGTTCGCGGTGCTGGAGGTCCTGATGCGCAGCGAGGGCGCGGTCGTCTCGGCGGAGCAGCTGCTGGAGAAGGCCTGGGACGAGAACACCGACCCCTTCACCAACGTGGTGCGGGTCACGGTCATGACGCTCCGCCGCAAGCTCGGCGAACCGCCCGTGATCGTCACCGTGCCGGGCTCCGGATACCGGATCTGAGGACCATGGCCACCACCCCCGGGCCCCCCGCGGCGCCCCCGAAGCCCACCTGGGAGCCCAAGCAGCAGGAGCCCCCGTACCCCTGGCTGCGCCCGACCATCCGGATACGGCTCACGCTGCTGTACGGCGGGATGTTCCTGATCGCGGGCATCGTGCTGCTGTCGATCATCTACATGCTGGCCGCACAGGCGCTGCACGTGGGCAGTGAGCTGCCGTTCGAGATCGTGAGCGGCAAGGTCACCAGCGAGATCTGCGACCTGCCCCCGAACGCCAGCCCGGACGCCTTCAACGCCGCGATGAACGCCTGCGTCAACAATCAGCGCAAGGCGGCGCTGGAAACCCTGCTCAACCGTTCGCTCCTCGCCCTGGTCGGCCTCAGCGTCATCGCCTTCGCCTTCGGTTACGCCATGGCCGGACGCGTCCTCTCCCCGCTCGGCCGGATCACCCGGACCGCGCGCCGGGTGGCCGGTACGGACCTCACACGGCGGATCGAGCTGGACGGCCCGGACGACGAGCTGAAGGAGCTGGCGGACACCTTCGACGACATGCTGGACCGGCTGGAGCGGGCCTTCACCGCGCAGCAGCGGTTCGTCGGCAACGCCTCGCACGAGCTGCGCACCCCGCTGGCGATCAACCGCACCCTGCTGGAGGTCCATCTCTCCGACCCGGAGGCCCCGCCGGAGCTCCATCAGCTCGGCAAGACCCTCCTGGCCACCAACGAGCGCAGCGAGCAGCTGGTGGAGGGCCTGCTGCTGCTGGCCCGCAGCGACAACCAGATCGTCGAGCGCAAACCGGTCGACCTCGCCGAGGTCGCGGAGCGCGCCATCGACCAGACCCGGGCGGAGGCGCTGGCGAAGAACGTGGAGATCCGCGGCGAGCGGGGATCCGGCGTCGTCCAGGGCAACGGGGTCCTGCTGGAGCGGATCGCGCTGAACCTCGTGCAGAACGCCGTGCGCTACAACGTGCCCGAGGACGGCTGGGTGGAGGTCACCACCGAGGTACGGGACGGGCAGGCCCTGCTCGTCGTCTCGAACACCGGCCCGGTGGTCCCGGCGTACGAGATCGACAACCTCTTCGAGCCCTTCAGGCGGCTGCGTACGGAGCGCACGGGCAGCGACAAGGGGGTCGGGCTCGGCCTGTCGATCGCGCGGTCCGTCGCGCGGGCCCACGGAGGCCGTATCATCGCGGAGCCCCGCGAGGGCGGCGGTCTCGTGATGCGCGTCACCCTGCCGGTCTGAGAGGCTGCACGGTGTGACTCTGCACCGAATCTTCATGTTCGCTTTGGGCGGAATTTTCAGGACCCGTTCCCGGGCGGGTCGTGTGTGATCGATCACAGAGTCGATTTTCCGACCATCTACTCTCCGTGATCGCGACTCTGTCGGAAAGCCGGTAATCGTCCGGGTTTTCGGGGATCGTTATCACGGGAAGTACACGGGGTAGCGCCTGTGAACTGCGCAGTCGGGACCGTGTACGGTCCCCATCGCCACCCAAGCCGAGCCTCGCCGAGGCGCCCGGTTGGGTGTCGATTGAGTAACAGACCTTGATGTGAGGCAAAATCTCCGCCTCAGGTCGGGCACAAGTCCGGCCTCTCACGCGTTACGTGCGCTGAGACACCCGTAGACACCCAAGAGGGGGAGAGCGACATGGCAACGGATTACGACACCCCACGCAAGACCGACGACGACGTGGACCAGGACAGCCTCGAAGAGCTCAAGGCACGTCGGAGCGACAAGACGGCCTCCGCCGTCGACGTCGACGAATTCGACGCGGCCGAAGGACTCGAGCTGCCCGGCGCGGACCTCTCCAACGAGGAGCTGGCCGTCCGGGTGCTGCCCAAGCAGGCCGATGAGTTCACCTGCATGAGCTGCTTCCTGGTGCACCACCGCAGCCAGCTGGCCCGCGAGAAGAACGGTCAGCCCATCTGCCGCGACTGCGACTGAGGTCGAGTCGGCCGTGGCAGGCGAGACACCGTTCCACAAGCGGCGCCCCTGGCGCCGGCGCGGCGCGGAGACGAGCCAGGACGGTACAGGCGGCACAGGCCCGGCAGAAGGCGGTAACGCGTCTGCCGAGCGGTCCGCCGCCCTGCCGGAGCACTCCGGCAGTTCCGACGACGAGCGGGGCCGTTCGGCCTCGCTCGAAGTGGCCGGGACGGCAGCGCTGCCGGACCTGGCCGGAGAGCAGGACCAGCAGGACCGGGCGGAGCCCACGACCGGGGGCCGCCTGCACGCGGTGAAACGGGGCGTACGCAAGGGCGGGGAGAGCGCAAAGGCACTGGTCGCACAGCTGGCCGACCGCATCATCGATACGGCCCCGCGCGTGCCGGTGCGCGACCTCGCCACCCTGCGGAGGCAGTTTCCCGGGCTGGGGCCCGAGGAGCTGGCCGACAAGCTGATCACGGGAGCCTGCCGGGGCACCGCGACCGTCGGCGCAGGCATCGGGGCCGCCGCGATGATGCCCGTACCGCCCGCCATGCTCGCCGAGCTGGCGGCGGAGGTGACCGGCGTCGCCGCGATCGAGATGAAGCTCGTCGCCGAGCTCCACGAGGTCTACGGCCTCCGCCCCCCTGGCAACCTCGGCCAGCGCAGCACCGCGTATCTGACGTCGTGGACGGAGGAGCGCGGCATCGACGTCACCCGGCCCACCACGCTCAACGCCGCCCTGGGCGGCCAGATGAAGCGTGAGCTGCGCCAGCAGATCACGAAGCGCATGGCGCGCAATCTGCCCAACCTGATCCCGTTCATGATCGGCGCCACCGTCGGCGCCATGATGAACCGCCGCGACACCCGCAAGCTCGCCGAACGGGTCAGGGACGACCTGCGCAAGCACCAGGTCCCCTGGGACCGGCTGGCGGCACTGCCCCCGCTGGAGCAGCCCCTGAACCCGGCCGAACTGCCCAAGGAGATCGAGGGCCCCTGATCCGGCGGTCGTGTCAGGTGATCGGGCGGTCGTGTCAGGCGGTCCGGGCGCCGCTCAGCGCCGCCGCCAGGCCCTGCGGGTCCCGGGTGGAGAGATAGACGTACGGAGTCGGGTCGTCCGGATCCGTGACCTCCACCCGCACCGCCGTCTCCACATAGCCGCGCAGCAGCATGAACGCACGGGCGTCCGCCTTGTGCGTGCGCCAGGCCCGCGCCTCCTCGGCGTCCAGCGCCTCCGCCTCACCGAGCGCCGACAGCGGGATCCGGGCGTCGCCGGCGACGAGCGCCCCCGCCACCACCCGGATCCGGGCCGAGCCGTAACCGCTCACCAGGACCGCGGCCGCGGCCGTGCCGCCGACCAGCCCGGCGAGCAGCGGCAGGGTGCCCAGCGGCAGCAGCATCAGAGCGCAGGCGATACCGATCCCGAAGGCGATGAACCACCAGGAACGGGGCGCGGTGAGACGTTCGTCGAAGGGCGGTGCGGAAGGCTGCATGGAACCAAGCTTGGCACGGCGCGACCGGCACACTGCCGCGCGGGTAAGGTCTGCGCCTGTGAGTGGAACATCAGCAGCTCTGACACCCCCGGCCGACGCCGTCGCGCCGGTCCGGCACCCCGACGCGCCCGCCCCCGGCGAGCTCCTCGGAGCGCACTACGAACACTGCTTCGGCTGCGGCGGGGGACAGCCGCACGGACTGCACCTGATGGCGCGGGCCGGTGAAGGCGTGAGCGTCACCGCCGAGTTCACCGTGCAGCCCGCGCACCAGGGCGCCCCCGGCCTCGCCCACGGCGGGGTGCTCGCCACGGCGCTGGACGAGACGCTCGGCTCGCTGAACTGGCTGCTGCGCACGATCGCGGTGACCGGACGGCTGGAGACCGACTTCGTCCGGCCCGTCCCCGTGGACACCGTGCTGCACCTCGACGCCCGGATCACCGCCGTGCACGGCCGGAAGATCTACTCCACCGCCACCGGCCGGATCGGCGGCCCCGAGGGCCCCGTCGCGGTCCGGGCCGACGCCCTCTTCATCGAGGTCAAGGTCGACCACTTCATCGACAACGGCCGGCCCGCCGAGATCCGGGCGGCCATGTCCGACCCCGACCAGCTCAGGCGCGCCCGCGCCTTCGAGGTGAACCCGTGACCCGTAATCCCGTCGACGTACTGATCCGCCTCCTCGACCCGGACGTGCCGATTCCGGCGTACGGACACCCGGGCGACGCCGGGGCCGACCTGGTCACCACCGAGGCCGCCGAACTCGCCCCCGGCGAGCGCGCGGTGCTGCCCACCGGTGTGTCGATCGCCCTGCCCGACGGGTACGCCGCGTTCGTGCACCCGCGCTCGGGCCTCGCGGCCCGCTGCGGAGTGGCCCTCGTGAATGCCCCAGGGACCGTGGATGCCGGGTACCGTGGGGAGATCAAGGTGATCGTGGTCAACCTCGATCCACGCGAGAGCGTGCGATTCGAACGGTTCGACCGGATTGCCCAATTGGTTGTCCAGCAGGTCGAGAAGGTGCGCTTCCACGAGGTGGCGGAACTTCCCGGCTCGGCGCGGGCCGAAGGGGGCTTCGGGTCCACCGGCGGCCACGCGTCGGTGGACGGCGCCGAGGGCGGGATCACCCACGGTGGGAACAGCTACGCTTCGGTCGTATCCGACCGGGAAGGACAGTGACGTGTTCGGACGTCGCAAGAAGAGTGGTTCCGCCGAGGACGCGGCGGACGAGGTGCGCGAGGCCGAGCAGGTCGCCGACGAGCCCGAGGGCAGCGACGGTGCCGCCAAGGGCAGCCGTCGGATGAATCTTCCGCCGGCCCCCCGGCCGGACGGACCCTGGGACAGCACCGAGGTCACCCAGCCCGGCGAGGGCCGGGTCGACCTGGGCGGCATCTTCGTCCCCGGGGTCGAGGGCATGGAACTGCGGGTCGAGGTGGCCGGGGACGCGATCGTCGCCGCCACCGTGGTGCTGCGCGACAGCGCGGTCCAGCTGCAGGCCTTCGCCGCCCCCAAGAAAGAGGGCATCTGGGGCGAGGTCCGCGACGAGATCGCCTCGGGCATCACCCAGCAGGGCGGCATCATCGACGAGGTCGAGGGCCCGCTGGGCTGGGAGCTGCGCGCGCAGGTCCCCGTACAGCTCCCGGACGGCACGGGCGGTGTGCAGCTCGTGCGCTTCGTCGGCGTCGACGGGCCGCGCTGGTTCCTGCGCGGAGTGATCTCCGGCCAGGGAGCCGTCCAGCCGGAGGCCGCCGGGCTGCTGGAGACCGTCTTCCGGGACACCGTGGTCGTCCGCGGCGACGGCCCGATGGCCCCCCGCGACCCGATCGTCCTCAAGCTCCCCGACGACGCGCAGATGGTGCCCGAGGGCGTGCAGCAGGAGGAGCAGGAGGGCTCGAAGTTCTCCGGCGGCATGGGCCAGCTCCAGCGCGGCCCCGAGATCACCGAGGTCCGCTAGCAGCACGCAGCGGCACTTCACAGCACAGGCCGGTGGGCCGCATCCTTTTCACGGGTGCGGCCCACCGGCCATTGCCCGGGTGTGTGCCGCACGCACATACTGGCGGGCGACGACGTAAGGCCACGTGCACCTGTGCACACGTACACACGGGGGAGCAGCATGACCGAGAGCACCAGCGGGCAGTCCGGCACGGCCCTCGCCGAGGACCCGGCCCGTACGGTCATGGTCACGGTCGAGGACCTGCACCGCTCGTACGGCAGCGGGGCCGCGGCCGTGCACGCCCTGCGCGGCGTCTCCTTCGAGATCCCCCGCGGTGAGCTGGTCGCGCTCAAGGGCCGCTCCGGCTCCGGCAAGACCACCCTGCTCAACCTGGTCGGCGGCCTGGACACCCCGGACGACGGCCGGATCACCGTCGACGGCACCGAGCTCGCGGGGCTCGGCGAGAAGGGCCTCCTGGAGCTGCGCCGGGACCGGGTCGGCTTCATCTTCCAGTCCTTCGGCCTCATCCCGATCCTGACCGCCGCCGAGAACGTCGGCGTACCTCTGCGGCTGCGCAAGGCCGACCCGGCCGAGCGTGACGAGCGGGTCGCCCTGCTGCTCTCCCTCGTCGGCCTCGCCGACCACGCCGAGCAGCGCCCCGGCGAGCTCTCCGGCGGCCAGCAGCAGCGCGTCGCCATCGCCCGCGCGCTGGCCAACCGCCCCGCCCTCCTGATCGCCGACGAGCCCACCGGACAGCTCGACGCCGAGACCGGGCTCGCCGTGATGGAACTGCTCCGCGCGGTCGTCCGCAGCGAGAACGTCACCGCCCTCGTCGCCACCCACGACCCCCAGCTGCTGGGCCTCGCCGACCGGGTCCTGGAGCTGAGCGACGGCCACATCGTCGAGCACGACTGACGTTCCCGCGGGCGTCGAGCACGGCCCCCGGCGGAGTAGCGTCGAGGGCGGCAGCCGCACCGGGCGCCACCGGCCGTCGACAGGACGCCGCCGGACGGAAGAAGACAATGGGGCCATGGGACGCGGCATACTCCGGATCTACCTGGGCGCGGCACCGGGCGTCGGCAAGACGTACGCGATGCTCTCCGAGGCCCACCGCAGGGTCGAGCGCGGCACCGACTGCGTGGTGGCCTTCGTGGAGCACCACGCCCGGCCGCGCACCGAGGCGCTGCTGCACGGCCTGGAACAGATCCGGCGCAGCGAGATCAGCTACCGCTCGGCCGTCCTCACCGAGATGGACGTCGAAGCCGTCCTGGAGCGCGCCCCGGCCGTGGCCCTGGTGGACGAGCTGGCCCACACCAACGTCCCCGGCTCCCGCAACGCCAAGCGCTGGCAGGACGTCGAGGAACTCCTCAAGGCCGGGATCGACGTCATATCCACGGTCAACATCCAGCACCTGGAGTCGCTCGGCGACGTCGTCGAGTCGATCACCGGCGTCCGGCAGAGCGAGACCGTGCCCGACGAGGTGGTCCGCCGGGCCGACCAGATCGAGCTGGTCGACATGTCGCCCCAGGCGCTGCGCCGCCGGATGGCGCACGGCAACATCTACCAGCCCGACAAGATGGACGCGGCCCTCTCGAACTACTTCCGCCCCGGCAACCTCACCGCCCTGCGCGAGCTGGCCCTGCTCTGGGTGGCCGACCGGGTCGACGAGTACCTCCAGCAGTACCGGGGCGAGCACAACATCCGCACCCCCTGGCAGGCCCGCGAACGCATCGTCGTCGGGCTGACCGGCGGGCCCGAGGGCCGCACCCTCATCCGCCGCGCCTCCCGGATGGCGGCCAAGGGCTCCGGCAGCGAGATCCTCGCCGTCTACATCGCCCGCAGCGACGGCCTGACCTCCGCGTCACCGAAGGAGCTGGCCGTCCAGCGCACCCTGGTCGAGGACCTCGGCGGCACCTTCCACCACGTCATCGGCGACGACATACCCGCGGCCCTGCTGGAGTTCGCCCGCGGCGTCAACTCCACGCAGATCGTGCTGGGCTCCAGCCGCCGCAAGACCTGGCAGTACATCTACGGCCCCGGGGTCGGCGCGACCGTCGCCCGCGAGTCGGGCCCCGACCTCGACGTCCACATCGTCACGCACGAGGAGGTCGCCAAGGGCCGCGGCCTGCCCATCGCCCGCGGCGCCCGGCTCGGCCGCGCCCGGATCATCTGGGGCTGGCTCGTCGGCGTCGTCGGCTCCGTCCTGCTCGCGGTGGCGCTGCGCGGCATGGAGGACGCCCCCGGCCTCGCCAACGACGTCCTGCTCTTCCTCTTCTTGACGGTGGCCGCGGCCCTGCTCGGCGGGCTGCGACCCGCGCTGGCCTCCGCCGCCGCCGGCTCCATGCTCCTGAACTACTGGTTCACCCCGCCCACCCACACCCTGACCGTCCAGGACCCGGAGAACTTCGTCGCCATCGTGATCTTCTTCGCGGTGGCGGTGGCGGTCTCCTCCGTGGTCGACCTCGCGGCCCGGCGCACCCACCAGGCCGCCCGGCTGCGCGCCGAGTCGGAGATCCTCTCCTTCCTCGCGGGCAGCGTGCTGCGCGGCGAGACCGCCCTGGACGCCCTGCTGGAGAGGGTCCGGGAGACCTTCGCCATGGAGTCCGTCGCCCTGCTGGAGCGCAGCAGCGACGTGGAGCCGTGGACCTGCGCCGGATCCGTCGGACCGGCCCCGGTCGCCCGCCCCGACGACGCCGACGTGGACATGCCGGTCGGCGACAACATGGCCCTCGCGCTGTCCGGCCGGGTGCTGCCCGCCGAGGACCGCCGGGTGCTCGGCGCGTTCGCCGCGCAGGCCGCCGTCGTCCTGGACCGCCAGCGGCTGGTCTGGGAGGCCGAGGAGGCCCGCAGGCTCGCCGAGGGCAACCGGATCAGGACCGCCCTGCTGGCCGCCGTCAGCCACGACCTGCGCACCCCGCTGGCCGCGATCAAGGCCGCCGTCAGCTCGCTGCGCTCCGACGACGTCGCCTGGTCCGAGGCGGACGAGGCGGAGCTCCTGGAAGGCATCGAGGACGGCGCCGACCGGCTGGACCACCTCGTCGGCAACCTGCTGGACATGTCCCGCCTCCAGACCGGCACCGTGACCCCCCTGATCCGCGAGATCGACCTCGACGAGGTGGTCCCCATGGCGCTCGGCGGCGTCCCGGAGGGCAGCGTCGACCTCGACATCCCCGAGACGCTGCCGATGGTCGCCGTCGACCCCGGGCTCCTGGAGCGGGTCGTCGCCAACATCGTGGAGAACGCCGTCAAGTACAACCCCGGCCCGGAGCCCGTCGCCGTGGCCGCCAGCGCGCTCGGCGGCCGGGTCGAACTGCGGGTCGTGGACCGGGGCCGGGGCGTCCCCGACGAGGCCAAGGAGCGGATCTTCGAACCCTTCCAGCGGTACGGGGACGCCCCGCGCGGCGCCGGCGTGGGTCTCGGCCTCGCCGTCTCCCGGGGCTTCACCGAGGCCATGGGCGGCACGCTGGACGCCGAGGACACCCCGGGCGGCGGGCTGACCATGGTCCTGACGCTGGCCGCGGCGCCGGGCGGCGTCCGGGCCGACGCCGAGCTCCCGGCCCAGGTCACCTCGTGACCCGCACCCGCACGCATCCCTCCTCCTCCCCGTACGACAGATACGACAGAAAGGCAGGTCCCCGATGACCAGGGTGCTTGTGGTCGACGACGAGCCGCAGATCGTCCGCGCCCTCGTGATCAACCTGAAGGCCCGGCAGTACGAGGTCGACGCCGCGCCCGACGGGGCGACCGCCCTCCAGCTCGCCGCCGCCCGCCACCCCGACGTGGTCCTCCTCGACCTCGGGCTGCCCGACATGGACGGGGTCGAGGTGATCAAGGGCCTGCGCGGCTGGACCCGGGTCCCGATCCTCGTCCTCTCCGCGCGCCACACCTCCGACGAGAAGGTGGAGGCCCTGGACGCGGGGGCCGACGACTACGTCACCAAGCCCTTCGGCATGGACGAGCTGCTGGCCCGGCTGCGCGCCTCCGTACGCCGCGCGGAACCGGTCGGCCAGGAGGCCGGCACCGAGGACGTCGCCCTCGTCGAGACGGCCGGCTTCACCGTCGACCTGGCGGCGAAGAAGGTGCACCGGGCGGGCCGCGACGTACGGCTCACCCCCACCGAATGGCACCTGCTGGAGGTCCTCGTCCGCAACGGCGGCCGCCTGGTCAGCCAGAAACAGCTCCTCCAGGAGGTCTGGGGCCCCTCCTACGGCACCGAGACCAACTATCTGCGGGTCTACATGGCCCAGTTGCGCCGCAAGCTGGAGACGGATCCCTCGCACCCCCGGTACTTCGTCACCGAACCGGGCATGGGCTACCGCTTCGAGCGCGGCTGAGATGCGCCGGCTCACCCTTTCGAGTGGTCGCCCCGGGCCTCCGTGCGCAGCCCCCAGGACCGGTACGCTTCGGGTATGAGTGCTGTTTCCCGATCCGAGAAAGCCGGGAAGGCCGGGAAGGCGGCGCGGCCTTCCGGGCGCTTCCGCCGTATGCTCGACCGGCTCTCCAGTTCCCAGGAGGACCTGGAGTCCCAGGAGCTGCGGGACGACGCGCAGGCCACCGGATGCACCCGGATCTCCGAGTGCTCCGACCGGCAGATCGTGAAGGTGGCTGGTACGTTGCGGACCGTCACCCTCCGTCCCCGGGCCGGAGTGCCCGCCCTGGAGGCGGAGCTCTTCGACGGAACCGAACCGCTGGACGTGGTCTGGCTCGGCCGTCGCTCCATCGTCGGCATAGAGCCCGGCCGCAGGATCTTCGCCTCGGGGCGGGTCGCCATGAGCCACGGCCGCCGGGTGCTGTTCAACCCCACATACGAACTCCGACCGCTCGGCAAGGAGTAGCCGGTGACGTCTCTCGACAAGCCGACGTCCGACACGGACCAGCCCCACCGCACCGACCCGCAGCACACCGGCGGGAGGCACGCCGCCCAGCAGGACGCCGAGGCGAAGGCCGTCACCGAGGCCGCCCTCTTCGAGGCCTTCGGCGGCGTGCGCGGCATGGTGGAGACAGTCCTGCCCGGGCTGCTCTTCGTCACGATCTTCACCATCAACAAGAACCTGCAGGTCTCGGCCATCGCGGCCCTGGCCGTGTCCCTGGCCCTCGTCGCCGTACGGCTGATCCGCCGGGACACCGTCAAGCACGCCTTCAGCGGCGTCTTCGGGGTGGCCTTCGGCGTCGTCTTCGCGATGATGACGGGCAACGCCAAGGACTTCTACCTGCCGGGCATGCTCTACACCCTGGGCCTCGCGGTCGCCTACCTCGGCACCGCGATCGCCGGGGTGCCGCTGATCGGCCTGATCCTCGGCCCGGTCTTCAAGGAGAACCTCTCCTGGCGGACGCGTAACCCCGGCCGGAAGAAGGCGTACACCCAGGCCAGCTACGCCTGGGGCCTGATCCTGCTGGCCAAGTGCGCGATCCTCTTCCCGCTCTACTGGTGGGCCGACACCACCCAGCTGGGCTGGGTACTGGTCTCGCTGAAGATCCCGCCGTTCCTGCTCGCGGTCTATCTGACCTGGGTCTTCCTCGCGAAGGCGCCGGCCCCCATCGATGTCTTCGCCGAGATGGAGGCCGAGGAAGAGGCCGAGAAGGAGCGCAAGGCACAGGCCGCCGCCGCGCTCCGCAACCCGGACGCCTGATCCCGTAGCACCACCTGAGGATCCCGTAGCATCACACGAGGAGGCCCGGAACCGCTCAGCGGTCCCGGGCCTCCTCGGTCGTTCCGGTGGTCAGCTCTCCGACGGATCGCGTCGCACCGACAACAGATCCTCCAACTGCTCCTCGCGCGCCTGGGCGGCCACGAACAGCAGTTCGTCACCGGCCTCCAGGGACTCCTCCGGGCTCGGCGTCAGCACCCGGGTGCCCCGGATGATCGTCACCAGCGAGGTGTCCTCGGGCCAGGCCACATCCCCGACCCGGATGCCGGCGAGCGCCGACTCCGGCGGCAGGGTCAGCTCCACCAGGTTGGCGTCGCCGTGGCTGAAGCGCAGCAGCCGGACCAGATCGCCGACGCTCACCGCCTCCTCGACCAGCGCCGACATCAGACGCGGCGTCGAGACGGCGACGTCCACGCCCCAGGACTCGTTGAACAGCCACTCGTTCTTCGGGTTGTTCACCCGGGCCACCACGCGCGGCACGCCGTACTCGGTCTTGGCGAGCAGCGAGACGACCAGATTGACCTTGTCGTCCCCGGTCGCGGCGATCACCACGTTGCACCGCTGCAGCGCCGCCTCGTCCAGCGACGTGATCTCACAGGCGTCCGCGAGCAGCCACTCGGCCATCGGCACCCGCTCCACCGAGATGGCGCTCGGCGCCTTGTCGATCAGCAGCACCTCGTGCCCGTTCTCCAGCAGCTCGGCGGCGATGGAACGGCCCACCGCGCCCGCCCCGGCAATCGACACACGCATCAGTGACCGTCCTCCTCGGGACCCTCGGCGAAGGCCTCTTCGACCTTGGCGATCTCGTCCGTACGCATCATCACGTGGACCAGGTCGCCCTCCTGGAGGACGGTCTGCGAGGTCGGCAGTATGGCCTCGCCCAACCGGGTGAGGAAGGCCACACGGACCCCCGTCTCCTCCTGGAGCGTGCTGATCCGGTGGCCGATCCACGACGGCGTCGTGTGCACCTCCGCGAGCTGCACACCACCGCTCGGGTCACGCCACAGCGGCTCGGCGCCCGACGGCAGCAGCCGCCGCAGCATCTGGTCCGCCGTCCAGCGCACCGTCGCCACGGTGGGGATGCCCAGGCGCTGGTAGACCTCGGCGCGCTTCGGGTCGTAGATCCGCGCCGCGACGTTCTCGATGGAGAACATCTCGCGGGCCACCCGGGCCGCGATGATGTTGGAGTTGTCGCCGCTGCTGACCGCGGCGAACGCCCCGGCGTCCTCGATCCCCGCCTCGCGGAGGGTGTCCTGGTCGAAGCCGACCCCGGTGACCCGGCGACCGCCGAATCCGGACCCGAGGCGACGGAACGCGGTGGGGTCCTGGTCGATCACCGCGACGGTGTGCCCCTGCTGTTCCAGGGTCTGTGCGAGAGCGGCTCCGACGCGCCCGCAGCCCATGATGACGATGTGCACTGTGCGCCTACCCCGCCGTCCTGGTCATCCGGCTGACCTGCGAAAACACGCTGCTCACACTTCTCTCTCAGCTTGCTGGGCAAACAACGGGGCACACACCCGCGGTGTGGCCCGGAGTCGAGCTTATGCGCCGGGGGAGGCCCTGCCTCATCCGCGTGTCCGTATCCTCGCGCACCCCGGTAAAGGAAAAGCAAAACGGTCCGGACCGGCGCAAGGATCGCGTTAAGGAATGGCGAGGCCTTCTCCGCCGACCGCAGGAGATTGCGGGGCCACGTCGAAAGGGCGTGCGTTTCGGCCACGGGCTCCGCTTACGATCCTCACCGTGTCCAAACTGACCGACCTGCCCAAACGGATCCTGATCGGCCGGGCGCTGCGCAGCGACAAGCTCGGGGAGACCCTCCTCCCCAAGCGCATCGCGCTCCCCGTCTTCGCGTCCGACCCGTTGTCCTCGGTGGCGTACGCACCCGGAGAAGTCCTCCTCGTGCTGTCCATCGCGGGGGTGTCGGCCTACCACTTCAGCCCCTGGATCGCCCTCGCGGTCGTCGTCCTCATGTTCACGGTCGTCGCCTCCTACCGGCAGAACGTCCGCGCCTACCCGAGCGGCGGCGGCGACTACGAGGTCGCGACCACCAACCTCGGCCCGAAGGCCGGACTGACCGTCGCCAGCGCCCTGCTCGTCGACTACGTCCTCACCGTCGCCGTGTCGATCTCCTCCGGCGTCGAGAACCTCGGCTCCGCGATCCCGTTCGTCATCGAGCACAAGACGCTCTGCGCCATCGGCGCCATCGTCCTGCTCACCCTGATGAACCTGCGGGGCGTCAGGGAGTCCGGGAAGCTCTTCGCCGTCCCCACGTACCTCTTCGTGGCCGGTGTCTTCGGGATGATCCTCTGGGGCGCGTTCCGGGGGCTGGTTCTCGGCGACACGATGCACGCCCCCACCTCCGACTTCGAGATCAAGCCCGAGCACGAGGGGCTGGCCGGCTTCGCGCTCGTCTTCCTCCTCCTGCGGGCCTTCTCCTCCGGCTGCGCCGCCCTCACCGGGGTCGAGGCGATCAGCAACGGAGTCCCCGCCTTTCGCAAGCCCAAGAGCAAGAACGCCGCGGCCACACTCGCCGCGATGGGCCTGCTCGCCGTCACCATGTTCTGCGGGATCATCGGCCTGGCCATGGCCACCGACGTCAAGATGGCCGAGAACCCGGCCGTGGACCTCATCCGCGACGGCTCCCCGGTCGGCGCCGACTTCGTCCAGGACCCGGTGATCTCCCAGGTCGCCGAGGCGGTCTTCGGCCACGGATCGTTCCTCTTCATGGTCCTCGCCACCGCGACCGCGCTCGTCCTCTTCCTGGCCGCGAACACCGCGTACAACGGCTTCCCGCTGCTCGGGTCGATCCTCGCCCAGGACCGCTACCTGCCGCGCCAGCTGCACACCCGCGGCGACCGCCTCGCGTTCTCCAACGGCATCGTCCTGCTGGCCGGGGCCGCCATCCTGCTCGTCTGGATCTACGACGCCGACACCACGCACCTGATCCAGCTCTACATCGTCGGGGTGTTCGTCTCCTTCACCCTCAGCCAGACCGGCATGGTCCGGCACTGGAACCGTCTGCTGGCCGGCGAACGGGACCCGGCCAAGCGCCGCCACATGGTCCGCTCCCGCGCCATCAACGCCTTCGGCGCGACCTTCACCGGCCTGGTCCTCGTCGTGGTCCTGGCCACCAAGTTCACCCACGGCGCCTGGGTGGCCCTGCTCGGCATGGTCATCTTCTACGGCACCATGACCGCGATCCGGAAGCACTACGACCGGGTCGCCGCCGAGATCGCCGCCGACGAGGCCCCCGTCGACGAGACCCTGCGCCCCTCCCGCGTCCACGCGATCGTGCTGGTCTCCAAGCTCCACCGCCCCACGCTGCGCGCCCTCGCCTACGCGAAACTGATCCGCACCGACCACCTGGAGGCGCTCTCCATCAGCGTCGACCCGGCCGAGACGAAGGCGCTGCGCGAGGACTGGGAGCGGCGCGGCATCAACGTCCCGCTCAAGATCCTCGACTCGCCGTACCGCGAGGTGACCCGCCCGGTCATCGAGTACGTCAAGGGCCTGCGCCGCCGGAGCCCGCGCGATGTGATCAGCGTCTACATCCCCGAGTACGTGGTCGGCCACTGGTACGAGCACCTGCTGCACAACCAGAGCGCCCTGCGCCTCAAGGGCCGGCTGCTCTTCACCCCCGGCGTCATGGTGACCTCGGTCCCGTACCAGCTCCAGTCCTCCGAGGCCGCGAAGAAGCGGGCCCGCAGGCGCGCGGACTGGAGCGCTCCGGGGTCGGTCCGCCGGGGCCCGGTGGAGCGCGGCCACAAGGAGCCGAACCGCAAGAGGTGACGGGTGTCTCGTGGTAAGCACCCCTGACGGCATCCACGTAGACTGGTGGGCTGTTGTCCGGCCGCGCGGGCACCCGCCTTTCCCCTTCCTCCCTGGAGCCTCCCCTCATGCAGAACGAACCCACGTCGTCGCTGGTCGGGGAGGAGTACGAGGTCGAGGTCGGGCCCGTCGCACACGGCGGTCACTGCATCGCCCGCACCGCCGAGAACCAGGTGCTCTTCGTCCGCCACACGCTCCCCGGCGAGAAGATCGTCGCCAGGGTCACCGACGGCGACGCGGACTCCCGCTTCCTGCGGGCCGACGCGGTACGGATCATCGAGCCGTCCAAGGACCGGGTCGAGGCGCCCTGCCCGTACGCCGGTCCCGGCATGTGCGGCGGCTGCGACTGGCAGCACGCCAAGCCCGGCGCCCAGCGCCGCCTCAAGGGCGAGGTGATCGCCGAGCAGCTCCAGCGGCTGGCGGGCCTGACCCCCGAGGAGGCCGGCTGGGACGGCACGGTCATGCCGGCCGAGGGCGACAAGCTCCCCGCGGGCGAGGTGCCGGCCTGGCGCACCCGCGTGCAGTACGCCGTCGACGCGGAGGGCCGCGCGGGCCTGCGGAAGCACCGCTCGCACGACGTCCAGCCGATCGACCACTGCCTGATCGCCGCGCCGGGGGTCTCCGAGCTCGGCGTCGAGAAGCGTGAGTGGCCCCAGATCGCCGCGGTGGAGGCCATCACCGCCACCGGCTCGAACGACCGCCAGGTCATCCTCACCCCGAAGCCCGGCGGCCGCTTGCCCCTGGTCGAACTCGACAAGCCGGTCTCGGTCCTCCGCGTCGAGGAGCACGACGGCGGCGTCCACCGGGTCCACGGCCGCGCCTTCGTCCGCGAACGCGCCGACGACCGCACCTACCGCGTCGGCTCCGGCGGCTTCTGGCAGGTCCACCCGCAGGCGGCCAACACCCTGGTCCGCGCGGTCATGCAGGGCCTGCTGCCCCGCAAGAACGACACCGCCCTCGACCTCTACTGCGGCGTCGGCCTGTTCGCCGGCGCCATCGGCCAGCGCATCGGCGAGAAGGGCGCGGTGCTCGGGATCGAGTCCGGCAAGCGCGCGGTCGAGGACGCCCGCCACAACCTCCAGGACCTCGACCGGGTCCGCATCGAACACGGCAAGGTCGACCAGGTCCTGCCCCGCACGGGCATCACGGAGTGCGACCTGATCGTCCTGGACCCGCCGCGAGCGGGCGCGGGCAAGCAGGTCGTCAAGCACCTCTCGGGGCTGGGCGCACGCAAGATCGCCTACGTGGCGTGCGACCCGGCGGCGCTGGCACGGGACCTGGCGTACTTCCGGGACGGCGGGTACAAGGTGCGGACGCTGCGGGCGTTCGACCTGTTTCCGATGACGCACCACGTGGAGTGCGTGGCGATCCTCGAACCGGTCGCGAAGGGCGCCTGACCTACGGAAATGGCCTTTCCGCTGCTTCACGCTCGTGCCCCTTGACGCAGCTGAAAGCCCAGGAAAGTCCCAGAGGACTCCCAAGGAGACCAGGCGTTCTCTCCAGGTCATGCGGGCTGTGCAGGGCGGGTTGGAGCCCACAGGTTGGGGGTCTCTCGCGCAGATCGCGCGGTTTGCCAGAAGGCCGGCAAGGGCCCAGCCTCGGCAGCTGGGCCCTTCATCGTGCGCGGCCCGGAGCAGCGGCTCTCCGGGCTACCTGCTGGCGGCGGGAGACACGGTGGGCGGATTCGACGTGGCTGCGCCGTCCCCCGGCGTGCTCTGGCCGCCTCCCCCGCCTGCGAGCGCGGCGAGGACGAGTAAGAAGAGCAGCAGCCCGCCGATCCCGGATCCGGCGACGGCTGCGCCCGGGGGCAGAACCCGGTGGTGGCTGCGGACGCTGGTGCCGTCTGCTCGCTGGTAGCGGCGTACGCGGGTGGTCGGGCCGACGGGGGGAGGGGACGGTGCGAGCCCTGCCGGGGCGGGCTCCTGCGCGGCGCGGTGCGGGGTTCGTGGCACCGGATCCGGGGCGGGTACGGCGGTTGTGGGCCTTGACGTAAGTGCCGTCTGCACGGCGGTGTGCGCGGACGTGGGTCATGGTGAAGTTTCCTCGCGGGAGAGGGCCAGGGCCGGGAGACCCCGGCGCCCATCCACGCTAGGGCCACCACTGACAGGGGATCCCCAACTCGGTTGCTCACAAATCGGGTTGCAGTTCAAAAGCGGCTTGATTCGTCTGCCTGTTTCCGGTCTCCGGTCTCGCTTTCCTGATGCGGCGTCAAGGCCCGGTGCGACGATGAACGGTCGTTGTGGATCAGTTCGAGGGGGTCGCGGGTGGTATGGGTCAGGCCGTACAAACGGGCGGACGGGACGCAGGTCAAGGGGCACTCCAGGTGGGCGCCCGGGGCGCGTCAGAACATGGCGGTGATCGTGCTCGTCGGGTTCGTCGTCCTCGCCGGCGGGAACGGGAGCCCGTCAGCAGGGCCTGACGGAAAGCCGGACCCTCGGCCAACGCCCGGGGCGTATCCGGTCAAGTTCCCGCAGTGGGAGAAGCAGCGTCCGTTACCGAAGCCGACGGTGTCGTACCCGATCCGCTTCTCCTCGCCCGGGGCCGGACGGTGACTGCGCGGCGGGTGCCGGCGCGGCGGCAGCGGAAGCGGCGGCGCAGCAGACGACGGCGGCAGGAAGACCTGCTGCTCCTCGTCGTGGGCGGGGTCATGGCCATAGCGGTGGTGTCGGCGGTGCTCACCTGGCTGGCGACGAACTGGTGGGTGCTCGTCGTGCTGGGAGCGTGCGCCGCGGTGGGCGGGGCCTGGCGGTTCCACCGGTTCCAGCAGCAACAGACGTGGGAGCGGGTACAGCAGCAGGCCCTGCGCTACGCGCTGCCGCAGCTGGATGCCCTGCATCACCGGGACTTCGAGTACGCCATCCGTGACCTGATGCGCCGTGACGGATGCGCCGACGCCCGGCAGATCGGCGGGGCCGGCGACAACGGCGCCGACGTCCAGGCCACCGACCCCATGGGCCGGACCTGGGTCATCCAGTGCAAGCACCGAGCGGCCGGGGACGGCGGGTCGGCGGTCGGCACCCCGGACCTGCAGCGGGTCAACGGGACCGCCCGTCAGCTCCACGGCGCGGACATCGTCCTCGTCGTCACGAACGGCCGGTTCTCCGCGCGTTGCGCACCCTTGGCCGCTCAGCTGCAGATGCACCTGGCCGACCGGCGGACCCTTGCGGCCTGGGCGAGCGGTGGACAGCCTCTGTGGGAGCTGCTGCCGAAGATTCCCGGCCCCCGCAAGAGCCGGTGATGCCCGAGCTCTGAGCCGTGAACCACTCGGGGCCTCACTGTGGGGTGATCACGCCTCTTCGGTGGGGCTAGGTGTATTGCCCCGCAGGGTTGTTGACGCGGGTGATGGGTGGGTGGCCGCCGAGTGCGGTGTGGGACAGCAGCGCGGGCTGTTCGCCGGGATAGCCGGCCAGGGGTGCGGAGCGAAGCCGGGTTGCCCCTGCGGACCGTGCGGCCGCTGGTCGGCGGACAGGCTCTTGGCGACCTCGGAGCGGTGCGTGACGCCCAGGCCAGGCAGGCCGCCTCCACTGAAGCCCCGCCCAGGGGGACGCCAGTACCTGAATCGCGCGGGTCACCACGGGAATGGTTGAGTCATGCTGCGCGGTACCCCGGCCGTCAGACGCTTGCGGCCAGACAGCGGCCAGACAGCGGCCAGACAGCGGCCGTACAAGGACAGCTGATCCTTCGTCTGGGGTGCGTGGTGGCTGCCGCTGTCCTCCGGTGACATGCCTTCACGTCCGTCCCCTCGCAGGAGCGGCTTCCTTCCACCCTGACCGTCACATCGTTGGCCGCTGTACCTTCGGAGCCCGGTGCATGGGGGAGCTGATGCCGGGGATTCGTTACGACCAGCGTGTGCTGGTGCTCGTGGAGCAGGGCCGGCCGGTCGTGACCGCGTTCGCCCGGGGTGAGGGCGCGTCGCGGGGTGTGCTGAGCGAGGCCGGCCCGGCACGGTTGTACTCCGTCGAGGTGCGGTTCTTCGGGGCCCGCAACCGGCGCACCGAGCCGGCGGCCACCTGGCGGGTGGAGCGGCCGGCGCGGGCGGCCGGGGTGGAGATGTACGCCCGGCGTTGCGAGCTGGTTGACCGGGACCGGGACCGGAACCGGGGCCGGGACCAGGACCGGGAGCAGTGACCGGCCGGCGGCGCATACGGTGGCCCATAGACCACCGTGCGCACCCGCCTCCAGGCCGCGGACGTCGACGGAAGGATTGCGCAACGCGGCGGTGGGACGACAGAGGCTGGACCCCGGTGGAGATGCCGTCGCTCTTTGCCATCACGGCGACGGTGGGAGGGGTCCCAATCCGGTCAACCCTGTGCCTGCCGACGGTCGACGGGGTCGGCTGTACGTCGATTCGCCGCAGGGGCGGCCGCCGGTTCCGGCCCGACTGTGCTGACCGGTCTCAGCGGAACGCGGCGACATTCCGGGCGGCCCAGTCGGCGAAGGGGCGCGGGGCGTGGCCGAGGACCTGCCGGATGTCCGGGCTGACGCGCAGTTCGGCGGCGCTGGGGGAGCCGAGGATGTCCAGAGTGTCGTTGGCGAGCTCCGCCGGCATGCTCCGGGTCATGGCGGTCTCGGCCTCTTCGCGGGTGAGTTCGTGAAACCTCACCGGTGAGCCCAGCGCGGTGGCGATGGCCTCCGCCTGCTGGCGCGGAGTGATCACCTCCGGGCCGGTCAGCTCGTAGACGCCGCCGTTGTGCCGGTCCTCCAGCAGGCAGGCCGCCGCGACCGCGGCGATGTCCGCCGGGTCGACGACCGGCACCCCGATGTCGCCGAAGGGCGCGGCGACGACCCGCTGCGTGCGGACGGACTCGGCCCACCACAGGGCGTTGGAGGCGAATCCGCCCGGCCGCAGGACGGCCCACTCCAGGCCGGACTCCCGCAACGTGTCCTCCAGGGCGCGCATCGCGATCCGCGTTCGGCCGGAGGGCCTGGTCACCACGCCCAGCGTGGAGAGCAGGACGACCCGGCGGACGCCGCTGGCCGCAGCTTCGTCGATGATGTCGGCAGGGTTGGCACCAGCCGCGTGCAGGTCGCCGGACAGCAGCAGGAACAGCGCCTCCGCCCCGTCCAGTGCGGGCTTGAGGCCGGCCGGCTCGGCCAGGTCGGCCGCCACATGACGGACGCCGTCCGGCACCGCCGCCTTGTGCCGTGATACTGCCGTCACTTGCCGGCCCGCCTCAGCCAGCGCCTGCGTCAGCGGACGGCCCACATTCCCGGTAGCCCCGGTCACTACGATCATGATCAGCTCCTTCTCGGATGTCTCTGTGGCCCGCACGCTAGGCATGTGGGCTAACTTTTGGTAAGGACATACCTAGAGGTAAGCTCATGACATGACGGAAGGTGTGCAGACCAGGCAGGCCGGGACGGGGGAGCGGTATGACGTGTTTCACACCGACTGCCCCGCGCGCGATGTGGTCGACCATGTGACCAGCAGGTGGGGCATCTGGGTGCTGATCTCGTTGCGGAGCAATGCTCTCCGGTTCTACGAGCTGCGCGAGAGCATCCAGGGTGTCAGCGAGAAGATGCTCGCCCAGACCCTGCGGGCGCTGGTCCAGGACGGCCTGGTCTGGCGGGAGGTCGAGCCGACGGCGCCGCCCCAGGTCACCTACGGGCTGACCGAGTTCGGCCGGGATGTCGGCGAGCCGCTGACGGAGCTGTTCGACCGGATCACACGGCGGCTCTCACCGGACGGCGCGGATGGTGGGGGAGCGGCCGGCGTACATCCGCCACGCGATGGACGACCTGCTGACCCAGGCCTTCCGCCCGTGTGACTTCGGATTGAGCCGGAGAGGCATCGGAGGCCGTCTGCGACCGCCTCGTCAGGGGGGCGGTCGCACCTTCGGTGTCACTGGCGCCGGAGCGCGGCGTCGCTGGCGTCAGACGGGACGCGACTGCTGCCGCAGTGGGCTGCTTGCCTGGTGCAGGCTCCTGAGCGCCTGTCCGTAGGAGGCGATGAGCGAGGTCTGTAGGTAGGCCACGCCCAGCTCGTCGCAGTAACGGTGTACGAGGAGCTGTGCCTTGCGCAGATTCGGCGAGGGCATGCTCGGGAACAGGTGGTGCTCGATCTGGTAGTTCAGTCCGCCCAGCACCACGTCCGTGAACCAGTTTCCGCGCACGTTGCGGGAAGTGAGGACCTGTCGGCGCAGGAAGTCGGGCCGCTCGCCGCCGGTGAGCGTCGGCATTCCCTTGTGGTTCGGGGCGAAGATGGCTCCCAGGTAGACCCCGAACAGGCACTGGTGCACGACGAGGAACACCACGGCCTTCCCCGGGGACAGGACGAGAAACAGCGCGCCGAGGTACAGGACGAAGTGAGTGACGAGAAGAGTTCCTTCGATCCGGCGCTGTTTGAGGCCACGGTCCGCCAGCGCTCGCACCCCCGCGACGTGCAGGTTGAAGCCCTCCAGCGTCAGCAGCGGGAAGAACAGGTACGCCTGCACCTTGCCGAGCACGCGGGGCAGACCGGTGGCCTTGCGGGCCTGGGCCTGACTCCAGACCAGGATGTCGGGCGCCACGTCCGGGTCGAGCTCTTCGTGGTTGGGGTTCGCGTGGTGGCGTGAGTGCTTGTCCTGCCACCAGCCGTACCCCATGCCGATCCCCGTATTGGCGGCGATCCGCCCGATCAGCGCGCTCGACCGGCTGCGCCGGAACACCTGGCGGTGACCGACGTCGTGCGCGACGAGCGCGACCTGCCCGAAGACCGCGGCGAGGAACACAGCGGCGAGCAGCGTCCACCAACTGTCGCCGACAGCCACGAAGGCCAGCCAGCCGAACGCGTACGCCGCGGTCACCAGCGCCATGCGCACGCCGTAGTAGAAGGGGCGGCGCCGCAGCAGCCCGGCGTCCTTGATCTGCTTGGACAGGCGCGAGAAGTCGCTGCCAGCCCGTCGTTCCCGCGTCGGTGCGGTGTCGCTCGCGTATTGCGTGGTGCCTGTGGTCATCGTCGGTCCTGTCGCTCGCGAACAGATCGGGGACAGACGGTCGTCGAAGGGGGACGAGTGGTCGGCATGATGCCTCGGCTTCCGGCGCCGGCCCGCGCGTGGACGACGTCACAACGGCACGTCGCACCACGAGTCGGGTCGGGGCGGTAGGGGGGATGGAATCTGCTACGCCGCCGAGG
Organism: Streptomyces sp. NPDC091289; assembly: GCF_044757365.1. NCBI lineage: Bacteria > Bacillati > Actinomycetota > Actinomycetes > Kitasatosporales > Streptomycetaceae > Streptomyces > Streptomyces sp. NPDC091289. Next base: position 87,327 of record NZ_JBIVUT010000029.1, read on the forward strand.
CGGGCGTCCAACAGACCGGTTCCCCACGGTGCTGGCACAGCACTGGGATTCAGCACGCGTCACAAACTCGGCGCGGACGCCAGTACTTCTCCCCAAGGCCAGGGAAGAGCAGCCATGCGCCGGGGCATCCTGTATTTGAGAGTACACAAGGCGGTGTAAGGGCCGGGTGTGGCCGGAATCAGGCCACGGCCTCGCCTCTGCCCCACGTCGGCCGCACTGGTATTGCCCCCCCGTGCCCCCCGTGCCCCCCGTGCCCCCCGTGCCCCCCGTGCCCCCCGTGCCCCCCGCGCCCCCCCGTGCCCCCGGTGCCCCGTGCCCCCAAGGCGATCAGCTCTCGGGCGGCGGCGCCGTGCTCTTGCGTACGACCAGGCTCGTCGCCAGCTCCAGCCGGGTGGAGACCGGCTCCTCGGCCCGGAGCCGCATCAGCATCTGCGTGGCCTCCTCCGCCATCTGACGCAGCGGCTGGTGGACCGTGGTCAGTGCCGGGCTCGCCCAGCGGGCGATCGATACGTCGTCGTAGCCGACCACCGAGAGATCGTCGGGGACGCGCAGGCCGTGCACCCGGGCGGCTTCCAGCACGCCGAGTGCCTGGAGGTCGCTGCCCGCGAAGATCGCGGTGGGCCGCTGGGGCCGGGACAGCATCTCGGTGGCGCGGTCGTATCCGCCCTCCACGTGGAAGTCGCCGAACAGGATGAGCCCGGGGTCCACCTCCAGCCCCGCCATGGTCATCGCCGACCGGTAGCCGTCGAGCCGGGCGCGGGAGCAGAGCATGTCCTCGGGTCCGGTGACGATCCCGATGCGCCGGTGCCCGCGCTCGATGAGATGCCGGGTGGCGGCCAGTCCGCCGTTCCAGTTGGCGGAGCCGACCGAGGGCACGTCGGGGTCGGGGTCGCCCGCCGGGTCGATGATGACGAACGGGATCGAACGCGCCCTGAGCTGCTGTTTCACTGCGCCGGGCAGGGTGGAGAAGACCAGCACGACACCGAGCGGCCGACGCTGGAGCATCGCCTCCATCCACTCCGGTCCTGGCGCGTGGCGGGTTCCGCTCTCGGTGAGGACGACCCCGGCGTTGTGGGCCTTGGCGACGTTCTCCACCCCCCGGATCAGCTCCATCGCCCAGATGCTCTCCAGCTCGTGGAACACGATCTCGATGAGCGGCGCCTCGCGGGCCGACCGAGTGGTGCGCCGGTAGGCATGGGCCTCCAGCAGGCGCTCCACCTTGACCCGCGTGGGGGCCGCCACGTCCTGCCGCCCGTTGAGGACCTTCGAAACTGTCGAAATGGAGACGCCGGCCCGTTCGGCCACCTGGGCCAGGGTGATGCGGCCCATTTCCTCGTCATCGCGCATGCCGAGGAGCATAAAGCACGGCTCGACCCCCAACCGTACGTAACGTTTCGATAACGCTGTGACCGAGGGTTGACCCCTTGGAGGGGGAGTCCTAGCGTCCCGACTCAGAAGTTTCGGCAATTGCTCCGAAACAGTTTCGAGAGGCGAGTCGATGAAGCAACGCGCACGGTTCTCGCGGACCGTTGTCGTCGGTGGTGCCGCGCTGGCCCTGGTGCTGTCCCTGTCCGGGTGCGGGGGAGGCTCCGACGCGGCCGGCGACGACACCATCCACGTCCTGGTCTACGGGGACGCGGCGAACAAGGTGGAGAAGGAGCTCGTCGCCACCTTCAACCGGACATCGGAGGTGAAGGCCGTCCTGGACACGATCCCGGGCGCCGACTACCAGGCCAAACTGCAGACGATCATCCGCGGCAAGCAGGCGCCGGACGTCTTCTTCAACTGGGGCGGCGGCAGCATCAAGCCGTTCGTCGACGCCGGTCTGCTGCTCCCGCTGGACCCCTTCATCGACAAGGACCCGGACCTCAGGGCGAAGTTCCTGCCGTCCGTGTTCAACAGCGCGGTGGTCGACGGCACGTCCTACGGGATCCCCATGCGCGGCACGCAGCCCGTGCTGCTGTTCAACAACGGCAAGGTCCTGAAGAAGGCGGGCGTCGAACCCCCGGAGACCTGGGACGACCTGCTGGCGGCGGTCAAGGCGCTGAAGGCCGACGGCGTCACCCCGATCGCGCTGGGCGGCGGCGACCGGTGGCCGACGCTGATGTGGTTCGAGTACCTCTACGACCGCATCGCCGGGCCCGAGCTCTTCCAGAAGGCGCTGGACGGCGACAAGGACGCCTGGGCGAGCCCGGACAGCCGGAAGGCGCTGGGCATGATCAGGGAGCTGGTGGACGCCGGGGCCTTCGGCACCAACTACGACTCGGTGAAGTTCACCGACCAGGGTTCCCCCACGCTCCTGGCGACCGGCAGGGCCGGCTTCGAACTGATGGGCTCGTGGGAGTACTCCACCCAGCAGGACGCACACCCCGAGTTCGCGAAGAGCGACCTCGGATACAGCGCCTTCCCCGCCGTCGAGGGCGGCAAGGGCGACCGGGCGAACCTCGTCGGCAACACCAACAACTTCTACTCCGTCGTGAAGAGGACGAAGCACCCGCAGGCCGTCGCCGAGTTCCTGAAACTCATGTACTCGGACCGGTTCGTCGAGGCGCAGCTCTCCATCGGCAACCTGCCGACCACGACCAACACCGAAGGTCTCCTGGACACCGCCGCCAGCCCCGCGTTCGCGAAGTTCCAGTACGACATGGTCAAGGAGGCCCCGGCGTTCCAGCTCTCCTGGGACCAGGCGTACCCGCAGTCGGCGGCCACCGCGATGTACCAGTCCCTCCAGCAGTTCTTCAACGGCTCGATGGACGAGGACGCCTTCATCGAGGCCATGCAGGCGCTGCCGACCTCGTGAGCCCACCGAAACCGGGACCCGGAACGCATGACATGAATCGAACCATCAGCAGGGGTGGCCCGGCCGGCATCGGAGCGAGCCGCCCGGGATTCCTCTGGGCGGCCCCCGCCGCCGTCTTCTTCGGCCTCTTCGCCATCGTCCCGCTGATCATGGTCGCCGTACTCTCCTTCGCCGCCTGGGACGGGCTGAGCGACCCGGAGTTCGTCGGCCTCGCCAACTGGAAGAAGCTCCTCGACGACCCCGTCATGATCAAGAGCCTCTGGCTGAGCGTCCTGCTCACCCTGCTCGGGGTCCTCGTCCAGACCCCGCTGAGCATTCTGCTCGGGGTCTGGGCGGCGGGGCACCAGCGCAACCGGGCCGTCCTCTCCGCCATCTACTTCGTCCCGATGCTGCTCTCCATCGCGGCCGTGTCCGTGCTGTGGCGCGCTCTCCTCGACCCCAACCTCGGGGTCCCCGCGCAGGCCACCTGGCTGTTCGGCGACGGCAACCTCTTCGGGATGCAGGCCAGCGCGATCGGCGTTCTGGTCTTCGTCAGCACCTGGCAGTTCACCCCCCTGCACACGCTGATCTACCAGGGCGCGGCGCGCGCGGTGCCGCAGGTCCTCTACCAGGCGGCGCAGATCGACGGCGCGGGCCGGGTGCGGCAGTTCTTCCACATCACGCTGCCACAACTGCGCAACGCGATCATCACCTCGATGATCCTGATGGTGGTCGGCGGACTCACGACCTTCGACACCGTGCTCATCCTGACCCAGGGCGGACCGGGCAGCGACACCACCATCAGCGCGTACTACATGTACCAGAAGGCGTTCAAGAGCTTCGACTACGGATCGGCCTCGGCCATCGCCCTCCTCCTGGTCCTCGTCTCCACGCTCATCTCGCTGATCGTGGTGCGGCTCTCGGGCTACGACAAGATGCGCAGCACCATGGAGGGACTGTGAGGAAGAGCCGTCCCAACTACGTCGCCGGCTTCGGCTCGGTGGTCTGGCTCCTCGTGGTGGGGCTGCCGCTGTACGTGATGCTCATCGCCACGTTCCAGTCGCGCCCCGACTACGCGGCGAACGGCCCGCTGGCCTTCCCCGGACACCTCACGCTCGACAACTACATCAAGGACCTCAACAGCGGCTTCGCGCAGTACTTCCTCAACACGGTCGTCGTCACCGTGTGCGTGGTGGGCATCGTCGTCCTCCTCGTCCCGCCGCTGGCGTACACCATCGTCAGGAGCCGGGGCCGGGCCACCACCACGGTCTTCCGGCTGTTCCTCCTGGGCCTGGCGATCCCCTCGCAGGCGGTCATCGTCCCGATGTTCTTCGTCATCAGCGAGGCCGGTCTCTACGACCACCTCATCGGCGTCATCCTGCCGACGGCGGCCTTCGCCATGCCGGTGTGCGCCCTGATCCTCACGGGGGTGATGCGCGACATCACCCCCGATCTGTACGAGGCGATGACGATGGACGGCGCCTCGTCCCGGCGCGTCTTCTTCCAGCTGGTGCTGCCGCTGTCCAGGAGCGGGCTCGCGACGATCGTCGTCTTCTCCGCCCTCCAGGCGTGGAACGGCTTCCTCTTCCCCCTCGTGCTGACGCAGTCCGCGGAGACCAAGGTCATCACCCTGGGGCTCTACGAATTCCAGACGGAACACGGCGTCGACACCCCGGGCCTGCTCGCCGCGGTCGTCCTGTCCATGCTCCCCATCCTGATCGTCTACCTGTTCGCTCGTCGTGCCCTGGTCCAGGGGCTCATGGGGGTAGGAGGAAAGTGACCGCCAACACCGACAGTGTGACCACGGCCCACCGCACCGGGCCCTGGCACGATCCCGGCCTCACCCCCGAGGCCAGGGCCGACGCCCTGATCGCCGCCATGACCCTCCGGGAGAAGACCTCCCAGCTCGTCGGCGTCTGGGTGGGCGCGTCCGACGAGGGCGCCGAAGTCGCGCCGTTCCAGCACGACATGGAGGAGGCCGTCGCCCTCGACGACCTTCTTCCGCACGGCCTCGGCCAGCTGACCCGCCCGTTCGGAACGGCTCCGGTCGACCCGGCCGTGGGCGCCCTCTCGCTGGCGCGCACCCAGGAGCGGATCGCCGGAGCGAACCGCTTCGGCATCCCGGCGCTCGCCCATGAGGAGTGCCTCGCGGGCTTCGCCACCTGGGGCGCGACCGCCTACCCGGTGCCGCTGTCCTGGGGCGCCACCTTCCATCCGGAGCTGATCCGTGAGATGGCCGCCGCGATCGGCCGCGACATGCGCTCCGTCGGCGTGCACCAAGGGCTCGCCCCGGTCCTCGACGTCGTACGCGACGCACGCTGGGGTCGCGTCGAGGAGACGATCGGCGAGGACCCGTACCTGGTGGGAACCGTCGCCACCGCCTATGTACGGGGACTGGAGTCGGCCGGAGTCGTCGCCACGCTCAAGCACTTCGCCGGGTACTCCGCCTCCCGGGCGGGCCGCAACCTCGCCCCCGTCGGCATGGGGGCGCGGGAGCGGGCCGACATCATCCTGACCCCGTTCGAGATGGCCGTACGCGAAAGCGGCGTACGGTCCGTCATGCACGCCTACACCGACACCGACGGCATCCCCTCCGCGGCCGACGGACGGTTGCTGACCGGTCTGCTCCGGGACACCTGGGGGTTCGACGGGACCGTGGTCGCGGACTACTTCGGCATCGCGTTCCTGAAGACGCTGCACGGGGTGGCGGGAACCTTCGGGGAAGCGGCCGGTGCCGCACTCGGTGCGGGCGTGGACGTGGAGCTGCCGACCGTGAAGACGTTCGGCACCCCGCTGACCGACGCGATCGCCCACGGCCATGTCCCCGAGGCGCTGGTGGACCGTGCGGTACGCCGAGTCCTCGTCCAGAAAGCCCGCTTGGGGCTGCTGGACGCGGACTGGAGGCCGAAGCCCCCGGTGCTCGCCGGAGTCGTGGACGCGGACGGCCCAGCGGGCGGGAATTCGGAGGCGCTGCGCGGGACCGTCCGTCTCGACACCGACGAGAACCGCGCGCTCGCCCGCCGCGTCGCCGAACAGGCCGTCGTGCTCCTGCGCAACGACGGCACCCTGCCCCTGGCGGCGGGCGCCGGGGCCCCGGCCCGTATCGCCCTCATCGGACCCAACGCCGACACCCCGACAGCCGTCCTCGGCTGCTACGCCTTCCCCGTCCACGTCGGAGGTCAGCACCCCGACACCCCGCTCGGCATCGACCTGCCCACCCTGCGCGAGGCATGCGCGGCGGAGTTCCCCCACAGCGAGCTCGTCACCGCGCGGGGCGCGGACATCGACGGCACGGACACCGGCGGCTTCGCCGAGGCCGTCGAACTGGCCCGGGGCGCCGACCTCGTGATCGTCGCACTCGGCGACCGGGCCGGACTCTTCGGGCGTGGCACGAGCGGGGAGGGCTGTGACGCGGAGGACCTGGCCCTCCCCGGTGTCCAGCGGCAACTGCTCGACGCCCTCCTCGACGCGGGCACCCCCGTCGTCGTCACCCTGCTCGCCGGACGCCCGTACGCCCTCGGGCGCGCGGTGGACGAGGCGGCCGCGATCGTGCAGTCGTTCTTTCCCGGCGAAGAGGGAACGACGGCCATCGCCTCGGTGCTCAGCGGCCGCACCGCACCGTCCGGCCGACTGCCCGTCGGCGTGCCGCGCCACCCGGGCTCCCAGCCCTCCACCTACCTGGCGGCGCGGCTGGGCCACGCCGGCGACATGTCCAGTGTCGACCCGACCCCGGCCTTCGGGTTCGGCCACGGTCTGACGTACACCGCCTTCGCGTGGGACGACCTCGTCGTGGAGCGCGGACGGGCCACGACAGAAGGGGAGTTCACGATCTCCTGCACCATCCGCAACACCGGAACGCGGGAGGGAACCGAAGTGGTTCAGGTCTACCTCCACGACCCGGTCGCCTCCGTGGTCCAGCCGGTGCAGCGGCTCATCGGGTACGTACGTCTCGACCTGGGCCCGGGACGGGCGGCCAGGGTACGGGCGACGGTCCCGGCGGACCTCGCGTCCTTCACGGGCCGCGACGGCCACCGGATCGTCGAGCCGGGCGATCTCGAACTGCGGTTGAGCGCGTCGAGCACCGACGCACGCCTCACGGCCCGGGTCGCGCTGACCGGCCCGGTACGTACGGTCGACCACACCCGCCGGCTGCACATGGACATCGCGACGGAGATCCTCAAGAACCTCTGAGACTTCTGAACGGCCGGCGTGTACGGGGTCAGGGGGTCCCGTAGCGCCGCGCCACCTCGTGGAAGGAGAGCTTCGGCACCCAGCCCCCGTCCTGGTCCACCTTCGCCAGACCGAAGCTGCCCATGTCCAGATCGTGGCGGGGATCGGGGGAGTACGGCTTGGGGGCGATGAACTCGAAGACGTACGCCCCGTGGACGCCCTCGGCGGCGAAGATGTCCAACTGCTGTGCCAGATAGTCCGCCTGTTCCCGCTCGTCGCGGGTGTACGCGTCGTTCAGCGCCGGGGGACGGGCGGACCAGTCGATGATTCCGTAGCCGCCGGGGCCCATGTCCCCGGCGCCCGTGAACGTGCAGCAGCCGAACTCGGTGATCAGGACGGGCTTTCCGGGCCGGAGGTACGTCCGCAGGCCGGTGACGTACTCCGCGGAGTTGTACGCCATCCGGTAGTAGTTCACTCCGACGAAGTCGAAGCCGGTCCAGTCGACGTCCTCCCACAGGCCGGCGGCGTAGCTGATCCGACCGTTGAAGTGCGTCCTGGCCACCTCCTGGGCGTGGCCGAGCAGCTCGTTCAACTGCGAGTTGAACTGGGGGAGTTTCGTCCACCACTCGGGGTCGGGCAGCTTCGCCGCACGGTCCCCGTGGGTCCGGCCGGGGATGATGCCCGAACCGAAGACGGTCAGCTCGCACCCCACGTTGAGGTCGATCGCGCCGTACCGCAGACGCAGCTTCTCGGCGGCCCCGGCGGCCTCCGCGAGGTACGCGAGCGTGGCCTCCGCCGTCCCCTCCACGAGGCGGGGCTGGAGCCAGACATGCAGCCCCGCCTCCGCGGCCGCGGCCGCGCACTCGGTCAGTCCGGCGATGTCGGTGCCGTAGAGATTCACCGACGTGCAGTGCAGTTCGTTCCTGATGGCCGCCATGTGCTCCCGGTAGAGCGGGCGGGACCAGTGCGGTCCCGCCGCGCCCGGACCGAGGCCCGCATAGTCCGTCCCCGTGTTGTAGTTGACGCCCCTCCAGGGCAGCACCGCTGTGTTCGCCTGCACTTCGTTCCTCACTCGTGGGGTCGGGTACGTGTGGGGTCGTGCGCCTCCACGTAGACCTCGATGCCGTCCAGCAGCCGCTGGAGGCCGAACTCGACGTCGGGGGCGGAGCCCGCGCCGATGGCGCTCCCGGCGGCGCTGCCCGGCCGCAGCACACCGGCGGAGACCATCTTCAGCAGCGTGGGGAAGCGTTCGGCGTCGATCAGCGAGGCCAGCGTCTCGGAGTAGCCGGGCGCGGGGTCACCGGCGGGCGCGTCGGCGCGCCCGGTGGCCTCGGTGGCCCGGGCCGTGTCCGTGGAGAGCCTGGCGAGGCCGCTCACGGCGCCGTTGAGGAAGAGGCTCACAGAGAGCACCTCCTCGTGCCGGAGCCGGGTCTCGGACAACGCCCGCAGGGCGGCTTCCAGCCAGGACAGCGCGTTGGGGCCGACCGGCGGGCCGCTGACCCGGACCTGCAGCATCCAGGGGTGCTGCTGGTAGCGGGCCCACAGGGCGTGCACCCAGCGTTCGATCTTGGGGCGCCAGCCGTCGAGGTCGTCGAGGTCGGGGGCGGGGCCGCCGGCGACGTCCATCATGACGTCGAACAGCTGCTCCTTCCCCGGCACATAGCGGTACAGCGACATGGTGGAGAAGTTCAGCCGGGCGGCCACCCGCTGCATGGACAGGGCGTCCAGGCCCTCGGTGTCCGCGATCTCGATCGCGGACGCGACGATCTTGTCGACGCTGAGCCCGGGCTTCGGCCCCCGGGTCGGCCTGCTCCGGTCTCCCCAGAGCAATTCCAGACTGCGCTCCACGGCCATCGCCAGCTTCCCATCGTGTTGACGCCGCATCATGACCGTGTATAGCGTACGCGAATCAGTGTATGCCGTACGCGGACGGGCGTGGGGCGTACGCGGACGGGCGTGGGGCGTGCGCGGACGGGCGTGGGGCGTGCGCGGACGGGTGCGGTGCGTGCGCGGTGTCGTCGAGATCCTCACTCCTCCGGCGTGAGGCCCGCCCCTGTGCGCCGGGGGACCCGCAGGGGGTTGCCGTCGCGGAGTTCGGGAGGCAGCAGGGCGTCGGGGAGGGACTGGTAGCAGACCGGGCGCAGCCAGCGCTCGACGGCGAGGGTGCCCACGCTCGTCGCCCCGGGGGAACTCGTCGCGGGCCACGGCCCTCCGTGCACCATCGCGTGGCAGACCTCGACGCCGGTGGGCCAGCCGCCCCACAGAACGCGGCCCGCCCGCTCCTCCAGCACCGGCAGCAGCTCCAGGGCCGTCGCCCGGTCGGCGTCCGTCCCGTGCAGGGTCGCCGTCAGCTGTCCCTCCAACTCCTCCAGCAGGCCCAGGAGTTCATCCGTACCGGACCAGCGCACGACGAGCCCGGCGGCACCGAACACCTCACCGGTGAGCACCTCGTGCGCGGTGTACGTGGCCGCGTCGCACTCCAGGACCACGGGCGCCGGCGCGTACGGGCCGGGCCCGGCCGTGCCCCGGGCCACCTCCCGTACGCCGGCGACGGCCTCCCACCGCCGTACGCCCTCGGTGTACGCCCGGGCGATGTCCGGAGTGAGCATCACCTGCCCCGCCGCGGCCTTCAGGGTCCGGGCCACGGTCGCGAGGAAGGCGTCGCCCGCCGGTCCGGCCGGCAGCAGCAGGAGGCCGGGGTTCGTGCAGAACTGCCCCGCCCCGTTGGTCAGTGACGCCACGTACGCTCCGGCCGCCGGCTCCGGTTCGGCGAGGGACCCGTCGAGCATGATCACGGGATTGACCGAGGACATCTCGGCGTGGACCGGGACGGGCACCGGCCGCGACCGGCCCGCCGCGACCAGTGCCAGCCCGCCCGCCCGGGAGCCGGTGAAGCCCACCGCGCTGATCCGTGGATCGCCGACCAGGGCGAGGCCGACATCGTGGCCCCGGCCCACCAGCAGGGAGAACACCCCGGCCGGCATGCCGGTGCGCGCGGCGGCGGCCGTGACGGCGCGGGCCACCGCCTCGCCGGTGCCCGGGTGCGCGGGGTGCGCCTTGACCACCACGGGGCAGCCGGCGGCCAGCGCGGACGCGGTGTCGCCGCCCGCGACCGAGAACGCCAGCGGGAAGTTGCTCGCACCGAACACGGCGACCGGGCCGAGGGGGATGCGCCGCAGCCGTACGTCGGCGCCCGAGGGCCCGGAGTCGAGCCGGGCGCCGAGCGCCGTACCGCTCCTGACCAGCTCGGCGAAGAGGCGCAACTGGCCGCAGGTGCGCGCCCGTTCGCCGATGAGCCGGGCCGTCGGGAGTCCGGTCTCCCGGGCCGCCGGCTCCAGCAGGGCGTCGCCGAGCGCCTCGATCTCCTCCGCGCAGGCGTCGAGGAAGGCCGCCCGCCGTCCGGGCGGCAGGGCGCGGTAGGCGCGGGCGTCCGCCGCGGCGAGCCGGGCGGCCTCGGCGACCTGTTCCGCCGAGGCGTCCCGGTGCGGAGGGCCGAACGGTTCGCCGGTCGCGGCGGCGACCGCGTACCAGGCGTCCCCGGTGCCGGGCACCTCGCGGCCGGCCAGGAGCGAGTGCCCGGTCAGGGGTGAGCCCCCGGGTGGGGTGGGATGTGCGGTCGGATGCACAGTGATGCGTCTCCCTGTATGCGCCGGTGGGCGGCGCGCCGTCGTCGGGTGCCCGGGTGAAAGTCACCGGGGCGATGGCGTTGTCCTCGGGTCGTCCGGATGTATAGCCTAAGCAATGGCATGTGACATTGCACTAGGGAGCGGCCATGAAAGTCGTAGTCGTCGGAGCGGGCATCGTGGGCGCCGCCTGCGCGTTCCATGCCGCCGCGGCGGGGCTCGACGTCACGGTCCTCGACCGTGGCCCCGTCGGCGCGGGCACGACCAGCCGGGGGGAGGGCAACATCCTCCTCTCCGACAAGGAGCCGGGACCCGAACTGGAACTGGCCCGGCTCAGCCGTGACCTGTGGGACGAGGCGGCCGAGGAACTCGGCCCGGAGACCGTCGAGTTCGAGACCAAGGGCGGCCTCGTCGTCGCGAGCACGCCCGATGCCCTCACCGCCCTGCACGCGTTCGCCGCACGCCAGGCGGCGTCCGGTGTCCGCGCCGAACCCGTCGAACGCGTCCGCGACCTCGAACCGCACAGCGCACCCGGCCTCCCCGGCGGCGTCCACTATCCCCAGGACGCCCAGGTACAGCCCGTGCTCGCGGCGGCCGGACTGCTGCGCGCCGCCGTCCGGCGCGGCGCCCGGACACACACCGGCGAGGCCTCCGCCGCGGTCACCGGGGCCGACGGCCGGATCACCGGAGTGCGCACCGCCGACGGCACGGTGCTGCCCGCCGACGCCGTGGTCAACGCCGCGGGCACCTGGGGCGGCGAGGTCGGCCGCCGGCTCGGCGCCCCCGTCGAGATCCTGCCGCGCCGGGGCTTCGTCCTCGTCACCGAGCCGCTGCCGCCGATGATCCGGCACAAGGTCTACTCCGCCGACTACGTCGCCAACGTCGCCTCCAGCGACGAGGGGCTGGAGACCTCGTGCGTCGTCGAGGGCACCCGTGCGGGCACCATCCTGATCGGCGCCAGCCGCGAACGCGTCGGCTTCGACACCTCGATGAACCCGGCCGTGGTGACCGCGCTCGCCGCGCAGGCGTGCCGCCTCTTCCCGTTCCTGCGCGGCGTCCACCTGATCCGCGCCTACCGGGGCTTCCGGCCGTACTGCCCGGACCATCTCCCGGTCGTCGGCCCGGACCCCCGCGTCCCCGGCGTCGTCCACGCGTGCGGCCACGAGGGCGCCGGCATCGGCCTCGCCCCCGGAACCGGCGCGCTCGTCACCGCCCATCTGCTCGGCCGCCCGTGGCACGGCGCCGATCCGGCCGCCCATACCGGCCTGCTGCCCGACCGATTCCTCAACCCCGGAGGTGTGCCGAAGTGACCGCAGAGACAGCAGAGACCGCGTTCACCGTGGACGGCGAGCCGTTGCCGTTCGTGCCGGGGCAGACCCTGGCCGCCGCGTTCGTCGCCTCGGGCCGGGTCGCCTGGCGGACCACCCGGGGCGGGCAGCGGCCCCGGGGGATCTTCTGCGGGATCGGCGTCTGTTACGACTGCCTGGTGACCGTCGACGGCACGGGCGGGCAGCGCGCCTGTCTGGTCCAGGCCCGTGCGGGCATGGCCGTCACGACCGGGGAGGCCGACGATGAGTGAGCCCCGTGACCCCGTGGCGCAGGCGGAGCCACCCGGCCCCGTGACGACGCGTGAGCCCCGTGACCTCGTCGTCGTGGGAGCCGGCCCGGCCGGTATGGCCGCCGCCGCCACCGCCCTGGACGGCGGGCTGCGGGTCGCCCTCGTCGACTCGGGCGCCGCCCCGGGCGGCCAGTTCTGGCGCCACCCGCCGCGCCACGCCCAGGAGACCCTGCCGACCGCCGACCTCCACCACGACCTGCGCACCTACCGGGCGCTCCGCGCCACCCTCTCCGCCCACGAGCGCACCGGGCGGCTCACGCTGCTGCTGAACCACCACGTCTGGACCACGGCCCGCGAGGACGACGGCTTCACCATCCACGCCGTGGACCGCACCCGGGCACCCGAGGAGCGGGCCGTCGTGCTGCGCGCACCGGCCCTGCTGGTGGCGACCGGCGCCTATGACCGCCAACTCCCCTTCCCCGGCTGGGACCTGCCCGGTGTGCTCACCGCCGGCGGGCTCCAGGCGCTGCTCAAGGGCGGGGGAGTCGTCGCCGGCCGCCGGGTGGTCCTCGGCGGCACAGGCCCCTTCCTGCTGCCCGTCGCCGCGGCCCTCGCCGCACGCGGGGCCGAGGTCGTCGCCGTGTGCGAGGCGGCGTCGCCCTCGGCGTGGCTGCGCCGTCCCGTGCCGCTGCTGCGCAACCCGGCCAAGTGGGCCGAGGCCGCCGGGTACGCCGGCACACTCGCCCGGCACCGGGTCCCCGTCCGCACCCGCACCGCGATCATCGGCGCGGAAGCAGAGACGGAGAAGGAGGGCAAGGAGGGGCAGGGAGGACGGGTCGCCGTCGTGCGCACCGCCTCCCTGGACGCCGACGGCCGCCCGCTGCCGGGTACGGAGCGCCGGATCGAGGCCGACACCGTGGGCGTCGGCTGGGGCTTCGTCCCCCAGCTGGACCTTCTGCTCCCCCTCGGCTGCGAGCTCGCCGACGCGGGCGACGGCACCACGGCCGCCGCCGTCGACGACGGACAGCGCACCACGGTGCCCGGGCTGTACGCGGCGGGCGAGACCTGCGGCGTGGGCGGGGCCGCGCTCGCGGTGAGCGAGGGCCGCGTCGCCGCCGTCTCGGTGCTCACCGACCTTCCCGTGCCGGGCCGGCCGAACGCCCGGCGCGCGGCCGCGGAACGCCGGGCCGTGGCCCGGCACCGCACCTTCGCCCGGGCGATGGCACAGGCGCACCCTCTCCCGCCGGCCTGGCCCGCCTGGCTGACCGACGACACGACGGTCTGCCGGTGCGAAGAGGTCACCGCCGGGGCGGTCCGGACCGCGTGCGCCGACGACGCGGCATCCGACCACCGGCAGGTCAAACAGCTGACCCGGGCCGGCATGGGCTGGTGCCAGGGCCGGATGTGCGGGCCCGCCGTGCACTGCCTCGTCTCCGCCCGCGATCAGCCGTACACCCCCGCGGAACGGCTGATCGCGACCCCCGTCACCCTCGGTGCGCTCGCCGATTCCGGCGAGTCCACTTCCGATCACACCTGAGGAGTTCCCATGGACCGCACCTCCACCTCGACCTCCACCCCCAGCCCCACCCGTATGCCCTGGCACGGCGTCATCGTCGCGACGAGCCTCCCCTTCGACCGGGACCTCGCCGTCGACCACGGCGCCTACGGGGACAACGTCGCCCGGCTCGCCGAACAGGGCCTGCACGGCGTCGCCCCGAACGGCTCGCTGGGCGAGTACCAGACCCTGACGTACGAGGAACGCGACCGCGTCGTGGAGACCGCCGTCGCGAACGCCCCCGAGGGCTTCACCGTGATGCCGGGCGTCGGGGCGTACGGCGCGATCGAGGCGCGGCGGCACGCGCGGTTCGCCAAGGACGCCGGCTGCCAGGCCGTCATGTGCCTGCCGCCCAACGCCTACCGGGCCGACGACCGCGCCGTCCTGGAGCACTACGCGATGGTGGCCTCCGCCGGGCTCCCCGTCACCGCCTACAACAACCCCATCGACACCAAGGTCGACCTGCGCCCGGAGCTGCTGGCCAAGCTGCACGCCGAGGGCTTCATCGTGGGTGTGAAGGAGTTCTCCGGAGACGTCCGCAGGTGCTACGCCATCAATGAACTCGCCCCCGGGCTCGACCTCATCATCGGCACCGACGACACCCTCCTGGAGGTCGCCGTCGCCGGGGCCAAGGGCTGGGTCGCCGGCTACCCCCAGGTCTTCCCGCGCGCCTGCCTCGACCTCTACAACGCCTCGCTGGCGGGCGATCTGGACACCGCGCTCCCGCTCTACCGCCGGCTCCACTCCGTCCTGCGCTGGGACAGCAGGACCGAGTTCGTCCAGGCGATCAAGCTCGGCCAGGACATGATCGGCCGGACCGGCGGCGTCTGCCGTCCGCCCCGGCAGCCTCTGGACCCGGAGACCGAGGCCGTCGTCCGCTCCGCCACCCAGGCCCTCATCGACGCCGGGGTGAACTGACGTGCGTTCCACGGTCTGTTACCACGCGGTCGACTCGCACACCGAAGGCATGCCGACCCGGGTCGTCACCGGCGGGGTGGGCGTCCTGCCGGGCGCCACCATGGCCGAGCGGCGGCAGCGGTTCATCGCGGAGCGCGACGGACTGCGCACCCTGCTGATGTGCGAGCCGCGCGGGCACGCGTCCATGTCCGGAGCCATCCTCCAGCCCCCCACCCGGCCGGACGCCGACTTCGGCGTGCTGTTCATCGAGGTCTCCGGCTGTCTGCCCATGTGCGGCCACGGCACCATCGGCGTGGCGACGGTCCTCGTGGAGACGGGCATGGTCGAGGCGGTCGAACCGGAGACCGTCGTACGGCTCGACACCCCCGCCGGTCTCGTCACGGCCCGGGTCGCCGTGCGCGACGGCCGCGCGGAGTCCGTCACCCTGGAGAACGTCGCCTCCTACAGCCACGCGCTGGACCAGGTGGTCGAGGTGGCGGGCTTCGGGCAGGTCCGCTACGACATGGCGTACGGCGGCAACTTCTACGCCGTCGTACGCACCGAGGACCTCGGCATCCCCTTCGACCGGGCGGAGAAACAGCGGCTGCTCGACGCGGGCCTGGGCATCATGCAGGCGATCAACGAGCAGAACCCGGTGGTCCACCCGGAGAACCCCGCCATCGACGTCTGCCACCACGTCTACCTGGAGGCCCCCGGATCGACCGCCGAGCACTCGCGGCACGCCATGGCGATCCACCCCGGCTGGTTCGACCGCTCGCCCTGCGGGACGGGAACCAGCGCCCGCATGGCCCAACTGCACGCGCGGGGACTGCTGAAGACCGGGCAGGACTTCGTCAACGAGTCGTTCATCGGCTCCCGTTTCACCGGCCGGATCCTGGCGGAGACCACGGTCGGCGGCCGGCCCGCCGTCCTGCCCTCCGTCACCGGCCGCGCCTGGATCACCGGGACCGCGCAGTATCTGCTCGACCCCACGGACCCCTATCCCAGGGGGTTCACCGTATGACCGCCGATCCGTACACCGCACCGATCGGGACGGCCGACTCGTACACCGGGCCGATCGGGACCGTCGACTGGCACACCGGCGGCGAACCGTTCCGGATCGTGTCCGCGTCCCCGCCGGCCGTGACCGGGCCCGGGCTCACCGTCGCCGAGCGTCGCACGACCGCCATGGCGGATGCCGGGGCACAGTGGACGCGGGCCCTGCTGTGCGGCGAACCGCGCGGCCACGCCGACATGTACGGGGCCTTCCTGGTCCCGCCGGACGACGCCGGGGCCCAACTCGGCGCCCTCTTCTGGCACAAGGACGGCTTCTCCACGGCCTGCGGCCACGGCACGATCGCTCTGGGCGCCTGGGCCGTCGCCACCGGCCTGGTCCCGGCCCCGGCCGACGGCACGACGGACGTCGTCATCGACGTCCCGTCCGGCCGGGTCACGGCGAGCGTGCGCACCGCCGACGGCCGGGTCGCGGACGTGACGTTCATCAACGTCCCCGGCCATGTCCACGCGCGCGGCGTCGAGGTGGCGACCTCGTACGGGAGCCTCACCGTCGACATCGCCTTCGGCGGCGCCATGTACGCCGTGCTTCCGCTGGACCGGCTCGGCCTCGGCCTGCGGGTCCGGCCGGGGGACGTCACCGCGATCGTCGCGGCCGGCCGCGAGATCCGCGACGCGCTGAACGCCGTCCGTGCCGCCGAACACCCGGACGACGCCCGGCTGTCCGGCGTCTACGGCACGGTGTTCACCGAGGAGGCCGGCACCCCGGTCGAACGGCCCGACGGCACCCGGCGGCTGCACCACCGCAATGTCACGGTGTTCGCGGACGGCCAGGTCGACCGCTCCCCGTGCGGCTCGGGCACCGCGGCCCGGGTGGCGCTCCTCGCCGACGCCGGGGAGCTGCGCCTCGGCGACGAGCTGCGGCACGAGTCGGTGGTGGGCTCCGTCTTCCGCGCCCGGATCGAGCGGCTGACCACGGTCCACGGCCGCCCCGCGGTCGTCCCGGCCGTGACGGGCACCGCGTACGCCACCGGGACCAGCCGCTTCACCGTCGATCCCGACGACACCCTCGTACCCGGGTTCGTGCTGCGATGACGGTGACGCTCGACGAGAAGGACGTGTTCGCGCTCGGCCCGGCGGGCGCCGTCGCCGCGGTCCGGGAGGCGCTGGCCGGAGGGCTCGACCCCGACGGTGACGTGCCGCGGTCGGTCCTGCCGCTGGCGTACGGTCAGGGGCTGCTCATGCCCTCCGAGCACGGCGGCTGGTTCGGCGTGAAGGTCGCCACCGTCGCGCCCGGCAACGCCGCGCGCGGGCTGCCCCGGATCAACGCCACGTATCTGCTGCACGACAGCGCGACCCTGAGGCCGGTGGCTCTCCTGGACGGGGTGGCGCTGACGACCCTGCGCACCCCGGCCGTCTCGGTCGCCGCCTGCCTGGAACGGCTGCGCGCGCTCGCCGACGGGTGCGGGGGCGGGGGGCTGCGTCTGGTGGTTCACGGCGCGGGCCCCCAGGGGGAGGGGCACGTCGCCGCCGTACGGGCCCATGTACCGGTGGCCGACGTCACGGTCGTCACCCGGCGCGGGGGGCGCGTGCCCGGCTGGGCGGACCGGCACCTGGCGGCGGACGGCGGGGGAGTGGCTCCCCTGGTGCGGCGCGCGGATGTCGTCGTCACGGCGACGTCCGCGCGCGAACCGGTGGTCGACGGGCGGCTGGTGCGCGACGGCGCGGTGGTGCTGGCGGTCGGCTCGCACGAACCGGCCGCGCGGGAGCTCGACAGCGTGCTGATGGGGCGTTCCACCGTCCTGGTGGAGAGCCGCGCGACCGCCCTCCGCGAGGCGGGCGACGTCGTGATGGCGATCCACGAGGGGGCGCTCGACCCGGACGCCCTGGTCACCCTGGCGGATCTGACCGGGGACCGGGCCGCCGCCGCAGCCCCGGCCGACCGCCCGCTGGTCGTGAAGACGTGCGGGATGGGCTGGCAGGACCTGGTGGTCGCGGTCGCGGCGTATCGGAGGAAGGCGGGCAACGCCGGTGATGCGCGGCTGAGTTGAGCTGAACCGGGTGTCGACACCCCTCGCCCCGCCCGGACTTCGGCGTCAGCGCGTGCCGAGCTTACGGGCCGGGGCGGCGCGTTCGGCTTCCCGCTTCCGGTCCGCCCACAGGGTCCGCACATGCGCGAGATGGCGGCGCATGTGCTCCTCGGCCGCTTCCGCGTCCCCCGAGATCATGATGTCCAGGAGCGCGGTGTGCTCCCGCGCCGAACCCACCAACGACCCTTCCTGGGACAGGTCGGTGAGCCCGTAGAGCCGGGAGCGCTTGCGCAGGTCGGCCACGGTCTCGACGAGGCGGGCGTTCCCCGCGAGGGCGAGCAGGTCGAGATGGAAGCGCCGGTCCGACTCCAGGTAGGCGATCAGATCGCCGGCCTGCGCGGCGGTGACGATCTCCTCGGCCACCGGGCGTACGGCCTCCAACTGCTCGCGGGAGGCGGTGCGGGTCACGCGGCCGATGGTCGGGATCTCGATGAGCGCGCGGATCTCGGTGTACTCGTCCAGGTCGCGCTCGGAGAGTTCGGTGACCCGGAACCCCTTGTTGCGCACCGCCTCGACCAGGCCCTCGCGGGCCAGGTCCAGCATGGCCTCGCGCACGGGCGTGGCCGAGACGCCGTACTCGGCGGCGAGGGTGGGCGCGGAGTAGATCACGCCGGGCTGAAGCTCCCCCGCTATCAGCGCGGCACGCAGCGCGCCTGCCACCTGGTCGCGCAGATGCTCCTGCACCGAGATGAGTTTGCGGGACTTCAGCTCACTCATGCGTTCCCCTTCATGATTTGTCACCGCACTATACAATGTCACGTTGCGCGGCGGGCGACGGGGTGCGGAGGCCGGTGAGCGACCCGGGCCCCGGGGGACACGTTTCGGTAACGGGGTGACGTACATCTTGGCTGTGCAATTTCACATTACTATGTTACGGGTCACACGATACGGACGCGGATGCCTGCTCGCCCGCCCGGATCGCCGAGCCCTTCGGGGCCCTTCTCCTTCCTCCGGCCCGTTCCGCCTTCGCCGTGACCCATCCCCGTACGAGGAGTGCACCCATGTCCCGTCGCACCCGCGCGCTGTCCGTATCCCTGTCCGCCTCGCTCTCCCTGGCCCTGCTGGGCGCCTGCACCACACAGGGAGGTGACGACGGCCGCGGCCCGGACAAGCGGCAGCCCGGTGTGGCGACCGGCACCGTCATCGGCGGCACCCCGAAGCGGGGCGGCACCCTGACCGTGCTGTCCAACCAGGACTTCGCCCACCTGGACCCGGCCCGCAACTGGGTCATGCCGACCATGGACTTCGGCACCCGGCTGATCTACCGCACCCTGACCACCTTCCGGGCCGCACCCGGGAAGAAGGGCAGCGAGATCGTCCCCGACCTCGCGACCGACCTCGGCAGATCCTCCGACGGCGGCCGCACCTGGACCTTCACCCTCAAGTCCGGTCTCGTGTACGAGGACGGCACCCCGATCCGGGCCCGCGACATCAAGTACAACGTCGAGCGCTCCTTCGCCCCGGACCTCGCGGGCGGCCCCGACTACGCCCAGCGCTATCTGGCCGGCACCGAGGGGTACGCCGGTCCGCTGGACGGCAAGCACCTCGACTCGATCCGGACGCCCGACGACCGGACCATCGTCTTCTCGCTGCGCAGGCCCGTCGCCGAGTTCTCCTACACGGTCACGCTGCCCACCTTCTCGCCCGTGCCCGAGTCCCGGGAGAAGGGCGTCCAGTACGACCTGCGGCCCTTCTCCTCCGGGCCGTACCGCATCGAGAGCTACGCCCGCGGCAAGAAGCTGGTGCTGGGCCGCAACCCCCACTGGGACGCGGCGACCGACCCGGTGCGCAAGGCGTACCCCGACCGCATCGTCGTGATCCAGGGCCTCAAGGGCGGCCAGATCGACGACCGGATCATCGAGAGCGCGGGCGCCGATGCCTCCGCCGTCGAGTGGTCCGACCTCCAGCCCTCCAGCGTCGCCAAGGTCCTGCCGAAGCCCGCGATCCGGCAGCGGCTCTCCGCCGAGCGCACCGGCTGTACCGACATGCTCGCGCTGAACACCTCCCGGGCGCCGTTCGACGACCCGAAGCTCCGTCAGGCGATGCAGTACGCCGTCGACAAGGAGGCCCAGGTGACCGCCAACGGCGGGCCGGCCCTCAACGACGTCGCCACCGGCTATCTGCCCCCGTCCCTGACCGGCGGCCGGCCCGCCGACCCGGTCCACGACGGACCGGCCACCGGAGATGTGAAGAAGGCCGAGAAGCTGCTCGCCGATGCGGGCAGGAAGGACGGCTTCGACACGACGATCACCGTGTCCACCGGCGACAAGACCCGTGCCGAGGCGCTCCAGCAGAGCCTGGCCCGGGTCGGCATACGGCTGCGGATCGAGACCGTCGACCCCTCCGTCTACTACGACACCATCGGCGATACCGCCAACGCCCCCGACATGGCCATCAGCGGCTGGTGCCCGGACTACCCGTCCGCCGCCACCTTCCTGCCGTTCGTTTTCGACGGCCGCACCATCAAGCCCAAGGGCAACCAGGGCAACGTCTCCCAGTTCCGCGACAAGGCCGTCGAGAAGCGCATGGACGAGATCGCCGCGATGCCCGACGCGGCCGCCGCCAACGAGGCGTGGACCGCACTCGACCGGGAGATCCAGCGCACCTCCCCGGCCATCCCCCTGCTCTGGGAGCGCAAGCCGCTGCTCGTCGGCGACAACATCGCCGGAGCCTTCGGACACCCCTCCTGGACCGGCCAGTTCGACTTCGCGGTGATCGGCCTGAAGGACCCGTCCCGGACCAACGGCTGAGGGGACGGGGACCCATCACCATGACCACCCTCATCCCGCCGGCCACCGGACCGGGCGACACCCCGGCCGCCGGCGGACCCGGCTCCCCGGCCGCCCTGCCCGACGCCCCCTGGCGGACCACCTGGCGCCGTCTGTGGGGCGACCGGGGCAGCCGGACCGCCCTGATCGCCGCCGCCCTGCTCATCCTGGTCGCCCTCACCGCGCCCCTCCTCAGCCGGCTGGGCGGCTGGTCGCCCACCGCCTTCGACGCCGACGCCATCGACCCCTACCTCGGCGGCCTGCCCCACGGGGCCCTCGGCGGCATCAGTGCCGAACACTGGCTCGGCGTCGAACCGGTCACCGGCCGCGACCTGTTCGCCCGCGTCGTCCACGGCGCCCAGGTCTCCCTGCTGATCGCCTTCGCCGCCACCGCGATCGTCGTCGTCACCGGCACCGCCGCGGGCATCGCGGCCGGCTACTTCGGCGGCCGCGTCGACACCGTACTGAGCCGGCTGATGGACCTCACCATGTCCTTCCCCTCGCTCATCTTCATGATCGCGATGATGTCGGTGGCCCAGGACGTCAACCGGGTCGTCCTGATGACCGTCGTCATCGGCGTCTTCGGCTGGCCCGGCATCGCCCGCGTGGTGCGCGCCGAGGCCCTCTCCCTGCGCCACCGCGAGTACGTCGAGGCCGCCCGCGCCTGCGGCAGCGGGCCCTGGCGCATCCTCACCCGGCAGGTCCTGCCCAACATCTCCGGTCCCGTCATCGCGTACACCACCCTGCTGATCCCCGGAATGATCAGCACCGAGGCGGCGCTCAGCTTCCTCGGGGTGGGCGTGCGCCCGCCCACCCCCTCCTGGGGCCAGATGATCGCCGAGGCCGTCGCGTACTACGAGATGGACCCCATGTACTTCATCGTCCCCAGCGTCTTCCTCTTCGTCGCCGTCCTCGCCTTCACCGTCCTCGGCGACGCGCTGCGCGACATCCTCGACCCCCAGGGAGGACGCCCGTGATCACCTACCTGGTCCGCAGGATCCTCGGCGTGGCCGGCGTCCTGCTCGCCATCTGCGCCGTCACCTTCGTCATCTTCTACCTGCTGCCCGCCGACCCCGCCGCGGCCGCCTGCGGCAAGACGTGCAGCCCCGAACGGCTCGCGGAGGTACGCCACTTCATGGGGCTCGACCAGCCCGTGTGGCGGCAGTTCGGCGACTACCTCGTCGGCATCTTCGCCGGCCGCGAACTGGGCAGCGGCCCGCACGCCCTGCAGTGCGGCTTCCCCTGCCTCGGCTACTCCTACGAGAACGCCCTGCCGGTGTGGGACCTGCTGATGGACCGCCTGCCCGTCTCGGTCTCCCTGGCGTTCGGAGCCGCCCTCCTGTGGCTGGTGCTCGGGCTGAGCGCCGGAGTGACCGCCGCCCTGCGCAAGGGCGGACTTCTCGACCGCACCCTGATGGTCGGCGCGGTGGCCACGGCATCCCTGCCCGTCTACTTCACCGCCGTGATGCTCCTGTACGGGCTGGTCCGGCTGACCGGGCTGCTGCCCTACCCCGCCTACGTCCCGCTCACCGAGGACCCCGTGGCCTGGGCGGTCAACCTGCTGCTGCCCTGGATCGCCCTGGCTCTGCTCTACGCCGCCATGTACGCGCGCCAGAGCCGCAGTTCGATGATCGAGACCATGGCGCAGCCGTACATCCGGACCGCCCGCGCCAAGGGCCTGCCCGCCCGCACCGTCGTGGTGAAACACGGGCTGCGCTCCGCGATGATGCCGGTCCTCACCCTCTTCGGCATGGACCTCGGCGCCCTGCTGGCGGGCGCGGTCATCACCGAGTCCATCTTCGGCATCCCCGGCGTCGGCAGGCTCTTCTACGACGCCCTGCAACGCTCCGACCAGCCCGTCGTGCTCGGCGTGACCCTGCTCGCGGCCTTCTTCATCGTGGCGGCCAACGTCGTCATCGACCTCCTGTACGCCGTCGTCGACCCGAGGGTGAGGAACTGACGTGCCGCCCACCACCGTGCCGCCCGCCACCACCGCACCGGACCACCCCCTGCTGCGCGTCCACGACCTGCGGGTCGCCTTCGACACCCCCGCCGGAACCGTCCAGGCGGTCGACGGGGTCTCCTTCACCGTGGCGGCCGGCCGCACCCTGGGGCTGGTCGGCGAATCCGGCTCCGGCAAGTCGGTCACCTCCCTCGCCGTGATGGGGCTGCACCGCCGGGCCCGGGTGAGCGGATCGATCTCCCTCGCCGGACAGGAGCTCCTCGGCTTGACCGACCGCCGGTTCGGCCGGCTGCGCGGACGCCGGATGGCCATGGTCTTCCAGGACCCGCTGTCCGCGCTGCACCCCGCGTACACGGTCGGCGAGCAGATCGCGGAGGCCCACCGCCACCACTTCGGCAGCGGCCGGCGCGTCGCCCGCAGACGCGCCGTGGACATGCTCGGCGAGGTCGGCATCCCCGAACCGGCCCGCCGGGCGGGGGAGTACGCGCACCAGTTCTCCGGCGGGATGCGCCAGCGCGCCATGATCGCCATGGCCCTGTCCTGCGAACCCGAACTGCTCGTCGCCGACGAACCGACCACCGCGCTCGACGTCACCGTCCAGGCGCAGATCCTCGAACTGATCGCCCGGCTCCAGCAGGAACGGGGCCTGGGCGTGCTGATGATCACCCATGACCTGGGCGTGGTGGCCCGCGTCGCCCACGAGGTGCTCGTCATGTACGGCGGGCGCGGCGCCGAACAGGCCCCGGTGGACGACCTGTTCCACAGCCCCGCGCACCCCTACACCCGGGGCCTCCTGGACTCGCTGCCCCGCCTGGACGACCCGGACGACGCACCGCTGCGCGCCATCCCCGGCTCCCCGCCGTCCCCGGCCGAGCCACGGGCCGGCTGCCCCTTCGCGCCGCGCTGCCCCCGGGCGGCCGCCGCCACCGCCCCGGAGCGGGCCCGCTGCGCCGGGGAGAGCCCCCGTATCCGGGACGTGCCCGGCGGCGGCCGGCTGGTCGCCTGTCACCTTCCCCTGCCGGCCGCCCCGGCCGCCCCGCACTCCGGTCCGTCCGGCGGGGTCCCCGTACCGGCCGAGGAGGCCCGATGAAACCCACCTACGCCAAGTCCCGTCGCTCAGATGCCGGTTCGGAGGGGGAGCCGCCCCTGCTGTCCGTACGCGATCTGGTGAAGACGTTCCCCGGCCGGCGCGTCCTGGGGCGGGCCACCGCACCGGTCCGCGCGGTGGACGGGGTCGATCTGGAGCTCGCGGCGGGGGAGACCCTCGGGCTGGTCGGGGAGTCCGGCTGCGGCAAGTCCACCACGGGCCGGATGCTGGTCCGGCTGCTGGAACCCACCGCGGGGACCGTGGAGTTCGAGGGCCGTGACATCACCCATCTGTCCCCGCGCGCGCTGCGGCCCGTGCGGCGGCACCTCCAGATCATCTTCCAGGATCCGCACGCCTCCCTGAACCCCCGGCAGACCGTCGCCCGGATCATCGCCGAACCCCTGCTGGTGCAGGGCTCCACGGTCGCGGCGGCCCGGGACCGGGCCGCCACGCTGCTCGACCTGGTGGGCCTGGGCGCCGAACACCTGGACCGGCACCCGTACCAGTTCTCCGGCGGTCAGGCCCAGCGCATCGGCATCGCCCGCGCCCTGGCGACCGGCCCCCGGCTGATCGTCGCCGACGAGCCGGTCTCCGCGCTCGACGTGTCCGTCCAGGCCCAGGTCGTCAACCTGATGGAGCGTCTGGGCGAGGAGCTGGGGCTGTCGTTCCTCTTCATCGCCCACGACCTGTCCGTCGTGAAGCGGGTGTGCGACCGGGTGGCGGTGATGTACCTGGGCCGCATCGTCGAGATCGGTGACAAGCGCGAGCTGTACGAGCGGCCGGCGCACCCCTACACCCGGGCGCTGCTCTCGGCGGTCCCGCTGCCCGACCCGGCGGCGGAGCGGCGCCGGGAGCGGATCATCCTGCTCGGCGACCCGCCGAGCCCCGCCGCGCCGCCCAGCGGCTGCGGCTTCCATCCGCGCTGCCCCAAGGCGCAGGCCGTCTGCCGCACCGAGCGGCCGCTGCTCCAGGTCGTGGGCTCCGGCGCGCGCACGGCCGCCTGTCACTTCCCCGAAACGGGCTGAGAGGTTCCCGGCGGGCTACCCCCTTACCGCCGGGCGGTGTTCACCGGGAAGTCGCATCGGATCCGGTCCTACGTCTTCCCTGTGAGGTGTGACCTGTGCCATGGTACATGGCACAGGGCGTGGGCATGTCAACTCTGGACATGGACCCCATTCCGTCCGGCCGACAGCACGGCACGACAACACCCCCTGGCCCACGCCCTGTGCATCCCATCGGTCACGCATCTGCGTGCCTCCGATCCCTCATGGGAGGAAACAACGTGAGAACCACACTCGTCCGCCGAGGTGTGGGTGCCGTTCTGCCCCTGGCTCTCGCCGGGGCGATGAGCGTCGCGCTGCTCGCGCAGCCGGCCCAGGCGCAGCCGAACTCCCCTTCGGCCGCCACGGCATCGAACGCGTCGCAGCCGTCCCGCCCCGGCGGCTCGGCCGACCCCGCGCCGCTGGCGCAGCAGTCCCCCACCTCGGACACCGGTCACCAGATCGAGGGCCGGCTGAAGGTGTCCCAGATCCCGCCGCTGAGCGCCGACAAGTCCCCCCTCAAGGAGGCCTACGGCCACCAGGACGCCCCGCGGAAGCAGAGCGCGGGCAAGAAGGCCCGGGCGGCCGCCGCGTGCGATCCGGCCGACTTCACCGGCCGCACCGGGGACGAACTGGTGCGGCAGATCAAGGAGTCCCCCCTCGACTGCGTCAACACCCTGTTCAGCCTGACCGGCAACGACGCCCAACTGGCCTTCCGCGAGGCCCAGATGGTCTCCGTGGCGTACGCGCTGCGCGACAACGCCGCCAGCTACCCGGGTGACGGCAGCACCGGCACCCCGCAGCTCGTGCTCTACCTCCGGGCCGGGTACTACGTGCAGTGGTACAACCCGGACGTCGTCGGACCGTACGGTCCCACCCTGACGACCGCCATCCGCTCGGGCCTCGACGGCTTCTTCGCGAGCCCCCGGTCGCGCGACGTCACCGACGCCAACGGCGAGACGCTCTCCGAGGCGGTCATCCTGATCGACAGCGCCCAGGAGAACGCCCGCTACCTCTCCGTCGTCAAGCAGCTGCTGGCGGACTACGACTCCTCCTGGAACGCGTCCTCACGGATGCTCGCCGCGGTCAACAACGTGTACACGGTGACCTTCCGGGGCCACCAGGTGCCCGAGTTCGTCAGCGCCGTCGAGGCGGACCCGAGCGTCATCGACTCGCTGTACCGCTTCGCCGCCGACCACCTCTCCCTGCTCGAGGGCGATCAGGCTTATCTGACGTCCAACGCCGGACGCGAACTGGGCCGCTTCCTCCAGCACCCGACCCTGCGGAGCAAGGTCCGCCCCCTGGCCACCGCCCTGCTCCAGCAGACCTCCATCACCGGCCCCACCGCCCCGCTCTGGGTGGGCATAGCGGAGATGGCCGACTACTACGACCGGGAGAACTGCGCCGACTACGGCGTCTGCGACCTCCAGGAACGCCTCAAGCGCGAGGTCCTGCCGGTCAACCACACCTGTAGCCCCAGCATCCGCATCCTCGCCCAGCAGATGACGGCCGCCGAGCTGAACGCCAGCTGCACCAGCCTCATCGAGCAGGACGCCTACTTCCACCGGATCGCCAAGGACGACGGCCCGGTCGCCGACGACAACAACACCACCATCGAGGTGATCGCCTACGACTCCAGCACCGACTACCAGACATACGCCGGCGCGATGTACGGGATCGACACCAACAACGGCGGCATGTACCTGGAGGGCGACCCCTCCGTCGTCGGCAACCAGCCCCGCTTCATCGCCTACGAGGCCGAGTGGCTGCGGCCGGACTTCCACATCTGGAACCTCAACCACGAGTACACCCACTACCTCGACGGCCGCTTCACCATGTACGGCGACTTCGCCGAGAACATGACCACCCCCACCATCTGGTGGGTGGAGGGCTTCGCGGAGTACATCTCCTACCACTACCGCGAGGAGCCCTACACCGACGCGATCACCGAGGCCGGCAAGGGCACCTACAACCTGAGCACCCTGTTCGACACCGACTACACCCACGACCAGACGCGGGTGTACCGCTGGGGCTACCTCGCCGTGCGCTACCTGCTGGAGAAGCACCCCGACGACCTGGACACGGTGCTCGGCCACTACCGCACCGGCGAGTGGAGCGCCGCCCGGACCTACCTCACCAGCACCATCGGCACCCGCTACGACAGCGACTGGAAGACCTGGCTGGCGGCCTGCGCCGCCGGTGAGTGCGGGGGCGGCGGCCAGCCGGGCAACCAGGCCCCCACCGCCGAGTTCACCGCCGCGGTCGAGGACCTGACGGTCACCCTCACCGACCGCTCGACCGACTCCGACGGCACCATCGCCTCCCGCGCCTGGGACTTCGGCGACGGCACCACCTCGACGCAGACCGACCCCATCAAGACCTACAGCACCGCGGGCACCTACACCGTCCGGCTGACCGTGACCGACGACCAGGGCGCCACGGCCACCACCACCCGCGAAGTCACCGTCACCGACGGCTCCGGCGGCGGCGAGTGCACCGACCCCGACACCCGCGTCCTGGACAAGGACTGCAGCCGCGGCAACCTCTCCGCGCCCACCGGCGACTACGCCTACCACTACCTGTACATCCCGGACGGCACCACCCAGCTGAAGATCACCCTCAGCGGCGGCACCGGTGACGCCGACCTCTACTACAGCGACTCCAACTGGGCCACCACCGGCGCCCACACCGCCCGGGACACCGGCCCCGGCAACTCCCACACCCTGACGATCGACAACCCGCGCGGCGGCGCCCACTACATCAGCGTCCACGCCGCGACCGCGTTCGGCGGGGCCACCGTCACCACCAGCTACTGATCCTTCGGCCCCGCCCCCGGCCCGGGGGGGGGGGGGGGGGGCGGGGGGGGGGGGGGGCCCGGGCCCCCCCCCCCCCCCCCCCCCCCCCCCCCCCCCCCCCCCCCCCCCCCGAGGCGGTGCCGTCCCACCGGACCGGCAGTCCGTTGGCCGCGGCCACCAGCCGC